>NZ_AZFX01000088.1:0-2871 GCF_001435835.1 Lapidilactobacillus concavus DSM 17758
GGCAAAGCCAACTAATTTTTATTATTTAATGTGTAAACTTGACAGGGCACAGTACCGAGCTCCAATGACTTTGCTTTTTTCAACCATTTGCCTTGAATGAACCATCATAAATAAATGTTGGTCTTCTAACTTCGAGTCCTTCTTCGCCGAATACTTGATATTGATTAACCCATTTAAGAATGGACGCATCTGACTTGATACCGTATTTGCGTGCAAGTTGACCGATCCCAATCGAAGAACTTAGACATATGAAAACCCTCGATATTGGATTTGGTCCAACATCGGGGGTTCAGTTCATTCGAGGTGGTGACGAAAAACTTCGTCCAAATCTTGCTTTTGGGCTAGTGCAGCGATAATTTCTGTGGTAAGTTCATTCATGGGGAATGCCTCCTGTGATGTTTTCTGTGGTTACTAAATATCATAAGGGAAGGCATTCCCTATTTCTATACAATTCAGAAATCTTTTATGCGTTTACACAAGATATTTTACGCTCTCGAACTATCAGCTTATTAATTATTCTGATAGTAGTAGTGCTAATGTATTTAGGCTATTTATTGACTGTCTCTGAATAATGAACGCAAAATATTTCTAGTTGTTATAGCGTTCCAACCATATAAGCCTTCGTGATTATAATAAGCTGCTTTTGCTTCATCATATGGGACAACTTTAGTTTCCGATCCCCAATACATAGCAGTTACAAACATTTCAACCATTTTTTTTCCTCTTATATTAACAACTTCAGCCGTTGTATGCGTTGGCATTATTTTTCCCCCTTTTAATAACTGAACCAAATTATTTTCTTAATTTATAATATTTCAACTTTGAATCAGAATAAACAATATCTTGTATTATAAAACATTTACTTCAGAAGGATTTTCTCCTTACGTAAGTTCTACTAATACCTCAGTTTTTTCTAACCTTTTATAAGTCTCTGTCAGTTGATAATAAATAACTGAAGATCCCTCGCTTCACGGTAGCTCGATAAGATCCTTGTTCAAGGGCATATCGCTTTACCGTATTATAATGATACCCAATCATAATCACCACAATAATCAATGCTAATGATAAACTCAACCCCGAATCATCATCAACAGCGGCTGCATAATATAAAAATACACCTACAATACCAATAAGCACTATATTAAATAACGGATTTGCAAAAGTCCGCAGCCAGAGACTGCTTCTTGTGACATACCAGTAGACATTACCGCCTTGATCGACAACATCATACTTTGAATTGCTATCTTGTTGATTCAATTCTACTGTTCGTTTTGTCGGGATTTCAAAAGATTCTAATGACCTAGGTTTACGAACAAATTTACGTTGTTTTGCCCGATCATTGATACCACCAGCAGCAATATTGAATATAGGCAGTTGACCTAACATATGGTTGATAGAACCATGCTGCTTTTCCTTTGATGCTGTTTTAGGCATGGGTTTAGGTTTAGGTGTAAATTCCCCGGTTTTAGGATCCATATCATAATAATCCGAGAACGGATTAGGCGTATCTTTAAATGGGTACTCAGGATCATAAACGTAATCAGCGCTGTTAAGATAGTCAAGATGATGATCACGATTATAGTTATATTGATTAATCGCAATTTCTTGATGTTCTGGCGACATCCCATCATAATCACGCAAAGCTTCTTGAACATAAACGAGGCCGTTTTGATCACGATAATAAGCTTCATTATCAAGATTGCGTTCTTCTTCAACCGTCAAATCAACATAATCATCTGCCAAATCATCCTCAACGTCTAATGAATCATGAGATTCATTATCACACTCCTGATGAATCCGATTGAGCTCATGATCTGCTTCTTGCTCTTCTAGTTGATGGAGATAATCGTTATAATCATCCATGTATTCGTCTGCAAATTCATCATTGATATCTTGGCTATCGACACGACCATCACCATTATAATCATCATTAAACATTAAATTACTTCTCTCCATATCTTCTACCAGGAGGCATTCCCTATTTCTATACAATTCAGAAATCTTTTATGCATTTACACAAGATATTTTACGCTCTCAATTAGAACGAGTGTTTAGAAAAAGATGTGCCATTTATTGACATAGGAGCACTATTTTTTATTTAATTACAAAAGCTCATCACTGATTGATAACCTAACAACCTTATTAATTCATCAATTAAATCATTTTTCCTATTTGCATGGAGTAAAGAAGTAGCCCAAGAGCACGGTCTAAAATTTAACTCACGATAAAGTTGTTCTAAAACAGTTAATGTTTTTGAATCAATGTTTGAAATACTACTTTTCGATTGTCCACCCATAGAAGTAATCATTTTTTGTACTAAATCTTTTGTTATCATTGCTGTATTGAATTGTCTAATTCCATAGTAATTCTCCTAAATATTTTTTCACTAAAAAAACCGCTTAATATTCACACTAAGCGGTTCCTTACTTAGGAGAATATCAATCTACATTGAAGCACGTTGCAAGACTTCCCTTGTACGTTGCTGTCGGGTCATTGTGTGTAGCCACTAACCGAACTCTCGATACTCAAACGATTTCTTTAATTAAAAATAGTATAACATAGCTATTCGGTAGATTGCAAATTTAATCCGAATTTTTGGACAAATTTGTCAGCATAACCTGATACGGTGTTTGCCAGTCGAGTATTTTAAGGAGAGCGTAAAATATCTTGTGTAAATGCATAAAAGATTTCTGAATTGTATAGAAATAGGGGATGCCTTCCCTTATGATATTTAGTAACCACAGAAATTATCGCTGCACTAGCCCAAAAGCAAGATTTGGACGAAGTTTTTCGTCACCACCTCGAAATTGCGATTTTCGCCAACAACTGGCATCAGACCTATCCCAAATTAATCAAAGATCTGCTTAAAAT
>NZ_AZFX01000088.1:3017-5024 GCF_001435835.1 Lapidilactobacillus concavus DSM 17758
GATTTTTAGTCATAAATTAAATTACTTCTCCAGGATTGTCATTTTACCGTCAATTATCTGATAAACTTTGTCTGCCATATCTTTTAACCTTAAGTCATGAGTAACTACAATAATAATTTTATTTCTTTTGTGCGCTAAATCTCTGAGTAGCTCGATTACTTTCATGGATCTATCTGTATCTAATGCGGCTGTGGGTTCATCTGCTAAAATATAGTCAGGATCAGTGTATAATGCTCTAGCAATTGCCACACGCTGCTTTTGTCCACCAGAAAGTTGATTAGGATATTTTTTTAGCAGTTCTAAAAGTCCTAAATCAGAAAGAAGCTCATGCATTTTTTGTTCAGTCAAATTTTGGTTTTTTAGTTTATCTACGAATTTAAACTGTTCTTCGACCGTTAAAAATGGGACTAAGTTATAAGATTGTAAAACAAATCCTATTTTTTCCAATCTTAATTTTGTTTGTTGTTTTTTGGACAAACTGTTAATTGTACTGTCATTTATTTTTACGTCACCATTAGTTGGTGTCTGTAGTCCGCCTGCTATAGTCAAAAATGTAGTTTTTCCTGATCCTGATGGCCCTATAACTAAAATAAGCTGACCACTTTCTGCTTCGAAATTAATATTTTCTAGTGCTACGTACTTACTACTCCCTTCACCAAAAATTTTTGTGACTGAGTCGAAAATTAGATTTGACATGCAATTAACCTCCAATAATTTTGTAAGGATCAACTTTGGCAATTTGGCGAATTGGTATCAATGCACCCAACAAGGACATAATAATAATACCGATTCCAGTTACAATAATATTACTTTTATCGATGACAATGGGTACCTCGCTGGGTAACGTAATAGCTGTTATTTCACCTAATATAATGGCTATAATAACGCCAATAACCGACATAATAAATGATTGAAATAACGTACTTAAAACAAGATATTGCGTTGAGACTCCTTGCGCCTTCAAGACACCTAAGTTGGGTAATTTTTGAACGGTCAGAATATACAAGAAAATTGAAATAACAATTAGAATAATAATATACAAAAAACCAATCATGAAGTTGAATGTGAGTTGTTGTGCACTATATCCAGGTAATTTATTAATAAATGAGCCAATGCTCAACTGATTAGTCCCTTTTGGTATTTTTGAATTATTTAACGTATTCTTGAATACCACAGCATTTGTTACACCTTTATTCAGTGATTGAATAGTGTCTGGTGAAATATAAACCACGGGAAGAGCACTTAAAGTGGCCCTGGGTGTAAAACCTGTAATTTTAATTCTCAATGATGAATTAGCAACTAACAAGTAGTCACCGATTTTGAATCCATCACTTTTGAATTTATCCGATACGACGCCGGCATTGTTTCGGATATTTTTACTACCACTTGTTATTTTCAATTTTTTAAATATGAACGATTTGGAATCAAGAGCTACTAATTGAGCATTCTCTTTTAATCCATTTTCTGATTTTACAAGTGTACTATACTGTGAAATTCTGGTTCCATTATTGGGTAAACTAGCAACCTCATCCTGTGAAAGAAAAGATTGTTGTAAACGTCCTTCAGAATCACTATTTAAGACAATACTTGAAGCATCCCACTCGTTAATTGCCGCTTTGTTTAGGTTAGCTAAACCAGTGGCTAAACCAGTAAGAATAATCAAAAGATAACTTACTAAAAATATAAGTGCCACTATTAGGCTATAACGCAATTTTTCATGTAGCATCTCTTTAATAGCTAAAAACATAATGATCTCCTGTTATTAATTCTATTTATTATTAATATATCACTTAATGTGTTTTGAAAAGGTTTTGATAGCGCAAGGAGAGAGTGTAAAATATTTTGTGCAAATGAGTATTGAAAAAGGGAAGACCTTCCCCGTATGATTATAAGCTTCTAAACCAAATCAACGGAGGTCTTCTCCTATGAATCAGTTTAACAAAGAATTGGTAAATGTACTACTATCTCATGGTGATTTAAAAGAAGTTTTTAGAAAACAACTGCAGG
>NZ_AZFX01000020.1 GCF_001435835.1 Lapidilactobacillus concavus DSM 17758
AGTGGTGAATCATAATTCCGTCGAATTATGATTCACCACTAATGTTAGTCAGTTTTATTTCAGTTTTTAAATTAAATTGTAAAACTAATTCGAATACATAAAAAATCGCCTTCATAAAAGTGCCTCATAATCATTAGTCATAGAACTAACAATTATGGAGCCCTCATATTCAGCGGGTTTCAATTATTTAATCGTTTATTTTAAAGTTGACTCTGCTAAAGCGCGCGAAAAGTTAAGCTCACCTGGTGTTACATTAATGACATGGCTAATAATTAAAGATACACCCCCAAGTAATGTTGCATACCGGGAATTTGCAAGAAGTTCAATCGGTGTCTTATCTTTAGTTAGGTAAGGAATATCAGATCGGATAATATCCATCAATTCTGGAATATCCGCGATTAGATTTGAATTAATAACTACTTTAGCTGGATCAAGTGTAACAATCGTATTGTAAACAATGTGAGCAGTATAGTAACAGAACTCATCAAGAATGTCGCCTACAATTTCGTTTCCATCGTAATATAATTGTTGAATATCATCTCTCGTTAGTTCAGATAAATCAGTTTGCTCTTTAATCTTCTTTAGTATTGAATCCTCTGAACAATAAGATTCAATTGATTCAAACTTGTGTTCAAAGTTAGGACGTGACTCATAAACAACTGCATGCCCAATTTCGCCTGCCTCGCCACGAACACCGGTAAACAAACGATTATTAATGATAATCCCCGCACCGATACCCTTATGGATGCTGATACAAACAAGATTATCGATCTGTTCTCTACTAACGAAATCACGCTGATAGATAACTGAAAGATTTGCCTCGTTTTGTAATCGCACGGGAACGAATAATTTTTGGCTTAAAACTTTTGCAAGGTCACGGTCTTGAAAATCAATATAAGGTGTATAAAGAGCTTTGTTATTATCGATAATCCCGTGAATTGCGACTGACACACCAAGCAATCTGCCGCCTTCAGGCTTGATTTCATGAGCCTTATTGACAATAAACGTAATACGTTCATCAATATTAATTTCGCCAACACGATGGTGTTCAAATTTTAGAATCAATCCATCGATCTGATTCATCATCACATCAATATAATTAAATCCAAGATCAAAACTTAAGACATAACCATAATCAGCATTCAATTTAAGCATTGTGGGTTTCCGTCCACCACGAGAAGAACTATCGCCTTGCCCCAATTCAACTAGTAAATGATTTTCTAACATCTCCGAAACAATTTCAGAAACAGTAACTTTATTAAGCTTTAAATTTTTGGATACCTGACTTCGCGAGATTGGTCCATAACTAAAGACTTGCTCGAGCACTCTCTTTCTATTCAACTCACGAACAAGGCTTTTACTCGTTTCCATAATTATTCACCTATCTACTTAAATAATATCAAAAACATTAGTTATAGTCATTATAGGTAAGTTAACTTTACAAAACAACTAAATAAACACTATCCCAATAAATAAGCATGGTCTTTCACCAAGCTCAACTCAAACCCGATCAAAAAGCCGAAATACTTGTTTTCGGTTAAAAGAATAAGTGCCAATCAACGATTCTATCTAATATGGATTTCATTCATATTAATAATGAACTTGAATCTCAAACAACTATTTTCTTCATAACACTTAAAAGCACTTAGTAAGAACCATCCCCTTGCACTGGAAATTCATTCAAAATACCCTGGAACTTTTTTAAGGACTATATCCACATCTTCATCAACGAGATGAAGATGTTCTTTAACATCAGATGTTAAACCAATCTCATCACCAGATTCGAAAGCCGAACTGATTGCTTGGTGTTGATTATATATTTCATTCCAATTCAATCCACTTATCTCTAAGCGTAAATAGCGGAAACGATTGAATTGTGCGTTTAATAATTGAAGCCAATCCCAAACGAAAGATTTACCTGCGATCATATAAAACAGCTTATGAAATTGTTCATCTAAATCGAAAAATTGATCATAATCTTTTGTTTGTAGATAAACTCGTTGCAGTTGAATATTTTGATGTAGTTGGTTGAGTTGCGCATCCGTAACCTTATTGAGTGCTTCTTTAAACACTAATACTTCGAGATTTTCTCGAACATATCGTGCTTGATAAACTTCATTAAGATTGATTTTAGAAACATAAGTCCCGCTTTGAGGAATAACACGAAACAGTCCTTCTCGTCTTAAGCGAATAATTGCTTCCCGTATGGGAGTAGCACCAATAGACAATTTTGCTTGAAGAGACTTAATTGTAACCCGTTCACCGGGACGTATAGCTAAAGTGATAATCATTTTTTTAATGATTGCATATGCTTCATCTTGATAATTCTCTGGTCTTGTCACCCGATTACCTCATCTTCACAATATATCTAAGATTCATTAGTTTAATTATATCCCACATTCACTTGCATTCAATCTATTGAGAGTGTCAAGAATTTTGTGTAAATGAGTAACTCTTATTTGCATGATTAAATGAC
>NZ_AZFX01000089.1 GCF_001435835.1 Lapidilactobacillus concavus DSM 17758
CCCCTAGGATTCACACTTTTATTATTTAAAGTGTAAACCCTAAGGGGTATTGTACGTGGTAAGAGCCACACCTTTTTTTATCTCAAATTTCGATTTAGCTGACGATTCCTTCCTGAAAAACCATTTTTCTTGACGCAGGTCAATTATTTCTCATCCGCCTTGAAGTAGACTAGAATAAGTGATTGAAAGGGAGTCTGATTATGGAACAGTTAACCATTACACTCGAACCTTTAGCTTGTCAAAGTTGCTTCGAGCAGATTCAGGATGCACTTGAGCAACAACCCGGTGTGGGTGAGGTCGCTGCTTATTTCAAAACCAACAAATTAGTCATTCAGTTTAATTTAAAGTCAACGAGTGACGCGGAACTCGAAAAAGTCGTCACTAGTATGGGTTATAATGTCGCAAAGACGAGTGTTGCCCGCTAATGGCACATCCCTGCGCGACCGATTTTACGAAACCCGATCGTTTCATCTTGATTGGTGATGCGGTTGTCCCGACAACGCCAATGACTCGATGATTTAATCGTTATTTTTTAATTGCCCGCTTTTGACGCCTATTTCCTAACTCCAATGAGGTGAAATCATCATGACAGAACATGTTTGTGCAGAAATCGTCCCCATTTTTCAACAATTGAACCACGATGAATTGATCAAGGTTTCCAGCTTAGTTAAGCATCATCATGTCGAGAAGGGCGAGGTGATTCTGAGCCCTGATTCGCCGAGTCAGCTTGTCATTATCGCTCAGGGTGCGGCGAAAACTTATCAATTATCTGCTAACGGCAAAGAACAGCTCCTACGCGTTCTGGACGCCGGCGACTTCGAGGGCGAGAAGAATCTCTTCGGTGTCGGTAACGACGAACTCTATGTTGAGATGTTAAAAAACTCGACCTACTGTTCGATCGAAACGACTAATTTTCAACAATTATTGGGCAGTTATCCGAGCATCGCGCTGAAGTTGTTGAAGAGTAACGCCGAAAAAATCGATGCCTTGGAAAAGCAAAATCAATTATTGAACCATGACTTAGTTGAACAGCGATTAGCTACTTACTTGCTGGATTTAGCGAAGACCAAGGGCAGTTATCAGTTCATTCTACCGATGAAGTTGAAGGAGCTAGCGAGCTTTTTAGGGACAACCCCGGAAACGATCTCTCGTAAGCTCAAACTGTTTGTTCAGCAAGACTTACTCACGCAGAATCGCCATCAAATTGAAATCACCGCACCAGATCAACTTGAAGCAATCAAAAATGCCTAATTTAGCACCATCTGTCAATATCGAGAAGAACTCAAATTTGAGTTCTTTTTTTATATTAATGCGTTCGATTCGGTCTTTATTTTTCGGGCTTTTCAGAAAACGACCGATATTTTTTTGTAAACATCAAATTCTTTGAGCACGTGGTAAGACATCTTTTGAAAATAAGAGTAAAATTGTTGTAATGCAATTTTTTTATGACCGGAGGTTTTTCTTTGATTTCAACGTTAATGCGTTCCATCCGCCAATATCGTAAATTATCGATTCTGGCACCTGTCTTAGTGACCGTTGAAGTTGCGATTGAGACTTTCATTCCGTTTATCATGGGTAATATCATCGATAAAGGTTTGATGAAGAGCAATCTTGATTATACGATCCACTATGGGTTACTTCTGCTGCTGATGGCAATCGCCTCACTGATTTGTGGTGCGGGTGCCAGCTGGACAGCTGCACATGCCGGTGCTGGTTTTGCGACGAACTTGCGGCATGATTTGTTCTATCATATTCAAGAGTTTTCATTTGCGAACATCGATCGATTCTCTGGATCGAGTTTGGTGACACGTTTAACGACGGATATTACCAACGTTCAAAACGCTTATCAAATGATTATTCGAATTGCTGTGCGTGCGCCAATGATGTTGATTTTCTCAATCATCATGGCTTTCAACGTCAGCAGTCAACTGGCATCAATTTTTGCCATTCTTATTCCAATCTTAACGGTGATCTTGGTCGTCATTCTTCACTTCGGACGTCCATTATTCCGTAAGGTTTTCAAACGCTATGATAATTTGAACCGCGTTGTTCGCGAGAATGTTCGTGGGATTCGCGTTGTCAAAACTTACGTCCGTGAAAATGAAGAAATTAATAAGTTTAAAACTTCTTCTAAAGGTATCGCGGATGTCTTCACGAAAGCTCAACGGATCATGTCTCTGAATGGTCCTGCCATGCAATTAGTCATCAACTCTTCACTGCTCTTGCTGTCATGGTTTGGGGCAAAGATGATCGTTGGTGGCACCTTCCAAACCGGCCAATTGGTCAGCATGTATTCTTACTCTAACTCGATTCTGTTCAGTATTAATATTCTGGCGATGATTTTCACTCAGCTTTCAATTTCGCAAGCAAGTGGTGATCGTATCGTTGAAGTCTTGAACGAACAGTCGACAATCACGAACCCTAATCAACCGATTGAAGACGTCACGGACGGTAGCATTGAATTTCAAGATGTGAACTATAACTTCGCCGATTCAAGTCATCCAATCTTGAACCACATTAATCTGAAGATCAATTCAGGTGAAGTGATTGGTATTATTGGTGAAACAGGTTCTAGCAAGAGTACCCTGGTTCAGCTGATTCCGCGTTTATATGATGCCACTCACGGCAAGGTTCTCGTCGCGGGACACAATGTGCGTCACTATGATTTGAAGGCCCTGCGCGATAATGTCGCAATGGTTTTACAAGATAGTGTGCTCTTCTCTGGTACGATTGCCGAGAACTTACGTTGGGGTAACGCCGAAGCCACTGATGATCAAGTCATTCGCGCCGCTAAAATTGCACAGGCCGATGGTTTCATCAACGAATTTGATCAAGGCTACGACACTTATATCGAGCAAGGTGGTAACAATGTTTCTGGTGGTCAACAACAACGTTTGACCATTGCCAGAGCGCTGCTGAAGAATCCGAAGATCTTAATTTTGGATGACTCGACTTCCGCCGTTGATACGAATACCGAACAACATATTCGCCAAGGGTTGCGTGAAGACTTGCCTGAAACGACCAAGATCATCATTTCGCAACGAATTGTTTCTATTCAAGACGCCGACCAGATCATCGTGATGGACCACGGTCAGATCCAAGACATTGGCACACATGATGACTTGGTGAAACGCAATCAAATGTACCGTGAGATTTACGAGTACCAACAGAAAGCAGGTGACGAGAACTAATGGATGCAAAAATGACTTCGAAAACTAAAACAAAACGCAGCACGACTTTGATTCGCTTGCTGAAATTCGTGATCGGCACCTACAAAGCACCTTTCATTTTATCCGTGGTCGCAATTATCGTCAGTGCCGCTGCAGCCGTTGAGGGTTCCCTCTTTCTGCAACGATTAATTGATGATTATATCGTGCCACTGACTAAGCAACAGACGCCGGATTTCACGCCCTTACTGCGCGCAATCTTGGTCATGGGCGGTATCTATTTGATTGGCGTGATCGGTACACTGATCTTCACACAGACGATGGCCATCCTGGGGCAACGCCTGCAAAAGAAGATCCGTGACGACATGTTCACCCATATGCAGTCCCTGCCAATTATTTATTTCGATCAGAATGATTACGGCGATATCATGAGTCGTTATACAAACGATGTTGATACACTGATGCAGATGATTTCGCAGAGTATTCCTCAGTTCTTGAACTCGACTTTCATGCTGGTGTTCGTGATTTCCGGTATGATTTCTCTCAGTCCAATCCTCACGTTGGTCACCTTAGTGATCTTCTTACTGAGTATCGGCATCGTGCGGGCACTGACAACTCGCAGTAGTCACTACTTCAAGGAACAGCAGAAGCAATTAGGCCGCGTCAATGGTTACGTTGAGGAAATGCTGAACGGGTTAAAAGTCGTCAAAGTGTTCTCACATGAGCCTGCAGTCAAGAAGGACTTCGATCAATACAACGATGTTTATCAATATGATTCTGCCAAAGCGAATGCTTACGCAACGATGCTATTCCCAATCATGGGTAACATTGGGAATGTCTTGTACGTGCTGATCGCAATTTTTGGCGGGATCGTCGCAATTAACGGTTGGTCCACTCTGAGCCTCGGGGCAATCGCAGCGTTCCTGCAATTAAGTCGTTCATTCAGTCAGCCGATTTCGCAGATCTCGCAACAGCTGAACTCAATCGTCTTAGCACTTGCCGGTGCGGAACGGATTTTCCAATTGCAAGATAGTCCTGTTGAAGTCGATGACGGCCAGGTCACCATTGTGCCTGCCAGCGATGGTACGGGCAACAACTGGAATTGGCAAGTCCCACAAGACGATGGCACAGTCAAACAAGTGCCGGTGAGAGGTCGCATCGTATTCGATCACGTCAACTTCGGTTATCTGCCTGGTCAGACGGTCTTACATGACATCAACGTCACGGTTGAACCGGGTGAAAAAGTCGCCTTGGTTGGTCAGACGGGGGCCGGTAAAACCACCATCAGTAGTATGTTGAACCGTTTCTACGAAATCAATTCGGGCACGATCACTTACGACGGCATCGATATTCGCAATATCCGCAAAGATGATTTACGTCATTCAATGTCGATTGTCTTGCAAGCAACTAATCTGTTCAGTACCTCGATTCGCGAGAACATTCGCTATGGTCGACTGACTGCCACAGATGAAGCCGTTGAGCAAGCCGCCGAATTAGCACACGCGGATGAGTTCATCACCGATTTAAGTCAAGGTTATGAAACCAAGATCGACGGTGACGGCTCAGACTTGTCACAGGGTCAACGCCAATTACTCGCGATTGCGCGGGCAAACATCGCTGACACCCCTCTGATGATTCTTGATGAAGCAACTTCAAGCATCGATACCAGAACCGAGCGCCTCGTGCAAGCCGGGATGGATAATCTGATGAAGGGACGCACGACCTTTGTGATCGCGCATCGCCTCTCCACCATTGCCAACTCGGACCTCATCCTCGTCATTGACCACGGTCACATCATCGAACAAGGTAACCATGATCAACTCATTGCCAAGCACGGCGAATATTATCAGTTATACACGGGCAAAAAATCATTAAGCTAACTGCATAACTATGATTGAAGACAGCGCTAGTGATGAGTAACCCCACCAAATAAACATGACAAAAAGACATCGATAGGTGAATCGTTACTGTCAAATTGACAGATACGCGATAACCCTCGATGTCTTTTTTAATTGTGGCATCTTCTGAATAACTTGCGCTGACTACGGTACATTAGTTATCCGTCTGTTGATAACCATCTGCTTGCATGCGATACAATTCGGCGTAATAAGGACATGTCACCATTAGATCAGCATGAGTTCCGAACGCAACAACTCGACCGTTACGCATAACCAGAACCTGATCCGCAAGTTGAACCGCCGCTAAACGATGGGTAATTAGAAAGACTGTCCGCCCTTTAGCTAATTCGATAAAAGGTTGATAGACTTCATACTCACTACAAGGGTCCAATGCTGCAGTCGGTTCATCCAGAATGAGTAACTGACTCTCTGCCATAAACGCGCGAGCAATGGCCAGCTTCTGCCACTCACCACCAGATAAATCAATCCCCTTTGCAAATTGCTGTCCCAACTGTGTCGCCATCGTCAAGTGCTGCGTTCGCAATGAAAAAAGCAACCGTCCATACGATCAACATAGGTAAAACATTTTGTTGACCCTGAAGGCCGTCCAAAATTCGTTGTGCAAAGGTCAGTAATAGCGCTGGTGCCAACGCCTGCAATGGTACCAAGACGATTAATAACAAACTGCTGAGTGGTGCAGCATGCCAAAAAAGACTAAAACTGCGAAAATAGAAGATTAGATAGTTCTTATACTTCTCGATTGGACTCACCTTCCTGGACGATTAGCCTATGCGCAATACTAGAAGGAACAAATACGATTAAAAATGTGACTGATTATGATTGATCATGCTATCAGGACTTACCACTAACTAAGTTTTGCCTTGAGTGATTGACTCGCTTGAGATTTTTCAGTTTGATCGCCAATGCGGATAACTTGATCAAATCTATCAAGATAATCTTTGTCTTGATTATGAGAAATCACGATCACAACCTTGTTTTTGATTGATAGAATCATCTTGTCAATTATCTCAGTGTTTACAGGGTCTAAGTTGCTCGTTGGTTCATCAAAGATAATCACTTCGGGTTCATTGATCATCGCTCGAGCAATGTCGATTCGCTGCTTTTCGCCAGTTGATACCGTAGTTGTTGCTTGACCACTGATTGTTCGATTCAAAAATTCCGGTGTAATTTTTAAAAGAGCGAATAACGAGTTGAATTTAGTTAAGTCGATCGAACGTCCAACTAGAATATTATCTGCTATAGACCCATCAATCATAAAATCATCTCGCGCAACATAGCCGACATGTTGAAAAAGGCTGGATTGCTTGATATCCTTTACTGACAAGCTATGATTAATTGTGATTGTGCCGGCGTAATCAGAAAAATATCCTAAGAGCAGTTTAACTAGCGTGCTCTTACCTGAACTGGACTCACCAACAATGACGTAGCGTTTATTTTTCTCAAAACTTTGGGTTAACCCATGATATAATTGCCGTTTATCAAACGTCATCTCAACGCTATTATAATCAACAGAAGTAATCTCAGGACAATCATTTTTAGCGGCTTCATTATCTTTCAAACTCAAATAATGATTCATGCGGTCGACTAAATCAGAGGAGCCTTTAATATAATTGCGGGCGTTTGCAATATTTTGTAGTGGATTAAAGACACCATTTAACAATTGCACAGAAGCCAGCAAAATACCCGTTGTTAAGTTGCCGTTAAAAACAAAGATTGCACCTACAGCCATACAGACAACTTGAAATAACAGCGAGAGTGCCATGGCATAATCTCCTAAAGTATCTCGCGTAAATTCGAATTGTTGTCTCGATACTTCGACATTTTCATCTTCAACTCGATTTTTGACTTCATAATTCTTCTGGGTTCCTAATAAATGAATCACTGAGAATGCCCCAAGAAATTTAGTGATGACCTTCAAAAACTTATCATTATGTTGCGAATAATCTTCCGTTTTACGCTGTAAAACGTGTGAAAAAAGTGGTGAGATCACCAAGTAAATTGCTGCTGCAACCGTAAAAGAAGCTGCTAATTCCCAATTTAAACTAAATAACGTGATGACACTGATCGCAAAAGATTGGATCCCAATCAAAATTGTAAATTTAGGTAAAAAGTAATTGTCATGAAATAAGTTAACATCCTGCGTTAACATGTTCAGGTAAAAGTTTTGTTCTTGCTTTGAAAAATCCATAATCGTTAAATCAGTCAATTTATGATAGACCTTCGTCTTGATTTCATGAAGCATCCTCTTCAAAGAAACATTCACTAAGTAATCGAACAAGACTTGTCCCGCAAAAAAAGCACAATAAATCCGATCATCAATCCAATTGCCGTACTTAATTGCTGGCCACTTTTATTTGTTGCTGCATCAATCGTCTTACCCGTATAAACCGCAACCTGTGCTGTAAATAGCGAGACTAGGCATCCGACAACACCAATCAGAACGTATAAGCCATAATATTTTTTCTCAATTTTTTTCATCATTAATTACCTTCTCTAATTAAATCGATCAAGTTTATCCAACCAATCGTCAGCCCGATACCTGCCACATGTTTGTCTATGCACTCCTGCATTCCCAATTTTTAGAGCTAACCGACCTTGATGGAAAAGTGACAGTCGCCGCTCTAATCATTCTTAACTCCCATTAACTGATGTAAATATTTTTTCTTCACGTTGGCGTGCTAACCCTATATTATGATGTTGAACTGACATATGATCGCCTTTTGTGATGATTATATCAATTTATTTTTTTGATTAAATACTTTTTATTAAAATAAAATGATTAAATGATGTTGTCTGCTAATCCTTCTGTCTAGAACAGCCATTAACAATGGTTTGAGACAAAATTACCTCTAATGTTTCTACTGATTCTGACGAAGAAGAACCTTTCGAATTTGATTTCGAACGCGTTAGCGAATATGGTCATACACGTCCAAACTGCTATTGTGTTCTCCTTTGTTAAAGCTTTAGATTACCATCAAAGTCGTATTGATGGCTTTCATTTATCTACCGCAGCTAGCTCCAAACACGAGTTAATAAAAGCTGTCGTCATTGAATGGCGACAGCTTTTTCATTTGCAAATAATTAGATTTTAAGAATGAGCGCTCCGTCTTATTGTGACTTTTTTAATTTTTAGCAGCATTAACCGTTTATTCTTTATCTTTCATTTGATCCATCGTTTGATTTAGCAAGTCGTCAACATGATTGTTTCCTGCGGCTGTGGCGTGTCCTTTGACCCATTTAAATTGTAATTGGGTGAATTGGTCGAGGAGAGGTACAATAGCTTGCCAAAGAGCTAAATTGAGCACTTCTCCACCACTAGACTTGCGCCAACCACGACGCTGCCATCCAGCTAGCCAATTTTTCATGATTGGATCTAAGACATAGTGTGAATCACTCGTGAGTAGAATGGGCGCAGTATTTAAATGCAGCTCGATCAATTTGGTTAGGGCCATCTTTAACGCGGTCAGCTCCATCTTATTGTTTGTCGCGCCAATCTCACCGTGGCTGTCTTGATGACGTTGACCATCCGGCAAGATAATCAGATAAGCCCACGCGGCTAAATCAGTATTTCTAACGTGACCGCCATTGACGTTACCTGTATTGCGAGAACCGCCATCCGTAAAAACTTGGATCGTTTCAGCAGCTGTGACGGATGCATTGGCTGCTTCTCGTGTGGGAGCTTGCACCATTGAACTGGTTCTGGCGTGTGAACGTTGCTGCCCGCTAACTTGCATTTGTGCCAGCCATTCTTCTGCGGCAGCTCTAGTGGTGAAGCCCTTATATCTCGCTCCGGTAAAGCCGTCGACCAGTGATTTTGTGGTTGGCCAATCCGTAAAAATTCCCGTTTGACGGCCTCGTGCGACCGCATAATATTTCCCGCTTGCCATAGAATCCTCCGAGTCAAGTTGTAAGTTTAGTATTTTCTTAATATAATAAGACTAGCGAACCTAAATTTAAACGATCGCCTATTCAGTCATCTAACATTTTACTGATCTATTTTATTTGGCTACTGATGTGGTGCACCAACTCGTTTATCGACCACGATCGTTTGAGATTTTATGATTAGGATGGATAGTTATTGAAACATTTCAGACACACGAGCAGTCTCACTCATACGTTAATCAAACCGCTTAGTGGGCTCTTAGCGTTGGGTGTCCTGCAACAATACAGACATCGGAGAGAAAAAGTTATTACACCTCACACAAAAGTCGTCTTAAAAAACACCACTCAAATTCAAACAGACCCAGAACCAGATCTGAGAATCGTTGCCGATCCTCAACCAGCCGCGTGGTCACAACCCGTTCAAGTCCCCACGCTGTACGTACATGGGTTCCGCGGTGGTGATTACACGACGAATAAGATGGTCCTAAGTGCTCAGAATGCACTTCACAGCGAGACCTACCTCAAGGTATTAGTTGATTGGCATGGTCGCCTAACCTATCAAGGCAGCTGGTCGGACGATCCCAACCCACTCGTTCAGATCGTCTTCGAAGACAAGTGGATGCCAACACTGCAGATCGTTAATTGGCTCTCCGTGGTTTTGCCGCAGTTACAACAAAAATTTCATTTTTCAGCATACAACGCGGTTGGTCATTCAATTGGGGCGACCGCGCTGGTTCGCATGGAAATGCGTCACCATGCCCAGCCAAACTTCCCCAAACTGAACAAGCTCGTTTTAGTCGCTGGCCCCTTCGATGGCGTCGTTGCCTTCGGAGACTGGCCCAATTTGAATCGCCTCAACCAAAAGGGACGGCCAATGCTAATGAATTTCCATTATCTACAATTGATGATGGGGCGTCACCATTTTTCTAGTGAGGCGAGCGTCTTAAATATCTATGGCAACGTCGATGACACAACCAACACCGACAAATATATCAGTGTCAATTCCGCGAAGTCGATTCGTTATATCCTAGCGCCGGTTGTGAAGGCCTTCCACGAAATCGAGGTCCATGGTCAAAACGCCGAGCATTCCAAGATGCACGATGATGATCATGTCTTGAATCTGATTAATGAGTTTCTGTTTGCGAACCCGCAGTAGTCGCGTGCTTTTCTAAATAAGTTTGTTCGTTCTCTTTAATTAAATATGGAGGACGTTTTTTTGTCTCTAAGAAGATTTTACCGATGTATTTCCCAATGATGCCTAGCGAAAGCAGCTGCAGACCGCCAATGAACAGAAAGATTGAGACCAGTGATGGCCAGCCAGCTGTGGCATCGCCGAAGACTAAGGTGCGAATAATAATGATAATTAAGGCAATCACGGCCAATAAACAAGAAGAGGCGCCAACAAATGACGCCATATTTAAGGGTGCGTCTGAGAAATTAACAATTCCTTCCAAGGAGTACGAGAACAACCGCCAGAAACTCCAGCTGGTCGTGCCTGCAACTCGTTTTTGGTTCTCATAGGGTAAATAGACCGTATTGAAGCCGACCCATGAGAATAACCCTTTGGAAAATCGATTATATTCCTTCATCGATAAAATAGCATCGACAACCGGGCGTGTCATCAAGCGAAAGTCGCGCTCGCCGTCCATCATTGGCATCTGCCCAAATTTATTCATCAACCGATAAAAGAGGCGTGCAAAAAAACTACGCAGTTTAGGTTCACCCACGCGATCAATTCGACGTGTCCCCACACAGTCAATTTCAGGGTCTTGAATTTTGGCATACATCTCTAAGAGCATTGACGGTGGATCTTGCAGATCCGCATCCATCACCGTGACGTAATCGCCTGTTGCCCGTTGTAAGCCCGCATATAACGCCGCTTCCTTACCAAAGTTACGTGAGAACGAAAGGTAGTGAACAGAAGCATGTTCAGTTGCCAGCGTACGCAAAAGCACTAATGTCTGATCACGCGAACCATCATTCACGAAGATGTATTCAAATTCCAGAGGTAGTTGTGGACGCAACGCCTCCATTGCTTTGAAATAATAAGGTAATGCTTCTTGTTCGTTGTAACAAGGCACAATAATCGATAATTTCATGACATTCTTAGCGTTCATAACGCGTTATAAGCGCTAAAGTTCACTCTCCTTAACTAAAACCTTAGGTCCATTGTCGCATTTTTTAACACAAAGATAAACCATGAACGAAGGGGATTTTACAATCGTTGATTGCAAATTTACCTGTGATGACAGGTGCAACCTGCAAGCATTGAAAAACATCTTCTACGCCCGAATATGATAGACTTATGATGACTATGTGGAGGTAAAAGCTATGGAAAAATTCGAAAAGTATCACCCAATCATGACACCTCATTACACCTTCAACTGGCTGACCAGTGCGCGGTTAAATAAGAGCACTGAATTAATGCAACACTATTATCAAGATGCCACGCTCACCACGGCAAAGGCTGCCAGTCTAATCAATCAAACCATGTTGAAAGTCATGCGTGATCAACAATTGACTTGGGGCGTCTTTGATCGTGCCAGCGACGAACTCGTGGGTCTCGCCAATCTATTCGAAATTAATCAACAGCAGGCGGCCTCATCGATTGAACTCGAGTTAACGGCCATGCAACCTGAACGCGGCGTCAGAGAATTACTCGCCCGCCTCGTCTCCTTCGCTTTTGCGGAATTAGACATGAAGACCCTCTACTTCAAACAAACGACCACCAAAATCGATCCAGCGATTCTCGATCAATTAGGCTTCACGGCCAATCCCGCCACGAACGATTGGCTACTCAATCGGGCAGTTTCTATTGAACGTGTTTAATCTTGACAGATGAACTCACTCGATTTAATTAACGAAAGGATGATTAAATGTTTCCCTTCTTCTTTGACCCAACTTATGTCTTAGTGATCGCCGGCTTGATCATCACCATGATTGCTTCTGCACGTGTTAACAGCACTTTTCGTCAATATGACCAGATTCAGAGTTCGAATCGGTTGACCGGTGCCACTGCTGCACAAGCCATTCTTGACGAATCCGGCATTGAAGACGTACAGATCCGTAAGATCGCGGGTAATTTAACCGATAATTACGATGCTAGCCAGCGTGTCCTTAGCCTCTCAGAGGCCACTTATGATTCAACTTCCGTAGCGGCCATTGGTGTTGCCGCACACGAAGTCGGGCATGCCCTCCAACACCACTCGGGTTACGTACCTTTACAAATTCGATCAGGAATTTTCCCACTCGTCAATATTGGCTCACATCTGGCGTTCCCACTGATTATTGCCGGTGTCCTCTTCAGTTGGAATCAAGCCTTGATCAATATTGGCATCTGGGCATTCGCACTAGTTTTGATTTTTCAATTGGTGACCTTGCCGGTTGAATTCAATGCCTCTGGTCGCGCGCTTAAGATTCTCAGCCAGGACGGATTACTGACCAATCAAGAAATTCCGATGGTCCGCAAAGTTTTGGATGCCGCGGCGATGACTTACGTGGCTGCAGTGCTCTCCAGTTTCTTGCAACTACTACGTTTAGTGCTCTTATTCGGTGGCGGAAACGATCGCGATTAATTGCTAAATGCCATTAAAAAGCATAAAATTAAACATTATTCATGTGTTAAATCACTTTTCACGTCATATTCTGGGCTATTGGGGTAATTGGAGTAAATGAATTTTAGTATCGTTGTCTTAATTATTATCGGCTTACTGACCATCAACACGATCGGTGCCATCATCACCGTGTTTCACCGACCGCGTAGTATACCTGCAACACTTGCTTGGCTGATCGTTTTGGGCATGATGCCTGGGGTCGGCTTTTTAGCATACGCTTTTTTAGGTCGTGGCATTGCCGAAGATAATCTCTTCGCCCTCAGTCATCAAGACCATATTGGGCTTGCTCATCTTCGTGATCTGATCATCGAAGATCTGAAGCAGCTCGAGCAGCCGACACACACGAACGATACGACCAAAAATGCCCGTGGATTGATCGAATACTTCGACCGTTCAGAAGATGCGCCAGTGACTCATCACAATTCTGTTCGACTTTTTACCGATGGCAAGGATAAATTTGACAACTTATTCAAAGATATTAAGATCGCCCAGAAATTTATCCATATCGAATACTATTCCTTCATCAACGACGAGATTGGTAACGAATTCTTGCAATTATTGACGAAGAAAGCCGAACAAGGTGTCGAAATTCGCTTGATCTATGATCCATGGGGTTCTGCGGGAGCCAATAAGAAATGGTTCGCCCCTCTGACCAAAGCAGGTGGTCAAGTCATCCCTTTCATCACCTCGCGCGACTTGATTCGTAAGACACGGTTAAACTATCATTTACACCGTAAAGTCGTCATTATCGACGGTAAAATTGGCTGGACGGGTGGTTTCAACGTTGGTGACCAATATCTCGGTCGCAGTCCAAAGTTTGGTTATTGGCGCGACACGCATATTCGCATCGTCGGCACCAGCGTTCTCGCCCTACAAGAACGCTTCTTAATGGATTGGAACGCATCGATCGAGCACTATAGCCAGCGAATCACCTTCAAGAATGAATATTTCCCTAATCCATCGAAAATTGCCGTCGGAGAAACGCCCATTCAGATTGTTTCTGACGGCCCAGATAATTCCGAAGACATCCTCAAGGGTGGCATGATGAAAATGCTCCTAACGGCTAAAAAGTCGCTCTGGATTCAAACCCCCTATCTCGTCCCCGACGATTCTGTTTTAAGTGCACTAATCATTGCTGCTCGATCGGGCATCGACGTCCGCATCATGATCCCCTGCATGCCTGACCATCCCTTTATTTATCGAGCGACCCAATATTACGCTAACCTTTTTACCGCCTCTGGCATTAAAATCTACGTGTACAACAACGGCTTCATGCACGCCAAGACGACTATTTGTGACAACACCTTCTGCTTTGTTGGCTCGATGAATCAAGACTATCGCAGTTATGCCCTCAATTTCGAATGTAACGCCTATATCTATGACCGCTCGATCAGCCAACAACTCACACAAATCTTCGAGGAAGACATGAAACGCTCGACACTGCTGACCCCAGAAATTATCAACAGCCAATCCCATTGGCTCCACTTCAAGCAGTACTTCTCGAGATTATTGTCACCAATTCTATGATCTTTGTTAAGGCAAAACGACTTCACACCCTGAAATCAGGTGGTGAAGTCGTTTTTTAATGCGTTGACCAATATGTATTTATGCATTAATTAGCCTAATGATTTCCCAAACCATTTATACTCCATTTAAAAGAGACGACTGGAGACCATCAAAGCCATCAGGCCATCTCAGACTGATTTATTCACAATTTATGAATTTCATGGTTCGAAAAGAACTCAATTATGCGCGTAGTACCCAACAACTACTCAAAAAACAAGCAGCTGTTTCGGATCGGATCGATTATGTCGTCTTGGCAATTTTTACAGAAGGTTGGCTCGAATTAATTAGTCATCCAAGCGAGTCAAAATCATCAATTCAAAAAATGGATAACGCCATCTCTATTCTGAACATTCTTGATCGCCAGCAAGATTTCAAACACTTCGTTCATCTCAAAGAACAGATTATTCAAAACGATGGAAAAGTACAACCAGATATTTGGATCTAAAACAACTAAATCAGCATGTCGTGATTGGGAGCAGGGGCTAAATTTTGCCACTGCTCCTATTTAATTTGGCAAAAATGCCTATTAGGTTAGATCGTTGCCAAAAATTGCGGAAAGAAAAAACCGGTCCTCATAAAGTAGGAAACACTTCATGAGGACCGGTTGACCAATAATCGACAAACTTCACATCAATTGTTCGATTTCAATTTGAACTGAATCTGGCAACAATTTCTTTAAGGTCATTAATAAGACTTCGAGCTTTTGGTTAAAGTTCATTTGGATTTGCTGACGTTCGTTAATAATGAAGACAGCAACCACGCGGGTCTTACCGTTTGGCAGTGTGACCGGCAACATTTTGAGCGCAGTAATATTCGCATAATCGATCACTCTCGAAAACAAGCCATTAGTGACCAAGCGCTTGGTGCCAATACCACCAACGCCATCCATGATGTTCAACGTGAAGAAAGCAGAAAGCATAATCACATAGGTCCAATCCATCACAGGATTACTCAGCACCCAGGAGCCCACCAGAACACTGAAAATCAACGGCATAAATTTATAACGCGCACGAATAACGATTTGAGATTGCCAATAAATACCAAAACCCATACTAGCAAAAAGCGCAAGAATCAATAAGTAATAAATCAAAGAACGCACGACGCACCTCCTTGGAAATTAGAGTGTGAAAAGCTACGGTTTGGCATTGAGCATTAACCTTATAAACAAGAAAATCCTGCTTTTGGATTATCTTGTTTATAACGTTAAGCGGAAATGACAGTAGCTTTGAACACATTTAGAGTGTGAAAAGGAACGGGTTACTTTCGAGCATTAATGGTTAATTCAAGACAATCCTGCTTTTCGGATTGACTTGGTTTTATGTTGTGAACAGCTACGTTTCGTACGGTTATCTTTTCCTAACCAATCGCTACCATGATTGTAATTCTACCCCAATTGGCACGAAATAGCAGTAATCTCGCTCGTTTTTAACAAAATCGTGTCACTGAATTATAGTAAGCTAAATTATAATCGTTCTAATTTGCAAAACATAATCGTTGTGATACAATGTTTTTTGTAAGTACTTAATATTTTGAATTTTTTCTGTGGAGGTTGTCATCGTGGGTCATCAACAAAAATTTCTTGCCGTGATTGGTGTCGGAGTCGTCGCACTTTTAACTGAATTTGTTTTTCATCAAGCGGTCGCTGCACAAGTGATCGTGACGATCGTCGGCGCAATTCTAGCCATCTCGATGTTCATTGAGATGATCAAGACGTTGCGGTCAGGCAAATATGGCGTCGATCTTCTGGCCATCATGTCGATCACCGCGACTTTGGCCGTTGGCGAGTATTGGGCAAGTCTGATGATCCTCGTCATGTTAACCGGTGGCGACTCGCTAGAAGATTATGCGGCTAGAAGAGCCGGATCCGATCTGAAGAGTCTCTTAGACAACTCGCCTCAAATCGCTCACATCAAACGGGAAAACCAACTAGTTGACGTGAGTATTGATGAAGTTCACATCGGTGAGACGGTCGTCATTAAACCCGGTGAATCTGTCCCAGTCGACGGACTAGTGATTGAAGGTTCTGGAAATTTCGATGAGTCCACGATGACTGGTGAATCGCGTTTAGTTTCCAAGAAACCTGGTAGTGAGCTCTTATCTGGGACGATCAACGGCGACACGGCAATCACGATGCGCGTGACTAAGACCGCTGCAGATTCTCAATATCAAACCATCGTTAAACTGGTCAAAGCATCGCAAGATAAGCCCGCCCATTTCGTGCGAATGGCCGACCGTTATGCCGTTCCATTTACAATCGTCTCGTTGTTGATTGCCGGGATTGCTTGGCTGATCTCCGGTGATCCTCATCGTTTCGCTGAAGTTTTAGTGGTTGCCTCGCCTTGTCCTTTAATTTTAGCAGCACCAGTTGCGCTGGTCTCCGGCATGAGCCGAGCAAGCCGCAATAGTATCATCGTCAAGTCTGGAACCTCCATCGAAAAGCTTGCACGTGCAAAGACCGCCTTCTTTGACAAAACAGGGACGATTACCGCCGGTCGCTTAAATGTCACCCAGGTCGTTCCCGCCCCCGAATTTACCGAAGCACAACTCATTAATCTCGTCGGAAGTTTGGAAATTCAATCCGCCCACATTTTTGCCAGAGCGATTGTTCGTTACGCCAATGATCAAGACGACTTTCATAATCAGCCCGTGAGCCATTTCACCGAGACAACGGGTTCTGGCGTGATTGGTCAAGTTGCTGAACACCGTGTTGAAGCCGGTCGTCGCAATTTTGTCAGCGCAGAGACACCGCTGGTCGAACTTGCGGAAGGTGAGTCGATCGTCTATGTGACGGTTGATGGTCAGTATGCCGGGCATCTCACGTTCGCCGACCAATTACGTCCTGAGTCAACGAACACGATGGCTCGTCTGCGTTCGCTGGGAATTCAGCACATCGCCATGTTAACTGGTGATAAGCAACAAACCGCTGAGCACATCGCTGAACAGGCGGGTATCGATGAAGTTCATGCAGAATGCCTACCACAGACAAAAATTGACCTAATTACTCAAGCACCCGCTGCCCAACATCCATTAATCATGGTGGGTGATGGCGTTAACGACGCGCCTGCACTCGCAGCCGCCGATATTGGGATTGCAATGGGCGCACATGGTGCGAGCGCTGCGAGCGAATCTGCCGACGCGGTCATTCTCAAAGACGATTTATCCAAGGTCGCCACTGCCGTCAAACTGTCGCAAGAAACCATGGCTGTCGCGAAACATGCCGTTTTAATTGGCATCTTCATCTGTGTCGTCTTAATGCTAATTGCCAGCTTCGGCGTCATCCCCGCTTTATTTGGGGCAATGTTGCAAGAAGTCGTCGACACCGCATCGATTCTCTGGGCGTTACGTGCCCGCAAGTCTCACGAGAAAGTTAATAAGAAGACGAATCACGGCGATTCACTCATTGCCTAATCAAAAAGCAACCTTCACAAAAAATCAGTCAGGCGGTCTCATGCCTGGCTGATTTTTTCGTATAATTAGCGTTAACACGCACAAAATCGATCAAAATTTTTCGTTCGCCGTTTTATATGTTATGATATTTAACGGTAAATCAAGAACGACGTTACATTTCATTTTTGATTCAAGCTGATTAGAGGAGATTATTCACGCATGAATTTGTATTTCGATCAAGTTAAGATCCAGAAGCACCATTTTTTGATCATTGTTGCGGAAGATGGCCTACAATTTGTTAGTCTCACTGAGAACGGCTGGGATGAATATGACCAACTGTTTCCTAAAGCCAGCGACAAAAACACCTACACCCGTCGTCCGGCAGTTATCAAGCCTTACAAGAAGGCGTTACAAGCTTATTTTGCCGGCCGTCATCCACTCGCAAATTTACCGATCAGCGCTAACTTAGGTGGCACTGAATTACAGCAACAAGTTTGGCAGGCGCTTCAAAACATCGCTGTCGGTCAAACCACAAACTATTCGGAACTCGCTACAGAAATTGGCCAACCCAAATCATTCCGCGCCGTTGCTTCTGCAGTCGCTAAAAACCCCGTCGGAATCTTCATTCCTTGCCATCGTGTTCTCCGTAAAGACGGCGGCCTCGGTGACTTCCGCGGCGGCCTTAACTTCAAGCGTGAACTACTCTCACTCGAAAAAGGCCTGGCTTAGTTCTTGGCGCAAAAAGGCCATTAACACGGTTGCTTGATTCTCTTGTTGATTCTTAGCACCATATAGCAAGACCACATCCTGAATGGCCAGCTTGGCTTGCAACAACTTGATAAAATCGGACGTCTGCGGATTTTCTGCTAACTCCGTTAAATAACGCTGTTTAAACGTCGTAAATTTCTCAGGATCATGATTAAACCATCGGCGTAATTCCGTCGATGGCGCAATTTCTTTAGCCCACTCATCGAGTTGGGCTTTTTCTTTTGAGATGCCCCGCGGCCATAAACGGTCGATCAAAATACGATATGTTTCAGGATCAGCTTCATTCCCATAGATCCGTTCAATCTTTAAGTGCATCATGAGACTTCTTTCTACTTTTGATTTTTTTATTTTAGGAGATTTAACGATGAATTTAACTGACGATCAGGTATTAACGCCCGACTTCTTCACAGATCGTCCCACCGGCGAGATTGCTAAAGACTTGTTAGGCAAATTACTCGTGTATCATAGTCCACTTGGTCCCATGGGTGGTTATATTGTTGAAGCAGAGGCTTATCTAGGTGTTGATGATCCTGGCGCTCATGCTTTCGGCGGCCGTCACGGCAAAGCCAACGATCCCTTATATGGTGCGCCGGGGACCGTCTATATTTACGCGATCCGTGGGTTTTACGCGTTCGATGTCGTCACCCAAGCAACGAGCGAACCTCAAGGGATTTTAATTCGGGCAATTGAACCGGCGATTGGCACTGACCTAATGTTAAAAAATCGACCACGTGGCGAATTCGAGTTGACCAGCGGCCCGGGTAAGCTAATGCAAGCTTTTGACATCCACGACACGAAAATGAACTACCAGCTTTTGACTGACAGTCCACTTAAAATCTATCGTCAACCAACGAAGCAACCGGCAGAAATCGGCCGTGGCGAACGCATAGGTGTCCGCACTGCCGAGAACTGGGAAGATCAATTCAGATTCATTGTTAAGGGGAACCCCTATGTTTCAAAAAGCCGTCGACGTGACATCGACTTCGATCATTATGGTTGGCTGAATTAGTGGCTCTGATAGCCACGATTGCGATGGAAGAATGAAGGCAGCGCAATACACAACAAGACGCCCAAAAGCCCGACACCCGCAAGTAAACCACCAATTCGGATAAAGACCATCAAGGTATCCGATATGAAGGTCAACATGATACTCGAGAAACTCCGAGTCGTTTCTGCGATGTTAACGATTAAATCACTGAAACGCAGAATCGCACCGGGTAATGCCACGAGTACTCCGCCCCAAAAAATACCCCAGAATAAATAACGCCAACCATGAAGATGGCCGTGAGAACGAAATAGGATCGCAATCGTCACGATCAGCGCCAAGACACCGCTGACGATCATGGCACTTTTTGCACCAGACTGTAACGCGGCAATTAGCTTGACCGCGCGATTCGCGATAGGTTGCGCACGTTGCGTTACATAATCTTTAAAATTACTTTGAACTGATTCCGAAATAGCGGTCGCTGAAACGCCTGAAACGGCAGCAGCGCCCGCCATTTTTTCACGCACTTGCGCATTGATTTCATCTAAAATAGGCTGAACATCGATTGGATCAGTCTGGTGTTGATACACGTGATCGAGCGACGTGCTAATCACCTGCTTAACATTCGCCTTTGTCGCAATGTTGGTCAAGACAGATTGCGGCACGCCCGCTTTTTGTGCCTGCGTGTTCAACACCACATTCAATTGCGTCGTGAACTCATCATAGCCATCACTCTGTTCCAGATCGCGTTGCACGAATCGATCATCCAAAACTGTCGATTGTACCAGCCAAGTGCCCACAAAAGTTGCAAGCAGCAGGGCCAATAAAAATGTGAGGAATCGACTTCGTTTTGGTAACTTATAAGCATATAGTTCCGTTCTTGAATTCATCGATTGATCTCCTCAACTCAGAATAACTTCAGTATAGCATAGTCCACCGCCTCAAGAATATTTTTGAAACTGTTTGCATCCTTTTGAAATCAACCTTATTTTGACCGGACTGCTTAAGAATTGCCTGAGTTAAAATAACCCGCCCGTGTTGTTCGCAACCTCAAAACGTGCTATGTTTGTTAGTGATTAAATAAAAAATTGTGGAGGTTTTCTGATGTCTGAACAAAATATCGAGCGTGCTTGTACGACAATTTTGGTCGGTAAAGACGCTAGTATCGACGGCAGTACAATGATTGCACGAAACGACGATACGTTTCATGCGGTTGCTCCGCATCGTTTCTACATGCACCCTGCCGTTCACGGTGAAAAAGGTCGTATTCTGAAGTCATATCTCAATGGCTTCCAAATGGAACTCCCAGAGAATGGTTACCGCTATCCAGCCGTACCTAACGTTGATTATAAGCATCTCGGCTACTATGACGAGAGTGGTATTAACGAGAAAAATGTCGCAATGAGCTGTACAGAAAGTACTTATGGCAATGAGCGTGCCCTCGCCTTCGACCCACTTGTTAAAGATGGTCTCGATGAAGATTGCATGCAAACTGCTGTCTTACCTTATATCGACTCCGCCAAAGACGGCGTCAAATATTTAGGCTCACTGATCAAGAAATTCGGTTCACCTGCAGGCAACTCCGTGCTCTTCGGTGACAAAAATGACGTTTGGTACATGGAAATTGTGACCGGCCATCACTGGGTTGCCCAACGCATCCCTGATGATGCTTATGTCATCGCCGCAAACCAAGTCGCCATCCAACAAGTCGATTTTAGCGATACCGAAAACTTCATGTGGTCAGAAGGCATCCAAGAATTCGTCGAAGCTCACCACTTAAACACAGATCAAAGCGGTTGGAACTTCCGTCATATTTTTGGCACCTCGAACGAAAAAGACCGCCACTACAACACGCCACGTGTTTGGTACGGCCAACATATTCTTAATCCCGAGATCCAACAAGATCCTGAGAGCAGCGAATTACCATTCATTTGCCGGACTAGCCACAAGATTTCGCCTGACGACATCCAACAAATTCTTGGTTCTCACTACAACGAGACCCCATTCGATCCAATGAAAAAAGAAGACGACGCCGACAAATATCGTTATCGTCCAATCGGCTTGAACCGCACGCAGAACTCGCACATCTTGCAATTACGCAATGACGTCCCCGAAGAATTCTCTGCCGTCATGTGGTTGTGCATTGGTTATCCAACCTTCACGCCATACTTGCCATTCTACACAAACGCAACAGAAACCGATGCATCTTACAACAACACTTCAATGACTTATAACTTTGAAGATGCTTACTGGATGTACCGTTCACTTTCTGTTTTAGTTGAATCGAATTATTCGCATTTTGTTCAAGACGACCTTGATTATTTAAAAGAATGCCGTCAAGAATTGCGTGCAACAGTTGCTGCCATCGATGAAGAAGCGAAGAACTATCAAGGCCAAGCATTGACCGACTTCCTCACGAAGAAGAATCAAGAAACAGTCGCTGCCATGCGTGAAAAAGCTCATCAATTCATGGGTCAGCTTTACACGAAGGGCATCACACTGTCGAAGTTAACCTTCAACATGGATCGTAACTTGTAATCTCATTCGTTATTCGTTTTTAGTTAAAAAATAAAGTCTCATTCCGGCGTTAGGTGACTAACGACTGGAATGAGACTTTTTGTGTTGCTAGCTTTTGAAGTTGCTGTGGGGCGTCAAACCGAAGTTGCTACAGACAATGGGCATGCTTGCCTGTGGGCCGGCTGCAGCTCTTTTTGAAACGCGTTCCGCAAGGCAGCAGTCTGTGCTTAACAACAATTTCTAAACGATTCGCAAGCGAATCATTCAGAAATTATCGTTAATGCTCAACTGCTAACCGCCTTGTTCCACGCTCTACTTCAAAAAGGAGCTTTCGCCTAAAACTTGTAGCTTTTGTTGCACAAAATCTAAAGTTTTGCCCGTGTTATAAGCTCGAAACACGTTTCGAGCTTATAGCACTGTCACTGCAATCATGCTCATTGTCTTCCGCAACTTCTGATTTAGTCGGTAACTCGAGATAACTGGGTGTGATTTGCTGGCAGCCTATTTCTTTGAATATTAAATCATAATCGCATTTAAAAATCGTGATTGCTTCAAATGGCGAAATTGAGACACGACTAATTTTCAGATTCACGCCAAAAAACTTGTCATTTTCGATCGAAATGTGCAAGTATTTTGGCGTGAATTTTTGTATTAGTCGTGTGTCTAGAATGACAAATTAATAAAATCGAATTATTTTATTGCTATTCGCCGAAGTTGCTGCGGAAAACGGTCGTTCTTGCTGTGGGGCCGTCTACAGCTCTTTTAGCAAGCTAAAAGTAGCTTTCGACTAAATTGGAGCCTTCGCAAACGTGCTCCACAAGGCAACTATCTGTGCTTAACAACAACTTCTAAAAGATTCACAAGCGAATCATTCAGAAGTTATCGTTAATGCTCGATAGTTAACCGCCTTGTTCCACACTCTACGCGAAGTCTCCAATTTACCCGTTTTGTAAGTCTGCGAAAAGCGTGCAGACTTACAAAACTTTCACAGCATCACAACCATTTTCCTCCGCAACTTCTGATTTAGTCTTAAAGATTTACGAACTGGGTTAGAAATACACACTAATTTCCTGTTTGTAATTTCAAACCGCAATTCTGCCTTCACCTCTGAGTCAGGGAACGGAGTGGAAAGTTGTTGCCGTGCTGTGAAATGCAGTTGTTTGCGAAAGCTTGCTTTCTCAAACTTACTGCAGGGTCGTATTTGAGATTCTGCAGAGCAGAAGCTCAAATCGAAGGCGGAAGATTTATTCGTCGCGTGCAAAGCACCCGACGAATAAACCTGGAACCGGCCCCATAGCGAAGGCAATAACTTTCCACGCAGTGAACTGACGGGCTTAATGGTTTGACAGACATGCGAAGCACGAGCCGAATAAACCCGCAGCCAGCCCCACAGCGAAGGCAACAACTTTCCACGCAGTGGACTGATGGGCTTGAGAGCCCGGTAGACTAGCAGGTCTGACAACCTGCCAAGTCTCAGAATCAATCATGCAGCAAACTAGCAATCACCACTTATTATTCCGATACTTCTTAACATAATTCAACTGCCGTGCCGCTAAGAATAGCTTCCGCTTCAAACTCTTATCCGCGCGATAGAACAACGGATTCCCCCATCGCTTCTGCTTGATCAGCTCGCGACATTCACGATTAATTTTTGGATCAGAAACAAATTCTCTAAGAACGACTTTTGGCACGATCGTAAACAAGAACGTGCGCTCATTGTACGTGATCGGTGGATCAAGTTGATTGACACAGTCGTCGACTAAAAGTTGTGCCATATTGTGTCCTGTTTGCGTGATGTAATAACTCGAACGGCCTTGACGAATGTTGATTTCAAACAACTTGAATTTATGATCACGCTCATCATACTTGATGTCGAAATTGGCGAAGCCTGTATAGCCAATTTTTTCGAGTAGCCCCTGCATTTTTTGCATCAATGGTAAATTATACCGGCTGATGATTGCGGTATAATTGCCAATTGCCGTTGGTGTGTGTTCTTGGAGGACGACCTGCCCAAGCGCCACTAATTTCACCTTGCCCTGAGTGTTGGCATACAGGACACCATCCCACATGCTGGTATCCTCGCCAGGAATATATTCTTGAATGATGACTTCATCATCGTAATTAGCGTCATGAAGACGTTTCAGGACCGTCTCAACTTCTGCCTTTGAATTGACGCGATAGACTTTTTTCTTACCTTCGAAGTGGAGATCGTAATACTTGACCACATTGCTAGGCTTGATAATCAGCGGATATTGCGCCTGATCATCTTCGAAAGGCACATCAATCTGGCGACAATCATAGAAGAATGTCCGCGGATAATCAACGCCCAATTGATCACAGAGCTGGTAAAAATTCTTCTTGTATTGTAACTGATTCAAGATTTTCAATGACGGATAATTGAAGACGTAATATTGCTTGAGAAACGCTTCATTCTCGACGATATAACGCACATACATATCGCTAGTCCCAATCAACAATAACTTCTTACCGGGTGTCTGATATTTCTTGGCAACCTTTTCGAGAATCTTCGGAAATTCACTCGGTTGGTGGAGTTCAGGATAATAATCAATCTTGTCTGGAATCGTGCTGTATTCCGTAAAAGAAAGTGGTGCCGAGCCAATCAAAATCGGGTGAATCCCATATTTTTCATGAAAAGAAATTGCAACGTTGTAAGTATTTAAATCGGTGCCGACGATGATTGGGATAAAATTAAAATCTGCCATGATTGCCTCCAAAATATCGATAACACGGCTAATTATAAAGGATAGCAGGGTCATAATCAAACCGGTTTTTCGAATATCATCAGAAATTTAATAGTTGTAAAACTTAATTTAAGGGGTTATTTTCACGTAAACACACCATTAATTTTCATAAAAAAAGCTGTGACGCCTTCTCGCTTCACAGCCAAAATTGAAAAACATTCAATTTTTGATTTTTAGACCGATTGTACTTTACCGTCGACTAGTTCAACGACCTGATCCGCTTGTTGGCGTAATCTTTCGGAAGCGTGATGGCTCACAACGAGCATCGTGACTTTGTCGAGTGCCATCAATCGATCTTCAATATCCCGCGTCGACTCTGGATCCAAGGAAGATGTGGCTTCATCAATCAGCCAAACATGCTTCTTCTGGGCGAGCCCGCGCGCTAAAGCAACGCGTTGAACCTGGCCGCCAGATAAATCTGAGCCGTTCTCGCTGATAACCGTTTCAAGACCAGCCGATAAATTATCAATTAGCGGTGCAAGACCACTCACCTCAATCGCGGCCAACAAATCCTCGTCAGGAATCGCCGATCCCAGCGTGATATTGAAGCGAAGCGTGTCATTGAAGAGATGGGGCTTTTGATTAATATAAATAAGTTGATCGCGCAATTGCGTGGCAACAATATGGTTGTAGGCCACTGAACCATATCGTAACGTGCCTTGCGTCGGACGTATTTTCTTGGCGATAAGATCTAGTACAGTCGTCTTACCGGTACCCGAATCGCCGACCAGGATCAATTTGCGGCCCGCCGGTAATTCGAATGAACAATCATCCAGAATCAGACTTGATTCATATCTAAAATCGACGTGTTCGAATTTAATCGCGGCGGGTTGATCTGTGATATCGATTTGGTCTTGTGGTGCAATCGTCGCTTCAGGAATCAAAGCCATATATTTTTCGAAGACAGGCTTCGTCGTCTTCACTTCCATCAAGTTAGCCAACATCCCCGTTGTGCTTGAAAAAATTGTCGCCGAAAAATAGCTTGCGGCACTGATGCCCCCAATTGGTGCGAGCTTCCACAAGTACAGGAGGACCGCCTGCGCCCGCACAACCGTCTGACTCAGCAGGCTTGACAGATTAGACGCGCCCATCATTGTCCCATTGGCAGTCGCCTGTTTCACTCTAGCCTCGCGTAAAGTTGTAGACGCATGATTAACGGCGGTCGTGATTTGTTTTTGTAAATTTAACATGAGCAAATCATCGAAGCCGGATAAAAAGTCTGAAATAATTTTCGTTGCAGTTTCGGCCGTCTTCGTCGCGCTCAATGCGGCCTGATTCATCTTCTTAGTAAAAGCCTTCGGTACAAAATACATAATCACTAACAAAACAACGATGGTCGCAATCATCGAGTAATGAAAATGAACGATCGTCGCGATACTCATTGCAATCGTAATCGCCTGCAATGCCGCCATTTCTAAACAGAAGAAACCATAATCATTGATTGTTCCGATATCATTTGTCATCCAAGAAATGTAAACGGAAGGATTATGCTGATGAAAGCCTGCATAACCCGCTGCAATCAGGCGTTCCGTCATATTATCTCGAATATCCGCATCCATTTTTTGTATCGCACTGGTTAACATTCGCTCATGTAAGACAATCTGAACTGCCCATACCAGACTCGTTGCCGCGAGTATCGCAAACCAGATCAAAACGATCGATAACTGGCGCTTCACCACTGCCGTCAATATATTAGCGGCGCCGAGTCCAAATAATGTCGTGCACGTTGCGCCAACGACATCAATCAGCAGCACAATCATATTGAGCCGCCATTCTTTTTTTACATACTTCCAGATCCCCAAAAACATCTCTCCTTAAATTCCATGTTAATTAACGTTAAGTGTCGTTCATAATTCTGGGTGTCTAATGCCATTTGATTTTTCATAACTTGAATCATACACTTAACTGACGCGGAATCCAACTGTTTTCTGTGAATTCGATGAAGATTTAATTTGAGTTATTCTCACTTCAGCGAAAACCGTCGGGTACACAAAAAGACACGACAGTTTTTACCCCGTCGTGTCAGAAACAATTCTCAAAAGCATCTTAATGAGTGCTTACTCTTCAAAATAACTGATCATTCGGCTGATTTGTGCATCGGAACGAACGATAATGACCGAACAAGGGGCGTAACGAGCCATATAAGCCGCATGCGTGCCAATTGTCTTACGACGTCCCATTTTCGTCTCGGAGCCAATCACGAGCAAATCAGGCCGGAAACTAGGGATGATCTTGTCGACGATCTCATGGCTAGGGACACCTTCGCCGAGGAAGGGCTGGATATCCAGGACACCGAATTCACGAGCCTTGTCACAGTAAGTATTCAAATCCTTAGCGATCGCCGCCCGCTGCTTAGTTAGCACGTCGGGTGACAGGGACTGGAAAATATTTAAATCGCCGGTTTCCAGAATCATCGCAACGGCGAGGGGAATATTGTAAATCTTAGCGACCGTACAAGCGTAGTCAAACGCCCGTTGGGACGAAATAAAATCATCATCGTCAACGGCAATCATGATTCGTGAATAATGCATGGTGGAGACGTGATAATCTTCTAAATCTTTCATTTAGCTCACCTCATGATAAAAGAATTTCTAAAACAATATTGAATTGACCCTAACCACAGATTCACTCAGTAACCCGTCGCCAGTTCGCCGATCACACGCTCACGAACTAAATCCGAACAAAATGCTGCGTTAATGGCATTCAGATTGAACTCATGGAATTGTGCTTTAGTAATGCCGAAATGTTGTTGCCAAAGCAGATATTCCTTCGTCAACGTTGTTCGAGAAACCGTTCGATTATCCGTGTTAATGGTAATTTTAACATGGTTTGCAATCAATTCGGGCACGGGATAGTCATCAATTTTTACAATTGCCTTTGTTTGCAGATTGCTTGTTAAACACATCTCCAAGACACCGCCTGCTTGCGCCACCTCTGACTGCAATACAGGATGCCCACCAAGCGCAACGCCATGGCCAAAACGACGAATACCTAAAGCCAGCGCGGCCATCACGTTATGCACGCAATGACTCTCACCCACATGCAAAGTCATAGGAATATTTAACTGTTGTGCAACCTTGATGGCAGGCTCAATGACGCCAGTAGGGAAATTCGCCTCGTCACCTGCAAAGTCACCGCCAACCAGCCCATCACCAAGAAATGGACGAGCTGCATGAAACATGGCTTGGTTGCGAGCATTTGGAAATTGACGCATCGCGCAAACTAACAATCCAGATTCAACCTGAAAATCCGCTCGACCACGGTGTAGGCCCTTGATCACGGCTGCAATGGCCGCCTCGACGCTCAACCCTTTTTCCGTTGAAAAGTCTGGGGCGAAGCGGACTTCGATGTACTTCACGTTTTCCTGTGCACATTGTTCAATCACATCATACGCGGCCAGCTCAAGCGCTGCCTCAGTTTGTAATAGTGGCATCACAACATCGAAGCGTTTCAGATAGGACAGTAAATCTTTCGTGTTATCAGGAACGCTGACCAGTTTTTCCAAGTCGGCATCCGTTGTTGGCAAGTCGACCTGCGCCATCCTTGCGAGTCGTCGGATCACTTTTAAAGATAGCGAGCCGTCTAAGTGACAATGTAATTCAACTTTAGGGAGTGCTCGTAATTCTTCAACAGATAGCATAATCCACCTCAATCTCCTAATACACTCAAGATAGCGTTTTTTTGAGAAAAATTCAACCAAAAGCAAATAAAATCATCCGGATAGTCATTTATTCATCGAAATGAAACCGTTTCGATTCGCACTCTTTTCATAAGTTTGATAGAATACAAATAGGTATCTACACTTTAGGAGGCTACATCATGAGAATGATTGATTTAATCGCTAAGAAACGCGACCATCAAGAATTATCTAACGCCGAAATCGAGTTTATTATTACGGAATATACGGCTGGAAATGTGCCTGATTATCAAATGAGCGCCTTGTTGATGGCCATTTATTTAAATGGCATGAATCACGATGAGACTTCCTCACTCGCCCGCGCCATGCTTAACTCGGGTGAAAAATTAGACCTTTCGATGATTCCCGGCACTAAAGTCGACAAACATTCGACTGGGGGCGTCGGTGATAAAATAAGTATTCCGCTCGCGCCCTTAGTCGCAAGCGCTGGGGTTAAGAATCCGATGATTTCTGGCCGCGGCTTAGGTCATACAGGTGGCACACTAGATAAACTTGAAGCCATTCCTGGCTATCAAGTCGATGAAACAGTCGACCAGTTTATTCAACAGGTCCAAGAACATGGGACTGCAATTATTAGTGCGACGAAAGACGTGGCACCAGCAGATCGGAAAATCTACGCGTTACGCGATGTGACGTCGACAGTTGAAGCCATTCCTCTGATTGCCAGCTCAGTCATGAGTAAGAAGCTCGCCTCTGGCACCAACGCCTTAGTCCTCGATGTTAAAGTCGGCAACGGTGCTTTTATGAAGACTGAGGAACGTGCACGGAAGCTAGCTGAAACCCTCGTTGAGATTGGTCGTCAGAATCAAGTTCCTTGTGTGGCTTACTTGACCGACATGAATCAACCTTTGGGATACACGATCGGTAATGCATTGGAAATCAAAGAATCGATCGATGTCTTGCGCGGACAAGGTCCAGAAGACGTCACCGAGCTAACGCTGATCCTTGGTGCAGAAATGCTGGTGCTTGCCAAACTTGCAGAAAACACGGAAGATGCCCGACAAATTTTGATTGGTAAAATCAACGATGGCAGTGCACTGGCGGCCTTCAAGCAACTGATCAGCGATCAAAACGGCGATGCAAGCATCGTTGATCATCCAGAAAAATTACCACAGGCCGCAATGACCCTCGATATTACCGCCAAACAAGCCGGCTACGTTATCGGCATGCAAACCAATGATTTGGGGCTTGCTTCCGTCAAGATTGGTGGTGGCCGCGCGAAGAAAGAGGATAAAGTCGATCCAGCTGTCGGTATTGTTTTGCATAAGAAAATCGGCGATACGGTCGAAGTTGGTGAATCATTAGCCACACTCTACCTAAATTCGGAGGCACCTCAAGAAGTTCAAGATCAAGTCTTGAATAGCTTCGAGATTGGCACTGATCGACCAGATCCGTTACAGTTGATCCACGAAATCATTCACTAATCAGGTGACGACAATGAGTAGATCAGCCCACTGGCCACCCCTATTTCGCCGATTCAATTCACATCAGTCGCGACAACAACTTTTCAATGAAACCCGGCATGCGCCAGGGACCTACACGACAACACTCGTCAATGATTTTGGCAAAAAGGTAAAGTATACGCTAATTGTGACAGCCGATGATCAACAGATCTTTTTACCTCAACAAAAAGCAGACGGTTTAGCTGGTCCCATCTATTTCCGTAGTTACTCAAAATTCTTCAAGCGTTATAACGCCATGACCGAATTACCACTCGGCGCCCGTCAATTCGTGAAGCAGTATCTGCAAGAGTTTGCGGTTAAGCTGAATCACAAGTTGACTCCTGAATCACTAACGATGGGCATCGTCACCGATACGCATGACAAGGCCAACGCCAATTATACGTACTATGGTGTCAATGGTCTCCAACACGTCCAAGAACTTAATTTACTTGACGAGACCGGCATCTTAGACATCAAGGGACATCTTGGCGACGCGATTGACGGTTCAGATCAGCCGGCAATTAGCCAGGCACGACTGGGAAAGATCGTCGCTACATTAAATGAGAGCAAAACGCCGTTCTTCATGGTCGAAGGCAATCATGATGCGAACGATAAATATGACGAGAAGTTCTTCCACGACCGCCCGAGTTTTACCGCGAAGACATATGGTAATCTTGTCTACAAAAAATTATTTGCTCAGCCACAGATTCACGTGGTGGATTGGCAAAGTGGCCTCGGATATTTCGACAAAGGCCAGGTACGTGTGATCTTCCTAAATACCAGTGATGTGCCCTTCTTACTAAATGCAGATGGCACCAAAAAATACGACGTTAAGCTAACACTAGCCATTCGTCAACAACAAATTGAGGCACTCGTTGCACTGTTACAATCCAGTAGCAATCGGCGTATCGTCATCTGCGGCCATGCCAATTTGATTGACGCCAAGGGGGATGACGCATTACAGTACAATGGACACGCCGTTCATGAACTCTTAGTCGCATTTAACCATCGACTCAAAGGACGCCTACAACCCCAAGTCACGAATCCCGATTTTACCGTCAACGTTGAATTCGATTTTAGTCAGCAACAGGGTGGACAAGTCTGGGCGTATATTTGTGGCCACCGCCACCTCGAAGCCGAGTACAAACATCAAGGCATCAAGTATATCCTACTGAATTGCAGCGCGCTAATGGGACCAGACCACCAGCTCACCACCCATTTCAATCAAAACTGGCAAAGAAAACAAGGCACAATGACAGAATTTGCAGGCTACGTCATCGACATCGATGCCAAAACAAGAAAAATAAACGTCTACGGATACGGAGCAGCAACACCAGAAAGAAAGTTTAATTTTTAAGAGCGTGGACTCAAGCGGGTAGCTTCTGAGCATTAGCCTAGGTGAACGTAAGAGCTGCGTAGCAGAGCGTCGTTCAGCGTAGCTAAGCGCAGGAAGTTGCTTGAGGTAACGCGTTTAGAGCGTGAAACAAGGCGTTTTGTCATTGAGCATTAACGATAAATCCGCAATGATTCGGCTAGAATCATTGCGGATTTGTTGTTAAGCGGAAATGACTACCTTGTGTAACGCGTTTTAGAGCGTGGACTCAAGGTATTTAGAATTTGATTTCATAACAGAAATCCAATTTTTTATAATAATCCTGTTCAATAAAGTCCGTTGGCTTAACCATGCCATCCGCTTTTTTAAAGTAGGCGAGGCCTGTGCTCGCTAAAGTCTGGTAGACAAATTGCGAACAGAACATGATATTGGGTCGCAACGAATGTTTCAAAACCAGCCCGATAATATTGTAGGCACTGCCAACCTCGTTGATGTGGCGGATGTGTTCAAGAATCGCCTGCTTCTGTACCGACGTGGCACTCAGCCGATAAACGAGTAGTGAGGCGTCATCAGCTTGGTGAAAAGCCTCGATCATCTCCGAATTCAACCCCGGAGGATAAACGTTATTGCCACCGTTATAGCTGATTGCAGTTTGCAGTCCTTCATCGAAGCTCAAAGAAGTATGGTTGTACTGTTTTTTTGTAAATAATGAAATAATATCGCTGGCATTACTGCCGGTGTGAGAAATAACGAGATACATATAAGGGTCGGTCAGTGTCGCTTTCGCTCGCTCAAAATAAGACTCAGTCAGCGTGCCATCGTTAATATAGTGTACAGAGCTATGACGATGTAGATCGGCAATCACCGCTTTGATACCGTCCAACGCCAAAGTTCGTCGCAGCTTACCAACGCCTTGTAAATTTTGCCTGATTGACTCACCGTTTTCTTTCAATTCAGCAAAACTTAACGTGGCCATCTCGCGAAATGTCGGCAAATAAGCCTCTGTGTTGTTATGGTCAAACATTGAGCGTTCTAAAATAAAGGGTAATAAAATTAGGCCCGTTGAAAAAATTCGACTAATAATTGCTGTACCTACGAATAAATGGTTACCGAAAGATGCCACCACGCAAAACGAAATTTGAAAAATAACGAGTAACAAATACGCTAACGTCATCATACTTTTTAATTGCCGCGGGAAATCCTTGATCCAAGTGACAACAATCAAAATAAGCGCCATTTCCAAATACAGCATGACAAAGATTGGAAGGGTTGCAAACGAAGCCACACCAATTAAAACCGCCCAAATGACCACATTTAACAATTTCCGCTCTGAAATCAAATCGTTCATACGTCTTCTCCGTTCGTGTCGCTTCAATATTGTGTCTGATTATACCCCACTTGAGCCTAGGTTAGAATAGGCACAAAGTCCGAGTATAAAAAAGAAGCTGACTTACTGCACAGCTTCGATTAAATTATCAGTAAAAAAATGAGATCAACATCATTCCTATTATTTCGACATCAAGGTCTCAATCAACGTCTTGATCATCGGAATCACAAATGCAAAGAATAACAGTGCGGCCAACAACCACGATAATAGAGTGAAGGCGTTGATCTTAAGGTTGATATTACTGAAGACAACGTCCCATTTACTGCGACGATGCACGTTTGCTGTAACGTCGATATGACGCATCCCGGGAATTTCTAGCAGACTTTTTTGAACAGCCATGCGTTTTGCTCTGTCAAATTTTCGGTGAACGCATGGCCATCACCAGTCATAAATTTTATTTATTAAATATGCGGTGATGTTGCCTCTAATTCGACTGAGAAATCTGGTCTTGATATAATTAAATCAAACACAAATTCAAATTTTATTGAGGTCGCCTATGAATCGTAGAAATTTATTGATTATTTCCGCCATATTTCTATTGACGACAAGTGGCCTAGTTACCTTACTGGATAGCCGCGGACACCACGCCACAAAATCCGCGCACAACCAGCAATCCCACTCTGTCAAATCAACACTTCCTAAAGGTTTAGGCTGGCAAGTCTTCAATCATCCCGACGTGTTCAATCTGAACAACTTAGATCCAGAGTCCTAAGCTTTTTCATACAAAAACGGCCTTGCAAAATGATTCTGCAAGACCGTTTTTTAATAGGTAGTGATTAATCCTATCCGTTATAACGCGACGACCGATGATTAGCATCATGTCACTATTTTTGAGCATGCGCAACTTTCAAATCCTGCGACTCAATCTGGCCTAACTCAACCACGTCTCGCGCAATCATCAATTCTTCATCTGTTGGGACGACTAAAACTTTAACTTTTGAAGTCGGTGTACTAATTAGTTGTTCTACACCACGAGTTTTCGCATTAATTTCTTCGTCAATTTCGACACCTAAATAGCCCAATGATTGACAAATTCGCAATCGAATTTCTGACTCGTTCTCACCGATGCCCGCGGTGAATACCAGGGTATCCAATCCGTTTAACTGTGCCACATAGGCGCCGATATATTGAACAATTCGATCGACAAAAATTTCGACCGCAATTTTGGCACGATGATTTGTCGCTTCTTTGGCTAATAGATCGCGCATGTCTGACGAGACACCTGATAAACCAAGTAACCCAGACTTCGTATTCAAAACATCGATCATTTGCTCAGTCGTCAAATTCAGTTTTTCTTGGAGATGTGCAACGAGCGATGCATCGATATCTCCCGCTCGTGTGCCCATTGTAACCCCTGCGAGCGGTGTAAATCCCATACTAGTATTATATGATTGACCATCTTTGATTGCGTCTAGAGAGACGCCATTTCCCAAATGAGCGACAACCATTTTTAAATCCTGCAAGGGTTGCTGCACTAATTCAGCCGCACGCTGCGAAACATAACGATAACTCGTTCCGTGCGCACCATATTTTCGCGCGCCATATTGCTGATAATAATCATACGGGATGCTATATAAATAATTGACTTCCGATAACGTCTGGTGGAACGACGTATCAAAAACAGCAACCTCTGGAACGCCGGGTAAAGCCGCCATAAATGCACGAATACCTTCCGCTTCCGCTGGATTGTGTAGCGGCGCATATTCGGCCAACGATTCAATTTGTTCTAAGACATGCTCGTCGATCAGTGTTGATTGATGGAAGATTTCACCACCAGCCACCACACGATGACCAACGCCACCAATTTCTGAAAAATCGTTAATAATTTTTTGTTCAGTTAAAGTTTTAAGCAGCATTTGCACAGCTTCATGGTGCGAAGGCACTGGCATTTCTCGTACAACTTTAAAACCGTTACCTACAACTTTGATTGTGCCAATTGCTTGGCCAATTCGCTCAGCCGCAACCTTCGCAATAACTTTCTCAGTTGGCATTTCGATTAAACGCCATTTTAGTGAAGAACTCCCGGCGTTGATTGCAAGTATTTTAGACATGTCAACAGCTCCTTGATGAGTGATAGTTTATAATCAAAAAATTATTGTTAATGTACTCATATTTCTTATAGCAAGTATTATCATACTGAAAAATAAATCAAAAAGCAATTATGTCGTAGCCTATGATACCGCTATTTTTTTAAGTGAACGGATACATTTATAGTGAATGACACCAATACAATTATCGAAAGCACTATTAATTAGTTGTTGCATCACATCGCGATCAGCTTTAACAGTTATAGTCAACAAAAAAATCGATTTTGCATTTCTGCAAATCGATTTGATAATATTCTTTAAGTTGTCATCAAATCCAACACGTTTAAAATACCTGAACAATTTTGGGAATGAACCATGTTAGCCATCCTCCAATTCCAAAAATCAGCCACCAGTAACGAGCTAAAAATTCCCAACCATTCATTTGGTGTTTCTGAGTGACTATATCTTGTTGACTAGTCGACTCTGAGTATGAAGCGTCGGGTTTTCTGTTTAAGACGAGCTCATCGAGCCCCACTCCTAAGAAATCTGCTAATTCAACTAAATTCGCAACATCTGGAGTTGCCTCCCCGCTCTCCCATCGAGAAACCGCCTGACGAGAAATAAATAATTTTTCCGCAACGTTATCTTGAGATAATCCTTTTTGCTTGCGTAACTGCTTCAATTGTTCTGCAAAGTGAATTGTAGACATTCTATCTCATCCTCTCTAAGGCGTTCTGCTTCGCTTGTCTCTACCCTAATTATCGCTACTTGCGGTGGGATAAGCTAGCACAAGCTGCTGACATTTCCGCAATAATCTTTGGAATTCACCGCAACTTGTAGTTGCAACATTGATACATCAGGGCTCGATTCACTTATCTTTTCTATCAATCGTTTAGTTAGTGAGACTGTTTTAGTTTAAAGAATTGGGGCTTAAAAGTTTCAGGCGTGACGGTCATCACTGTGGAATCATATCGTTGACCAGATATCGTATAGTCGTTTGCTAGTACCGCGGTCGGCTTGAATCCAAGCTTTTCATAGACATGGCGTGCTCGTGGGTTAAAACTTGCAACATCCAGTGTGATCATCTTCGATGTTAAACGATTAAACGCCGCATCGATCATCAAGGACAACGCGACACTGCCGATACCCAAATTCGTATGACTATCAGCGATTAAAATACGAATGTTGCAAGATTCAGCTTTAGCTTCATAATTATTTAAAACAACTTCACCTACCAGGACGTTCGAATAGACGATTGCGAGATCCATACGATCATTTTGTTGATTACGAGTCTGATACCATGCAATTGTCTTTTCACGCTCATCAGCGGGCATCACGACCTTTTCATGTGTAAACTCGTCGACACTACTCGTCAAATTATTGACACCAGGCAATGATAAGATATCAAGCATTGTGGAGATATCCTCGGATTGAAAAGGCCATAACACCACACGACCAGTTTTTTCAGTTAAGGTCGGTTTATTCATAAAGTTGATCATTATCATCCACCATTCTTGAATTGTTCTCGCAGCTGAAAAGTATCGAGACGTGTTCTAAACATGGATATATCCCCTATTTTAGAAAACGCCATTTCTATAAAAAACAAGTCTACGCAAAAACAGACAAGCCACTTAACTGACTTGTCTGTTTCCATTATAGCGTGGCAGCGCCCTACCCTCGCAGGCAGTCTCCCACCAACTACTCTCGGCGCT
>NZ_AZFX01000021.1 GCF_001435835.1 Lapidilactobacillus concavus DSM 17758
CTATACAATTCAGAAATCTTTTATGCATTTACACAAGATATTTTACGCTCTCTAAAAATCAACGAAAAAAGGATATCGAAAAAAGGATATCTATCAAGCAATCTCCTGCCCAATAAATCTCCTCTTACATAAAGTTATTTATGAACACTGATTTAAGCTAAGCTGCCGATATCACAATCTCAGCATCCACTAAATCAGCCTTCAAGTTTTTGACATCTAAGTGGTCAAGGTAGAAATCCGTTACCTTATCACGAATTTGTTGTTCAATTACTCGCCGTAATGGCCGCGCACCCATTGCTTCATCATAGCCTTGTTCCATCAGCCAATCTTTGGCCGCTTTAGTTACCTCAAGTTTGATGGATTTTTTGGCTAACGTTTTTTGTACATCCGCCAACATCAAATCGACAATTTGACTTAAGTCTTGCTTAGTCAGATGTGAAAATTCCACGATTCCATTAAAACGGTTCAGAAATTCTGGGCGGAAAAATGGTGCTAACTTATCCATTAATGACTGATCTCGTTGCTTGTCACCACTTAATGCTTCATTACCAAAGCCAGCATTAGAAGTAGCAATAATAATCGTATTTTTGAAATTAATGACATTGCCTTGTCCATCCGTTAAGCGCCCATCATCCATCACTTGTAATAGTAACGTTAATACTTGTGGATCAGCCTTTTCAATTTCATCTAATAATACAATGGAATATGGATTACGCCGAACCCGTTCAGTTAGAGTATTAGCATTATCTTCATAGCCTACGTATCCAGCCGAGGTACCAATTAATTTCGACACAGCTGTACGATCAGCATATTCACTCATATCTAGCCGAATAATCGCATTTTCATTTCCAAACATATCTAAGGCTAATTGCTTAGCTAATTCAGTCTTTCCTACGCCAGTTGGGCCCACAAACAGAAAACTTCCAATCGGCTGATCACCCTCTGAAAAGCCCGCACGGTTACGCCGAATTGCTTTTGCTACCATTTCAACCGCTTCATCTTGACCGATTACCTTACTTTTCAGACGCTTATCAAGATTTTTCAAATGCTCAATATCATTAGCGCCCATATCAGAAACTGGTATACCAGTTAAACGTTCAACCGATTGTGCCACATCATCAATCGTGGCAGTTATTTTTTCTTTTTGATCCGTTTCTTTAATTTTTTGCTTGGTTTCCTCGATCGACTTCTTGATATCAGCGGCTTTTTTAAAGTCCTCCGATTTAACGGCGGCCTCCTTAGCTGCCTCTAATTTTTTAACGCGTTGATCCAATGTCTCAACATCAGTTTGAGAATTTTTAGCCGCTAAATGAGCCGCAGTCATGTCGATCAAATCGATAGCTTTATCTGGCAAAGTGCGTTGTGGTATATATTGGATTGAATAATCCACAGCCGCCTTCAAAACATCATCTGGTAATACAACATGATGATGTTTTTCGTACAGCTTTTTAACACCTTGTAATATACGTAAAGTGTCAGCGGCCGTCGGTTCATTAATCACAACATCATTGAATCGCCGTGCCAAAGCCGCATTTTTCAAAATAGTATTGCGATATTCATCTTGAGTCGTAGCCCCGATTACAGTCAGCTCGCCACGTGACAAAGCAGGTTTAATGATATCAGCCAATCCTTTGCCACCATCTTCACCACCAGTGGCACCCGTGCCGATAATCTGATGAATTTCATCGAAGAATAGAATAATATTACCAGCTGCTTTAACTTCCTTTACCAGCTGTTTAATATTTTCTTCAAAAGAACCGCGATATTGAGTTCCTGCTTCCAAAGACGATAAATCAATCGAATAGATTTCTTTATCTTGAATCGTTTCCGGAACTTTACCAGCCACAATTGCTTGTGCCAGACCTTCGACGACTGCAGTTTTACCTACACCGGCATCACCAACTAAGATTGGATTATTTTTCGTTCTACGACTCAAAATTTCTGCAGTTTCTTGAATCTCATTCTCACGTCCAATCACTGGATCTAGTAATCCATCACGAGCCTGTTCCGTCAAATTAGTCCCTAACTTTTCTAAAATCCCTCCTTTTTTAAAAGCCTGTTTACCATCTTTAGATACTTCTATTGTTTTATTATTTTGGGGTAGCTTACCAGTTGATCGGTATTGAGCAAACTCATCTGGTGTCAACGATTTTCCATTAACTAAGTACCGTGCACGCTCCGAATTTTGATTATCCATGCGCCGAAATAATTGATTGAAAACATCATCCATATCATTGTTGAAAAAAGGATCATTTTCGTAGAAATTCGCCATAGTACAACACCTCCATAAAAATTTATATGTGTAACTTAGTGACCATAATATCCTTTAAAACTACAACTGAATCGTATCACGATTTTTATGTATCGTTAAGTAAAGTGCTTATCGGTGTATTAAACGAGATACTTTGAAATACCATTACAACAAACCCTTTCAGGATAAATTGCCGTTAATTAGTATATCAAAATATAATATGTGGTAGATTGCAAATTTAATCCGAATTTTTGGACAAATTTGTCAGCATAACCTGATA
>NZ_AZFX01000022.1 GCF_001435835.1 Lapidilactobacillus concavus DSM 17758
CGCGAATTTTATAATCAAGTTAGCCACCCATGTTGATTGATCAAAAAATGGTCAAAAAAAGACACCAAGACGAAAAATCAGGTATCATTGAAGTTCCAACACTAAACAATGAGAGAGGTTTTCGTCTTGACGCAACAACAGCTTACCACAAATCGTCAAAAGGGTCACCACTTAACTCAAATTGAACGTGGAATGATTGCTTCTCTACACTCCGAAGGCCATTCTGCACGCCAGATTGCATCTATTATCGGTGTTAGTCATCAAACCATTAATAATGAGCTTTCTCGTGGCACTATTAAGCAGGTTAAGAAGATTAACGGAGAGAAGCACTACCTTAAGGTTTATTGCCCTGAAGCAGCTCAGGCTCGCTATGAGGAGAACCGGTCCAATAGTAGACGTCCATTAAAGTTTAAGCAAGTCACCGACTTCCTAGCCTACTTTGATGACAAGTTTCACACGGAGCACTGGTCACCCGACGCAACGGTAGGATATGCTAAAAAGCACCGTTTATTTTCACCTCATAAGATGATTTGTGCGAAGACACTGTACAACTATATTGATGCACAATTATTGGAAATCCGCAATATCGATCTTGTGGAGAAAGTAAGACGCCGAATGGCTCATCATAAAACAACGAAAGTTAAACGGCTGGCCGGTTCTAAAAGTATTGATGAACGCCCCAAGAAGGTCAATAACCGTCATGAGTTTGGACATTTTGAAATTGATACCGTTGTTGGTGAGCGTAATGGTAGCCAGAGCGTCTTGTTGACTTTCACAGAGCGTAAAACACGCTTTGAAATAGTCTGCTTGATTGAGGGTAAAGACGCAGATTCAGTATCGTATGCATTGCGAAATATTGTTAATCAATATGGTGATATTATCAAGACCGTGACGGCAGATAATGGTACTGAGTTTACGACCTTAGAGACTGCACTGAATGGCATAGCTGACACTTATTTTGCCCACCCGTACACATCTTCAGAACGAGGCACTAATGAAGTTCATAATCGGATGCTTCGTCGCTATTTTCCCAAGGGGCAATCACTCGACATTGCCACTCCAAGCCAAGTTCAGATTGCTCAATCGCATCTGAACAACCTGCCTCGGCGAATTTTAAAGTTCAAAACACCAGCCGAAGCTTTTGAAAGAGAAGTCAAGCGTGCTCGCAAGGTTCATACTGCTTAGCTTTCTTCAATTGAAACTCACTGAAACCTTTCCGCCAGCTGTCTTCGCCTGCGCTGGCTAACTTGCACTTGCAATTTGCG
>NZ_AZFX01000090.1 GCF_001435835.1 Lapidilactobacillus concavus DSM 17758
ATGGCGCGGGACAGAATCGAACTGCCGACACATGGAGCTTCAATCCATTGCTCTACCAACTGAGCTACCGAGCCATTTGAACGGTCCCAACCGGACTCGAACCGGTGATCTCCTGCGTGACAGGCAGGCGTCATAACCAACTAGACCATGGAACCATATTGCGGGAGCAGGGTTTGAACCTGCGACCTTCGGGTTATGAGCCCGACGAGCTACCAGACTGCTCCATCCCGCGATAATAT
>NZ_AZFX01000091.1 GCF_001435835.1 Lapidilactobacillus concavus DSM 17758
TAATTATGGCACAACTGTTCAGAAATTTATGTACCAAATACTAGGATAGGAGCATTCTGAATTACACTATTGCCCCAACAGAGTCAGCGACCATTTGGGAAGAACAACTACAACGTATCAAGGAACAAGGTGTTGAGCAGGTGCTGTTGTTCGTTGCCGATGGTGTAGTTGGTCTAAATAATAGCATTGCCAAGTACTTTCCTAAAGCCAAACTACAACGTTGTTTAGTTCACGTAATACGCAATTTAACGCATAAAGTACGTGTAAGTGATCGTAAGTTGATTAGCAACGAGTTTCGTGATGTACGTCAAAGTGCAAGCTTGTCAGAAGCAAAAGAGTCACTAAGTAGGTTCATTGAAACTTGGGGTCATAAATATTCATTTGTGCGCAAACTAGCTGATATAGATGACTTATTCGCGTACTTCAGCTTTCCTAAAGCAATTCGAGGAAGTATCTATTCAACGAACGTAATTGAATCCTTTAATGATTACTTCAAAGCGAACATCAAGAAGAAACAACGGTTTCCAAATGAAGAATCGTTAGACAGATATGCCGGAGTACAATGTCTAGATTATAACAATCGAAATCTAGGTAGAATCCATAAAGGATTTGGCGTCTGTCAAGATACACTTGAATCAATGTTCGACTAAGAGTCAAGCTTTCATCATACGAAGACGAGTTTACACAAGATTTTTGACAAACCCAGACATTGGCCTATAAATTCGGTGGCATTGAGCGACCGGAATTCCCGGCAAATGGCAGTGTCACTAAGGCTCTGTTGTCTGATAGTGGGTTTGAAATTACGACGTATAATGACTTGAATTAACCAGTTAAAACTCGGAGTAATCCGAGTTTTTTTGTCTCTAGTCCAAATTGTGTTTTAAAAATATACTTGTATTTCAGAGGATAAAAAATAGACTACCGCTGCTGGGTAGTCTAAAGCGAATATTTCAATCTGCAACATAAGTTGCGACCTCTTTCAGATATTCTTCTAAGCTAATCGGGTCACTTAATTTGCCAGCCCTCAGCTCGGCCATTGCCTCTTCCAAAGGGCTGAGTGCCCCTGGAGTGAATGGTAGCTCCTGCATCCTGTGGAGTGCTTTCAGTGACATGACGATGTATGTACCAAGATCGAGACCCATTTTCTCTAAATCTTGTTGCACATCTTTCTTAAGTTTACTGTCCACACTCACACTAATTGTGCTGTCTTTTGTCCGCATAGTGTCGGCTCCTTTATGTATCACAATTGAAACATATAAAATTTACATTGAAAGTACAACGGCTTGGGAGAGAATTCTAGTGCAATTCTCTTGGGCCAGCACCAATTTCCGTGATGTAGAAACTAGCGTTAAAACCAGTGATTTCACGGTATTTGGCTCCAACGTTTTCCTTGAAACTTGCAATGGCGTCATTTTCGACGAGTGCGATGGCGCAGCCACCAAAGCCGGCGCCGGTCATGCGTGCGCCCAGGACGCCGGGTTGCTTCCAGGCCGTGTGGACCAGTGTGTCCAGCACAATCCCCGTAACCTCATAATCAAATTCTAGTGAGATATGGGAGGCATTCATCAGGCGACCAAAGCGCGTCAGGTTATTGGTGGTCATTGCGTCGCCGGCACGTACCGTGCGTTCATTCTCAAGTACTGCGTGACGAGCCCGTTTAATTAAGGTTTCGTCTGCGATTGCAAAGCTATATTCATCAAATTCTGCTGCGCTAAGTTCGCCAAGAGACTTAATCTGCACAACGCGTTGCAAGCGGCGTAGCGCCTCCTCGCATTCAAGTCTACGCTCGTTGTATTACCGCTGATCAGGTCGCGAGGCTTGTTGGTGTTCATGATTACAATGCTTTGCTTAGTTAGATTAATCGGGAAGAGTTTGTACTCCAGTGTGTTGGTGTCGAGGAAAATCGCCTGATCCTGCTTACCCATCCCGACCGCAAATTGGTCCATGATACCAGAGTTAACGCCAATAAATTCATTTTCCACTTTTTGGCCGATTTTAACTAAGTCTAATTGTGTAATCTGAATGTGATACATTTGCTGAATGATAATGCCAATGAGCAGCTCCATCGAGGCAGATGACGATAGGCCTGAGGAACTGGGGAGATCACCTTTGACGAAGATATTTAAGCCGGAATTGAATGTGGCACCTGTTTGTTGTTGAACAAACAAGAACATGCCTTTTGCGTAATTGGTCCAGGAATCGCTAACGTTGTAGTCAAGGTTGGTCAGTTGGACGTTGATTTCACCTTGATCCGGGTAGTTGGCTGAGAAGAAGTGAAGCTCGCGATCGTTTCTTCTGCCGACTGCCGCGTGCGTACCTAATGAGATTGCGGCTGGGAAAACGTGGCCACCATTATAGTCCGTGCGCTCGCCGATAAGGTTAATGCGTCCGGGTGAGAAGAAGTAGTTGCTTGGTTCAATGCCGAAATGTTCAATGAATCCTGTTTCTAGTTCTGAAATCTCCATTTTAATCACCATTTCTGAATTGTTAATTTACGTTCAGTATAGCAAAAAAGAAAGCGGTTTACACCGCTTAATATAATAAATATTGAATTTTAACTAGCTGATCCGATAGTACTCAGAAGCTAACCATTGTCTGGTGCATTCTTTTTTCTACCATTAGTCAAGAGAATTCTTCTATATCAAGGGATTCTTTTTCTTA
>NZ_AZFX01000092.1 GCF_001435835.1 Lapidilactobacillus concavus DSM 17758
GTAGAGCACCTGGTTTGGGACCAGGGGGTCGCAGGTTCGAATCCTGTCTTCCCGATTTCCATAGATAATATTTTTGGCGGTGTAGCTCAGCTGGCTAGAGCGTCCGGTTCATACCCGGGAGGTCGGGGGTTCGATCCCCTTCGCCGCTATATTACTTGGACCTTTAGCTCAGTTGGTTAGAGCAGACGGCTCATAACCGTCCGGTCGTAGGTTCGAGTCCTACAAGGTCCATCATTTGATGGATTTTGAATGGTTAATAGTTAATATTATCGCGGGATGGAGCAGTCTGGTAGCTCGTCGGGCTCATAACCCGAAGGTCGCAGGTTCAAACCCTGCTCCCGCAATATGGTTCCATGGTCTAGTTGGTTATGACGCCTGCCTGTCACGCAGGAGATCACCGGTTCGAGTCCGGTTGGGACCGTTCAAATGGCTCGGTAGCTCAGTTGGTAGAGCAATGGATTGAAGCTCCATGTGTCGGCAGTTCGATTCTGTCCCGCGCCATGTACACAATTTTATTTAGCACTGCGGGTGTAGTTTAGTGGTAAAACCACAGCCTTCCAAGCTGTTGTCGCGAGTCCGATTCTCGTCACCCGCTGTAATGGGCCTATAGCTCAGCTGGTTAGAGCGCACGCCTGATAAGCGTGAGGTCGATGGTTCGAGTCCATTTAGGCCCATTGGAGAAGTACTCAAGTGGCTGAAGAGGCGCCCCTGCTAAGGGTGTAGGTTGCGAAAGCGGCGCGAGAGTTCGAATCTCTCCTTCTCCGTAGTTCCATATTTGTATGGCCCGTTGGTCAAGTGGTTAAGACACCGCCCTTTCACGGCGGTAACATGAGTTCAAATCTCGTACGGGTCATTGTATTATTAAGTTAATACGTATTATATTCATCTGGAGGATTACCCAAGTCCGGCTGAAGGGAACGGTCTTGAAAACCGTCAGGCGGGTCAAACCGCGCGTGGGTTCGAATCCCACATCCTCCTTTAGTTTTATATTATCGCGGGATGGAGCAGTCTGGTAGCTCGTCGGGCTCATAACCCGAAGGTCGCAGGTTCAAACCCTGCTCCCGCAATATGGTTCCATGGTCTAGTTGGTTATGACGCCTGCCTGTCACGCAGGAGATCACCGGTTCGAGTCCGGTTGGGACCGTTCAAATGGCTCGGTAGCTCAGTTGGTAGAGCAATGGATTGAAGCTCCATGTGTCGGCAGTTCGATTCTGTCCCGCGCCATTTGGAGGAGTAGCGAAGTGGCTAAACGCGGCGGACTGTAAATCCGCTCCTTCGGGTTCGGTGGTTCGAATCCACTCTCCTCCATTCTTTTTAGGGATATAGTTTAAAGGTAGAACTACGGTCTCCAAAACCGTCAGTGTGGGTTCAATTCCTACTATCCCTGTTTGCCTTATATGGCGGTATTGGTGAAGTGGTTAACACACCGGTTTGTGGCACCGGCACACGTGGGTTCGATCCCCACATACCGCCCTTATTATTGGGATATAGCCAAGCGGTAAGGCAACAGACTTTGACTCTGTCATGCGCTGGTTCGAATCCAGCTATCCCAATTCAGTTTTCAAAAACTGATAAATAGTGTATTATGGTGGTATAGCCAAGTGGTAAGGCAGAGGTCTGCAAAACCTTCATCGTCGGTTCAAATCCGATTACCACCTTTGGCTGTAGAGCCATCACAATATTTTTTGCCGGTGTGGCGGAATTGGCAGACGCGCTGGACTCAAAATCCAGTTCCTTCGCGGGAGTATCGGTTCGACCCCGATCACCGGTATTATCGCACCAGATTAGTCGAAGTAAAAAGCCTAGAAAATTGACAAACGTTGATTTCTAGGCTTTTTGCTTGCTTAGAATCAGATAGAAAAAGGTAGTAATTCGTCAAGTGGCAACTTTTTGGCAACTTTATCCGAGTTTTGTACTTAATGGTTGCCAGGAGGGTGGCAACTCTAATGGAACGCTGTAACCCGTAGTGTACAAGGTTATTAGAAAATCGCATTGAGTGTTTTTTCAATCTCTTTTTTCTCTTTTCGTTTTAATAGGTGTGCATATACGTCTAAGGTTTTGGAGACTTTTGAATGTCCTAGTCTCTGACTGATATAGTAAATATCTACATCTTTATAAATCAAATAACTAGCGTGAGAATGGCGTAGACCATGAAAAGTAAAGTCGGGGCGATTAACGTTACACATTCGAAGAGTTTGCTGAAGATAATCATTGATTGTGTGGTTGTCCGGTATTACGCCTTTGTTATTAGCAAAAATAAGACGGCGAGAATTAGGGTAGTTTCGTTTTGCAAATTGTTGCAATTGATCTAGTAATTCTTTTGGCACGTCTATTTCACGCGGCAAAGTCGTTTTGGTAGGCTTAAAACCATCATCATGCCAGTCATATGATTTTGTTACACAAATGGTCGTATGATCATAATTAAGATCTTCTGGTGTATCTTGAAGTGCCGCTATTTCAGCAACGCGCATACCAGTCATCATTGCAATATAAGCCATTTGTTGGCTAATATTGAGAGATGTAAGGTGCTTAATAAAATACGCTCGCAAAGTTTCAAAATCTTCTGCTTCGAGATAGTTAGTCAAAGTCTTCACTGGTCTCTTGCCTGAAATTGTTATCGAATTGGTGAAATTTCGGCGGATATAGCCATCTTCGACTGCTGACAATATACTTGCTCTAATGTGAGTGTGGAGCTTGCTAACGGTCTCTCTAGAGCGTGTGTGGGGGTTCCTTAGATCCTTGCCACCTGCGTAGTCGTTAACAAACTTTTGATATTCCAAGCGACTAATTGAACCAATTGATGTATCTGGAAAGTAAGTGTTAAACGTGTTATAAGTGGTCATATAATGCTCATAGGTACGATTTGAAATAGATGGTCGTTTAAATGTATTTACCCACTTCATAAAATAGTCGGGTAGGGATATGGAGCCGTCATTGATTCGATCACCAGAGCTAAATTCCATTTCCCAATTTAATAATTGTTTTTCAGCATCTGACTTTTTATCAAAGACTCGTTTTTTAACAATTCGATCTCCGTTTTTCAGACGCTTTTGGTAGCTTGCGCGGTACTTTTTATCTGCTATTTTTGTAACAGGCATAGTAAATTCTCCTTTGTTTATGTTAAAATTAGGGTACACAAAAAGCATGTACCTATGTACACTTTTGTTGGTTGCCATATCCTAACTTTTGGTCGAGTGGGGGATATGGCTTATTTTGTTTAATCAGTTAATTCATCGATATCATCATCAACTTTTTGATGGTATCCATTAAATGTATCAATAAATTCTGAATAACTTCCAGTTGGTGATGCTACAAAATCAGTTAGTTTTCTTGTATGTTTGTACATTTTTTCGTAGAAATTCAAATCATAATCGCCAGTATCATTATTCTCCATTGTTGTTAAACTTTCTTTTGCTGATGTAACAGCACTTTCCATGGTATCAATGTCGGTTTGATTATCTGAAACTAGCTTTTGTATTGTAGTATCTACATCAAAGTTATCAGAGCTGTTATCTATTGCGTCACCCCAGCCTTTATGAATCGCTTTGGCTAAATCCTCTGAATCAGTAACCGCAAGATAAACATTTGCTCTAAACAAGCCTTCAGCCTTATTAAACTTCTTGTTAGTTTTCTTTTTTTCGGCTTTTTCTTTTTTAACTTCAGCAGCTTTGATAGCCGCAGCCTTGGCTTGTTGTTCATTAATTCTGTTGATAGTAAGCTGACCGCCTCCAAATCCAATAAGAATAAAGACAGCTGAAATGATCATACCGAGTTTACCAACGGTTTTTGGCGCACCTTTTTTAATTGAGAAGCCTACAATAAAAACAATTAAAAAGCCGACAAAAACAATTGCGGCTAGTATTCCAACCAATACAAGTACGGTTGCTAAAGTATCCATAAATATTCCTCCAAAGCCTCACTGTGCCTGCGGGTGGGGTGTTTTTTTGTTTTAGACTAGTCAAAAGCAATTAGTTTAGATTCACCATTGGAATTGAATCGTAGCTAGTCACCAGACTTGGGGTGGAGCTTAGTTAACGTTAATTGTTTTAGTCCCAATGGTAGTAAAATCTTCGTTAGAAAATTCAATAGTAACCGGTGTGTCATTAACAAGCTTAAACATCATAACTGTTTCAACTGTTTTACCAGGTAATAAGCTGTTATTTAGGTTATCTTCTTGAGCTTGTAGTGGATTATTGCCATTTTCATCCAAAGCTAATGTTCCTGGGTCTAAATTAACATTTGACGTATCTGTCTTTTGTTTAGCGTGGATAACCATATAGAAGTTAGAAGGATCTTGTTCTTTATCAGAATTATTATGAATTGTATTATAAATGACTAGCACCTTAGTATTATCTTCAGCACCATCACGTACTTCAGTTTTAGTGAGCTTCATTGTTTCCATGTCGGCATAGAAAACAGGATCTTGGAAGAACCAATCTTGATCATCAGTAGTAGGAATGCTCTTTGATGATGAAGCAGCCTTTTTGCTGGATTCTGCTTTTGCTTTGCTAGATTTCTCCGACTCTTTCTTGCTGTCGACTTTAGATGCTTTTTCGACCCTTGGCTCGCTTGATTTCTTAGCAGAATCATCACTGGAGTTGCCACATGCTGCTAAAGTTAGAGATAAACCTAACGCTGTTGCTAAAATAATACTTTTCTTCATTGCCCGTTCCTCCCATGATAATGATAAATTAGTTAACCTTTGAATAGGTGATAACAAATGATCCTAATGTACTTTCTACCTTTTTCACTTTAACGATTAAACTATCCCCTTTTTTGACATTAGGATTTTCATTGGAGACAAAATTTAAATGTTTTCCAGCTTGGATGTTATACCCAAAAGCTGACTTAGGATCTAATTTCTGTACCTTAATTTTTATAGTTTTTCCTTTAATGTCGTCACCCGCATTTAGTTTCTTTTCAGCCTGTGCTTCGGTATAATCCGCTTTAGGCTGTGATGCACCACATGCGGCTAATGTTGCTACCAGTCCTAGCATAATTGTTAACCCAAATAAAACTTTTGCAACTTTTTTCATAAATAATTCCTCCACAACCAGAATAAATCTGGTATAATATTTTTGTAACAATCGTTATCTTTAACTCACTCTCTCCGTGCCCGCGGAGGGAGCTTTTTTAATCCATGTTTTGTAGTAACCATTCTGTTAATCGTTTCTTGACGAGGGTAGTTAGCGTCTTCGGGACGCCAAAATCATCCATAAAGGTTAGGTAGTTATCATACATAAGATCAGCACTCTCGCAGAATTTCAAAAGCAGATCAATACCCGTCTTATTTGCCTCGTTTTCAATTTTGATTCTGGTGGCACTCGTCGTGTAATAAAGTAATTTCTGTGTGTTATCACCATTCAAAACATGTCCTAGCTCGTGTGCAGCAATGAATGGTAATTCTTTTTTATTTTGCCAATTCATATTGACGAAAACTCGCTTTGATTGTGGCAATGAAAAAGATGGTGAATCAGGTGATAACTCATCGGTTAAGGTGAAACCGACGTTAATACTAAATGCATAGTTAAGAATGAAAGTTAAGGCGTTATCATCCATATTACTTACCATTCATCAATCGTTTGATGATCTTTCGATCTTCATCTGAAAGTGGTCGTCCTTGAAAAGTAAAAATTGCTTCGTCGTCAGCGAGATCTGCAGTTTTAACGCTATTTTTGGAAATATCTGGATCGTCCGTGCGACCAAGTAGATAATCAGTAGACACGTGAAAATAGTCCGCAACCGCTTGAAGTTTATCGACTGATGGTTTGCTTTTTTTCCAAGCATATAGTGAATTTCTACTGAATCCCAGTTTTTCTTCCAATTCGACAATAGACATTTTTTGTTTCTCAGCTAATTTTTTGATGATATCAAATGTCGTCATACCAACACTCCCGATGCATTACAAGAAATAAATTAAATACATTTGTAGATAATAGTTTACATCTACAAAACCATTTAATATACTAATCTCGTAAGCTAATTTGATAGCAGAAACAGCCAGTAAAAAATAAGAGCTAAGACCCGTTCCCCAACGATAAAATAGCTTTAATGGCTTATTTAACTATGCCTACATTCTATAATGTTTAATAGATTTAGTCAATATATTTCTAAAACATTTTAATCATAGCTATCATTTTAGCTTACATACATATGAAAGGAGGTGATAGGAATGAAAGTAACAATTGAAGGCAGTTTTGATGACATGCAAAAAGTGCTCCATGCTATAGCGAGTAGCAAGGAGCAACACGAAATTATCATGGGACACACGATTACTACTAGACCCGATGTTCCAATGAATCAATAAAAGATTGACTCTCTGATGAAATCCCAATTTTCTTTTGAAGCTAAACCTTGATAATTCGAAACGGCTTCACAGATGAAAAGTTCATCGTTTTTATCAAGAACAGAATTCAACTTTTGCTGCATTTCTCCAGGTGTTAGATCGTTACGAACAAGCCAGAACGATGCTTGCAGTTTTATGTAAGCACCACCGAAGTTGATAATTACATCCTTTACTTTTTCGTAAGTTTGCCCTGGTGTGTTTAGATCGTAAGAAATTATATATGGTTTTGACATTCAATATCACCTCCTTTGGTGATATGAGTCCATTATAGCAAATAAGTGGGGCAGTAAATATGGAATTAAAGTATAGGAGGTGATGAGAATGAACAAAAGAATTGGTATTCAAGTTCAGAATCTCGACCAAATAAAAAAGCTGATCAAGCTTGCGATCACACAAGCTAACCAGCTTCAAGAAACTCTGAATAAAATTAAAGACCAAGTTTCTTAGCAACCCATTTATTACTGGCGGAAGTCATCATTGAATCCCAGGAATCAAACTTCGTGTTTAGATTAACAAATTCATCAAGTTTTTTCTCATCAATTGAATCCATTTCACTGAAATCAAACTTTGATTCTTTTTCAAAATTCTCAATGTCAGAAAATTTCGTGTTCGCTTGCATAAAAGAATTGTTAAACAGCTCCGTAAATGGAATGGTATTAGTACCCTCGATTTCTTCTGCAGACTTCTGCATTTTCTTTAGGTTCTTAAGGACATCGTCTACTCCAGTTAAATTTTTAGTCATACTATCACCACACTTTATTGGATTGAACAACAATCAACAAAACTTGTGTTCGGTTGAATTATATCATTATAACTATTCAGTTACAACTACATGTTGATGGTATACCAATTTTACACACAAGATATTGTACACTGGGAGGCATCAAATGAAAATATCTACAGTCATTTATCAACATCTAAAACAAAAAAACATGACTATGTACCGTTTGGCCAAAACATCTGGACTGACATATGTCGCTGTGTACCAGTTGATGCAAGGGCAAAAGGATGCAAAAATATCAACGTTGATAAAAATTGCTGACGTATTGGATTTTAGCCTTGACGAATTTAGAAGGGAAGTGAAGTAAATGCCAACAGCATTAACCGGTCGACAACTTATCAAACAATACGTTGACCAGCATAACGTTGATTTAGGTAGCTTAGGTGCTATGTACGGAATTGGAAAAGTATACATGGGTGAAATAATCTCTGGTAAAAAGCAGACACGAGCTGCCAATGCTTTGGTACTCAAAATTATTGATGATTTTAAATTACGACCAAACGATGATTAAGGGATGAAGTAATGAACCTACTCAAGAAATTACGAAAACAAAATGACGTGGATCAAGTAGAGATGGCGAAGCGCATCTCCGTTTCGTACTCACATTATGTGAAACTCGAAAACAATTTTGTCAATCCATGCTCCTATGTCAATAAATGGCACATCTTTTTCTAAACACTCGTTCTAATTCTGT
>NZ_AZFX01000093.1 GCF_001435835.1 Lapidilactobacillus concavus DSM 17758
GCTATGAGCCGCTTGATTAGAACCATATATCACCTAATCAAATACAATGAATTGTATGATCCAATCGGGTAGAGTTGAGAACAATGGATATTTTTATTTCGAAAAGTCGATTTATTTCTTAGAAAAAAATTAGTGAATTGCAATATATGATTTTCTCTTTTGTAAAACTGAAGTCAATTACGCAATACTAATTGTGAAAAAACTGTGCGTCAACATAGTCCTTAAGTAGCCCGTTTAAGACGATGGCGAAAATATCTAGTCAAAAAATACACCGTTAAACTGCCAGAGTGATACACTTCCTATGAGGTAGACACTAGAACATAAAAAATCTATTTTGAACTGACCCCCAATAATTAGAGTAATTTCTAAATATGTTTATCAGTTATAAATTTTCTAAATCAATATAGCTGACAACACTTGTTCAATCTTTATCCGTTTTAACTAACGAAATATCACTTTTCTTAAAAGCCTTATCCAAGGACTTTCGCTCTTCTACTGCATCTGTTCTCCAAAAACCCGCATTCATAAATCCAACAACTTCAATATCTCTAGATTTTAAATAAGGTCGCGCGTTTTATAATTAAGTTAGCCACCCAGCCAAAATGGTAAAAAAAAGACACC
>NZ_AZFX01000094.1:0-14150 GCF_001435835.1 Lapidilactobacillus concavus DSM 17758
GAAGCAGCCGAACTGAAACTGAATGAGTTCGCCAACAACTGGCATCAGACCTATCCAAATTAATCAAAGATCTGCTTAAAATGCCGAATTTACTCACTTTCATGGACTTTCCACCAGCTATCCGGCAATCACTATACTCCACTAACCTGATTGAGAACTTTAATAAGCATCTCAAGCGCACCACCCACCACAAAGAACAATTTCCAACGGAAGATTCACTGGATCGCTTCCTGGTTTCTCAGTTTAATGTTTATAACGAGAAGTCTCTGAAGCGGATCCACCGAGGGTTCAAAGGACTCCAGGACACCTTGGAAGCATCATTTATTTAAGTTAGATACATATTATATGTACGAAGGCATTTCATTTACACAAGATTCTTGACGCTACCAAATCTTACCCAGTTATCTCAAGTTACCGACTAAATCAGAAGCTGCGGAGGACAATAGGCATGATTGCAGTGACAGTGGTGTTAGCGACAAGAGCGTGGAGCAAGGCGGTTTGCAATTGAGCATTAACGATAATTTCTGAATGATTCGCTTGCGGATCGTTTAGAAATTGTTGTTAAGCGCAAACTGCTGCCTTGCGGAACGCGTTTCGAGCTTACAGCACGGGTAAAACTTTAGATTTTGTGCAACAAAAGCTACAAGTTTTAGGCGAAAGCTCCTTTAGAAGCTTGCTTCTAAAGAGCTGCAGCCGGCCCCACAGGCTAGCATGCCCATTGTCTGTAGCAACTTCGGTTCAACGCATACCACAGCAAGAACGACCGTTTTCCGTAGCAACTTCGGTTCAAACTCACAACCACAACAGATAATAATCATTCTAAAGTGATAACGATTACATTTTGTGCTATAATGTAGTATCAAACGCGGGGAAGTGGCATGGATGACTTTATTGACATTAACGGATATTGGTTACCAAGTTGGCAATCAGACGATTTTGCACGACATTAATTTTAAGGTCGAAGCACAGGACATGATTACCATTACCGGACCTTCTGGGAGCGGTAAAAGTACTTTATTGCGATTAATCGCGGGTTTGTTGACGCCGACGAATGGCACGATTTCATTAGCTGGTAAAGCTTGGCAGGATTATGATCCAATTTTGTATCGGCGCGAGGTTTCTTACGCTGTTCAACAGCCGCAATTGTTTGGGACCACAGTTGCCGATAATCTTCGTTTTCCTTTCGAGATTCGCCAAGAAACATTTGCGCCAGAGCGCGCGATAGCTGCGTTAGCGAGTGTCAATTTGCCGGCTGATTATCTTGATAAACCCGTCAATGATTTGTCTGGTGGTGAGCGGCAGCGGGTCGCAATTTTGCGCAACCTCTTATTTCCACCTCAAGTGCTGCTACTCGATGAGATTAGTACCGGCTTGGATGAGGACAACAAGCAGATTTTACACCGCGAGATCCAGCGTATGAATCATGAGAATGGCGTTGCTGTTTTGGCTGTAACTCATGACAACGAAGAGATTAGTGGGGCGAATCGCTTAATTAAAATCGTCGGTGGCAAAATGGAGGTGTCAGAATGAACTTAGCAGTGAACAATACGACGTTAATTTTTGCAGCAATGTTGGTTTTAATCTCTTTGTACATCGGTTATCGCGAAAAACTGGGCGTCGATAAAGATATCATCATTGGCGTGATCCGCGCAATTATTCAATTGGTTTTAGTGGGTTACTTATTAAAATATGTATTTCGCGTCAACAATGAATGGCTAACTTTGGCGATGATGCTCATTATTGTTTTTAATGCGGCGTACAATGCTAATAAACGTGCAGCGGGCATTCCCCACGCGTTGCCCATCTCGTTGCTGGCTATCTTAAGTAGCACGGGACTGACACTGGCGGTCTTGGTGTTCTCAGGCTCGATTCGCTTCATTCCTTCGCAAATGATCCCGATTTCAGGCATGATTGCGAGCAACTCAATGGTCGCTATTGGCTTGTGTTATCGCAACATGAATAGCAGTTTTCGTGATCGTCGCCAGCAGGTGATTGAGCGTTTGGCGTTAGGCGCAGATGTTCGCCTCGCATCTATTGATATCGTGCGCGAGAGTATCCGTACGGGTATGGCACCCACTATCGATTCGGCGAAAACGGTTGGTATCGTTAGTTTACCAGGGATGATGTCTGGTCTGATTTTCGCGGGTGTGGATCCGGTGCGTGCGATTAAATATCAGATCCTGGTTACGTTTATGTTGCTTTCGGCGACTAGTATTGGCTCAGTTATCGCGTGCTATCTTGCTTATCAGCAGTTTTATAATCAGGATAAACAATTGATTTAGTGGTCAACAGGTGATTGGGAACTTTTGAGACTTAAAAATGATCTGTTGGTCTTCTGGCACATCTGTCTTCAAACCCGTCAATCCACTATCTGTCTGCTGAATTGTCAGATCCATCAGTCCACTGCGTGTTTAGGCGTTGCGGTTCGTCGTGTTGCTGCCTTTTCTTGGGCGGAATGAATTGGGTCAACGGGATGCCCGAACAAGTAACCTTGACGCAAGTCGATATTTAAATGCTCAGCAAGCTCAGCATCATCATCGCTTTCGATACCAGTCAGGACGAGATTAATGTTTTGTTCCTGCGTGAATCGTCGCCAGAATTGTAAGTTGAGATCAAACCACATTGCTGGATCGGTTTTACGAAAGTCACGCATGGCACATTTCAAGGCGTCAATCATCGGCACCATCCACTCAATGCTGTTCAAATTGTCCTTGGCGTTGCCCACATTGGCGACTTCGAAGCGCATGCCGTAAGTTTTTGTTTGGCGAATGTGCCGTAGAAATAAGTTACGGTTAGGGTAACGCGTATCCGGATGAATACTTAACTCGATGGCGAGCTGCATCGGTTCAATCTTGCTGATTGCCCAACGCACGAAATAATCGAATTCTGGACTGATGATTTGATCATATTCTAGATTGATCGAGAGTTGGATAGGTTCTGTGGGGAGCAACTTGAATATCGACTCCAATAAGTAAATCACACGCTGCAATGGAAGGGTCTCAAGCTGTTGAGGCAATGCCCATGAGCCATCTGGTTGTCGTTGTCGCAGTAGACACTCATAACCGGTTAATTGCCCCTCACGATCGACTTGTTTTTGAATGAAATAACGGAGTTCAAATTCCTTCTTGCTGAGGTAATTATTCGAGCGTTTGCGTGAGTAATAGTAGTAAAGTACGATGATCACCAAGAAGGCGGTGAAAACAATGAGTGTTAGGATCAATAATAGAAGTTCGAGCTCCCTTAACACTTGTAAACCTCCTTGCTAGCTTTGCGTTTGGGCTCTGATTGATGGGATGAAAGGATTGTTTGTAAACTAACAGTAAACACTCTCATTGTCACATTTTGAAAAAACGGATTCATTAAAAATTGCCTATTTTTCTGATGTAATTACGATAAACAATTCTGCTTCTAATCGGTATTAATTTCACAAATACACTGGCTTTAAGTACGTCGTCACCAAGGCGTCAAAGCACAAAAATAACGCCCGATCTAATTTGACAGATCGGCGTTATTTTTAATTGTGGTCAGGCTAGGGTTGCATTGATGGATAGTTGTCTTGCTCGCGTTGTTTTCGGTGCTGGTGGCTCTCAACTTTTTGTTCAATCACAGCGAAGAGGATGTCTAAGAAGAACCAAATCACCAAGGCAGTGGCTAACCAGTAATAATTCCGATAGTTTTTGAGCCGTTGATTGAGGGGTAACCTCGTGAGTGCAATCCCACGTTCGGAATTTGCTTGGCTGATTTTTAGTTGTTTCGTCGTGCGTCCATCGTTTAATGTATAACCGCTCGGCGAGCTGAGCATGGCTAGTTGACCGGCATTCCCCGTTAACTTGATGGTCGCGATTCGCGTTTTTTGAGCCGGTGACGATCGTAACCAACCCGATCATAATACACATTGAGGTGGAGGCGTGGTGGCTTGACTTTGATGGTCAAATATTGTTGATAAGATTGGTTGAAGTGGTAGGTCTGCGGATTGTTCGTTAAAGTTTGGTAGCCTGCGAGTGAGGCGTGCGAGATATCATAGTCTTCATCGTAAGGTGAGGTGAGTTTTTCGGTCCCAACGATTTGATTGGTTGTGACATCTGGATACCGAATTAAGGCGTGTCGCAACTAAGGTTTATCCGCAGGCAAGTCACGATTATCGAGTTGTGGCTCATCAACCGGCTTGCGAGCTGGATCATTCTTGATCGATTGGACGAAGTTGGGTTGCGCCGTTACGTTGGGCAGGGGCAATTTCTTCAAGAAATGAATCTGACCGAATCGAGTTTGAGACCAGTTTTGGATCGAACCAATCGGTGCGAGGTTCTTTTGTGGACTAACTTGAACAGGCACCTCATTATCGAGGCGTATTTCTTCAACACCCCAAAAGTGTGCCATCCAGGTATTTGACCACTGTTTTTTTAGATTACCCGGCATCACATAAGGGGTTTCCTTGTAAGGATTATAGAGATCGTCGGTCACTGGAATTCCGGGGACCCGAACGATTTTTTGTCCGCGTTGATGGGCAGTGGTGGCAAGCTTTTGATGGGTGTAAAAAACGTTATAAAATGGCTTGATGTCCTTCAGGTGAAGTTGGTAGCTAGGAATGGCCAAGAAGAGAAGCGCCGTCGTCAGTAAAGTTAGAATGGTGTAGTTAAAAAAGCTATCCTTGTGGACGCCTTGATAGGCCGCTAGCAGATTGAGTAAGGAGACAATCAACAAGATGTTGACGGCGAACCAGAGTCTGGGGAAGAGCACCGGTGAAATGACGGTTGCAGCAATTCCAGCGAGCGCACTGATTAGAAAAATGAAACCACTAAGTGTTGCCATCTCAGTTGGTGTGAGTGGTCGTTTTTCGAAGACACCTCTGAAGAAATCAGGTTGGTTGAACAGGACAATCAAACTGACGATCAGAATCAACAAGAGCAGGACGCCGGAATTGGTCAAGGTCATACCGAAAATGTTCTTGAGATGATAAACGAGACCATCTTTGACCCCGTAAGTTTGACTCTCTGACGAATTCGAGGATAGGGCCAGCATCGTGAGGAAGCCAATTAGATTAGCAACCACGCCAACAATTTTCCACCAGAAGTCATTGAAGGCTCCTTCCGGACGGGCAAAGAAAGTGAAGTAAGCCACGACTAAAATCGCCGTCGAACTGCCAACCTCGTTGGACATCCCCGCTAAAATCCCCAATATGAGCATCGCCCAAGTCATCAATTTCGGATGCCGCTAGACGTGATAATTGAAACGATAGGGCATGAAGAAAGCCAGGATGATCACTGTTGGCCAGAGATAGTTAGCGGCGCCACTGACCCACAAGACGGTGCTGTCGAAGCCTGACAAGAAGAACCACATTAATAAATAAGTCAGCAGCAGTTGTAATGGTTGTCTCAATGCGTGTTTGCCAGTGGCGAGCAGGTTGATTTCTAAACCAACAAGTAAGTAAGCCATCGTATTGATGAGGTTGAACACGGTCTTGGGGACCTGCATGGCGGCAATTTCAAAAATGATTGAAGTCAGTCGCGCATTCCACAACTTCATATGGTTGTAAATGGCAACGACTCAATCCCATAGATTGTGGTAGACTTGCGGGCCACCTTTTGCGGGCCATTCTCCGGTGTAGATGAAGTGATACAGGAAGTCATCACCCGTTAGGCCAGAGAAGCGGTTTAAAATGTAGACGCCAATGAGCCCCATGACTGCTAAACAAGTCACGAACAATAGGCCGTTCAAAAATAATTTTAGTGGTTTTTTTGTCATCAGAATTTCCTATCTTTTTGGATCAATTTACACAGCGACTCTCATCTCAGTGCCTTCATGATACACGGGAACCGTTGTTATTTTTAGACTAAGTTCAAACTTTATCGATATGATTGGTGTGGAAATGACGCCTTAGCGCCTTTTGAGTGCTTCATCAGGGACTTGCTCGCTAAAAAATGCACACTTCAGTTGGAAGTGTGCATCGCTTGATGATTGTTAGTGGACTGAAGCTATCCAGCTGCGCTAGTGTAATGTTTCAGGCCAATTTTCCAAACGCCGAAGTAGGCGAGTAGTAGAAAGATTGGACCGCTGAAGATGATGTAAAGCGTCATCCAACTCGAGACTTGACCGAATAACAAGAGTGAGAGTGGGTAGTAGCCGTAAAGTCCAAAGGGAATCACAGTCATGATGATTTTAACAAAATTAGGGTAGATCTCGAGTGGATAGCGATTCAACTGGAGAATCTGATAAACGATTGATTTCAATCCTTGTGTTGAGGTGAACCAGAATGCCGTCGATGAAATTGCTAAGTAGATCGCCTCCAGACCCATCAACGCCGAGATCGTACACAATAAGAAGATACCGATTTTGATGAGGTCAAAGGTGAGATGGCAAGACCACAGTGCGCCAATGAACATCAAGAAAGAGACAATGATCTCGAAGATCGATTCCTCATCCAGTTCGAAAATCACGAATTGGAAAAGATCACCGACAGGTCGCGTGAGAAAAATGTCTAACTCGCCATCGAAAATGAGAAACGGAATTTCCAAGGTGTTCACGAAGAAGAACTCCCAAATGGATAGGAGAAAGAGGGTATACGTAAATAGCGCGAACATTTCGGGCATGCCCCATTCATAAATCGAACCGACTTGATTCAGAATTAGCCACACGGAAAAGAAGGTTGCGAGTGAATCCAACAGGTAGCCGAAACTACTGGTCAATAAGTTTGCACGGTACAGACCGATTCGTTTAATATCCATCTTGAAAAACGACCCATACAGTTTAACGTAACGTCTAATTTGATTCATGGCTAACCTCCTGCAATCTCAACTTGATGGCGCATTCTGCGATACACGAGACTGGTGATTGCAATCAGGACAGCTAGCCAAAGGACCTGCAACCCTAGTTCGCCCCAATGAGTGCCATCAATCGTGAGGGCAGATAAAGGAACACCTTGCATCGCATAAAAAGGGGTGAACTTCGAGATAGATGCCAACCAATTGGGATAGATCGTGATTGGCAGCACACCACCACCAAAAATCATCACTAGGCCGGTATAGAGCGAAAGAATACCACCGTTTCGGAAGGTCACAAAGGAAAGAATCCCGACGAAAAAGCCCATGATAAATGATAGCCCATAGCCGAGCAGTAAGGTGAACAATGCCCAAGCAAAGTGGCCAACACCGCCCACCGCAAAATTGATTCGAAAGACCAGCAAGTAGAATAAGGTCAATGGAAAAATCGTGAAGACGAGCAGATAGGCAGACTTGCCTAATTGTGCTAAGAAGACGCTCTTCCAATAATCAAGTGGCCGCACGAAGTCGTAGATGATCGTGCCTTTCTTGATTTGATATTCAATCGTCTGTGAGACTTCGGATGCAGGCATTAACAGGGTATAAGAAGTCGCCAGAATGGCATAACTCGAAATCATCTCACTGCTGGCAAGACTGACGTTTCCGGTTTTCCTAGCAGAATCCCAAACGAAGTATTGGATCATCGCGGCCAAAAGCGCACCAACGACCGTCATCACGGTATCAAAGTAGTAATAACTCTGTCGTTTGAATTGACAAACAATGTATGAACGGAACATCTTAGTCGACTCCCTTCTGTTTGGAACGCAACAGTAAAATCATCTCGAGGTCATTGGGCAAGACAGTGATTCCCTTAACTGCACCTCGCGTGAGATTGGGCACTTTTTGAATAAAATCGGCCACAGAAATGAGGCGTGTATCTAATAAACATTCCAAGCTACTATTGTTGCGTTGATAGAGGGTGACGCCGGGAATCATGGTCAATTCGGTGATGCCTTGAATGGCGACGCGTTGATAGGCAGCATATTGGTCTTTGAATTGATCCAAATCGCCGTCATACTGAACACTGCCTTTTCCGAGTAATAATAAGCGGTTGGCAATTTTTTCAACATCGGCCATTTCGTGGGAGGTGTACATAATTGTGGTATGACGTTCGCGATTGATCTGCAACAATAAGTTGAGGACGGCTGTTCGCGTCGCCACATCGAGCCCCAAAGTTGGCTCATCAAGGAAAACAATCTCGGGTTGATGAATGAGCGTTGCAATGAATTCGCCACGCATGCGTTGACCTAAAGACAATTCGCGTACAGGTTGTTTCAAGTAAGATTCAACCTGCAGACGCTCGATCAATTCCGAGAGCCAGACTTGATCTTCGTGTGCAGTATGTTGATACATCTTTTGAAGAAAATAAAAGGAATCTTGCAACGGCAGTTCCCACCAAAGCTGCGATTTTTGCCCCATCAAGGCACCAATTCGCCGCGCAATCTTCTTCCGATCGTGAACCGGATCATCGCCTAAGACGCGAACCTCTCCAGAAGTCTGACGCAAAATACCCAATAAGATCTTGATCGTCGTTGACTTACCAGCACCATTCTCGCCAACATAACCAAGAATATCACCGCGATTCACCTGAAAATTGATGGCCTTAAGCGCCTTGATCGTCCGATAATCAGGATGCAGAAAATTGCTCACCTTGGATCGTGACTGATCCTCCTCACGCACACGGTAGTCCATTGCCACGTGATCAACTGTAATTAATTCGTCCATTTGTCTGACCTACTAACTTGAAAAGATTTCCCGTTAGCGACATCAACAAAATGAAGCAGCAGGATTAGAATAGTGTCTATAAAAATAATAGTTCATTTGTAAAAAAATGCAATAATATTCACAATTAATATGTAATTATTTTAATAATAACCGTTTTTCAGGACGAAGTATTAATCCTAACGGCAAACAAGCCACTCAGTTCAGTTTGAACTGAGTGGCTTGTTGGTTAACAATGATTTGATCAGTAAGAGATTAAATCAGAATCCCATTGCAATGATCGATTTCATGTTGAATGATTTGAGCAATCCAGCCGGAGAATGTTTGTTGCTGTGGTTGGAAATTTTGATTTTCGAAGTTAACGGTAATTGTCTGATAACGGGTTGTTGAGCGTTGCCCCGTCAATGAGAGACAGCCTTCTTCGGTTTGATAGGGCCCTGATCTTTTAATGATGACTGGATTGACCAGTGGAGCGGCCAGCGGTCCCATCTGGCAAACAATCATGTTCTTCTGGACGCCAATCATATTTGCCGCCATGCCAACACACCGATCGGCATTGGCACGAAGCGTGTCAAGCAAGTCGGTGATCACAGCCGCATCATTGATGGTGGCAGGTTGGGATTTTTGAGCTAAAAAGGCAGGATCGCGCATAATTGGTTTGATCATTGAAAGACTCCTTGAATAGTTTGATGTTGTCATGTTAGTCGTTAAATTCAACCCGTGAGCTTTCACACTCTAAACGTGTTGCACAAGGCAGCTTCCTGCGCTTAACCACAATTTCTAAACGACTCGCTGCACGAATCATTCAGAAATTCTTGTTAATGCTCAGAAGCTAACCGCCTTGCTTCACACTCTGAAACGTGTTACAGCTCACTGAATTTTCCGGTTAACACAATTAAGGCTCGAATCTAAAAGCGGATTCGGGTCTTAATCATGTTAATTCTCAAATTCAACCCGTGAGCTTTCACACTCTTTTAAATATAAATATTTTACTAAAGAAATAATTTGCTATGACGACAATGATTTGCGTGATTATTTTTGAAATTAGCGTGTTCGTGTGCATCAGGTCGATCATGATGAACATTGAGCCCATGTCTATCCCGTAGGAAACGAGGCGCGCGACGATAAACTTGGCGAACTCCCAGCTGAGCTGACCGAATCCTTCTGTTTTTGAATGGAAGACCCAGAGCTTGTTGGTCACGAAGGCAAACAAAACCGAGAGGATCCACGCGAGTGTGTTTGAGAGTTGCCAATTCAGTGCTAGGCCTTGGTGGCTGACGTAGAAGACCACGATATTGACGACCGTGGTCCATCCGCCGTAAAAAAGGTACATGAAAACTGCCCACCAGTCATGTTTTTCAAGAAAGTTGCGGAAGCTTCGATATCGTTTCATCAATTTTGCCATCCATCATGTCATTCGTGTCATTTGATTGACGCATTTGATTGAGATTTAGCGCAATCACTGCATTTCAATATACGCCATCCCCAGATTCACTGTCAACTATAGCCACATTCGTGAGGCCGACAGTTGATACCAAATATTTTGAAATTTGAGTCATTTAGGGCATACTGAAAAAGAAATCGAACGTTTTTCGGGTAGTTATAATTGGTGAAGTCAATAAGGAGCGTCAATGATGAAGAAATGGTATCGATGGTTTAGCTTGGTTCTCTTGACAATGACCTTGTCTGCATGTCGCTTTTTCAATTCAGAAGTATCAAACACCCAATCACCGAGTCCTCATGCCAAGCAGTCGAGCGCGGCTCAACAGCCTTATTTAGAGACTTCAACACCGACGTTTTACGTTCATGGCTATAACGGCAGTGCGAATTCAACTAATTCCCTAATTTATACGGCACAGCAGCAAGCCGGTAGTAACAGTATTTTGCGCGTGACCGTCGCTAAAGATGGCCGTCTGCACTACAGTGGCAGTTGGGAGAAGCACGCGATTAATCCATTGGTTCAAATCGTTTTTAGTGATAATTCTGCGCCCTATGACACACAAGCTGCTTGGTTAAAAGCTGTGATCCAGCAGACGGCTGCTAAATATCCGTTCAAGACCTATCAGATTGTGGCGCATTCGGCCGGCAATGTTGCGGCAGTCGATATGTTGATGACACCGAATCTACCAGCCAATTTTCCGAAAATTACGAAGTTTGTCTCGATTGCGGGCTGCTATAACGGCGTTATTACGATCGATGATGTCGCTAATCAGAACTATTTCATGCCAGATGGGTTGCCGGCTTATCAACGTGCAGCCTACCAGTTGTTAGACAGTAAGCGACAGAATTTTCCTAAAGGTGTTCATATCTTGAATATCATGGGTGATCTTAAGAATGGCTCACACTCGGACGGCTTGGTGAGTGAGGTGTCTGCGCGTTCGTTGAAAGTCTTAATTCGTGGGCATCAGGCCGATTATACAGAACTTGTCTACACCGGATCCGCTGCCCAACATAGTCGATTACATGAAAACAAAGCAGTGGCAACACGCGTTGATCAGTACCTTTGGGGTAACCCAGCTAATCAAAATTGAGCTCACTCTAGGGATGACGCATCTAAAGCTCGATAGGTAGCTTAGACCATTTTTCTGAAAAAGTGTTATAATTACTTAAGATAGTTTCAACAAATCAACCGTAAATTCCAGAAAGTTTAACTTTCGTGTAAGGAGATTTACGGTTTTATTTTGTCTATTTTTAATAGGGGGTCTTAGTTTGACGAACAAAAATTACCACGAAAGGCATTATTGAGTATTCTCTCGGCCGGTTTACTAAGCTTTATGGGAATCTTGGTGGAAACATCGCTCAATGTCACCTACGTTACACTCACGAAGCAGCTCCATGTTAATCTCGCAACGATCCAGTGGCTGACTACGGGTTACTTACTTGTTGTGACGATGATGGTCGCTTCAGCACACTTAACGAAGAAATATCCAGTCAAGAATCTATTTGTTTTTGCCATCAGCTGTTTTGCGGTGGGGACGGTTATTTTAGGCGTCTCGAATAGCTTCAGCATCATGCTTTTAGGCAGGATTATCCAAGGTATGTCGACAGGTTTATCGGCGCCACTCATGTTCCATCTCATTATGAGTAGTGTCCCACGTCAAAAATTGGCCACCTATACTGGTTTGGCAGCCATGATCATTGCATTGGCACCTGCATTGGGGCCGACATATGGCGGGCTGTTAACTTCACTTTGGTCTTGGCGAATGATTTTTTGGTTATTAATGCCATTGATCATCATCGTCTTTCTGATTGGGGTCTTTAATTTAACGTTACAGCCTGTTTCACCCGATGATCAATTTGATTTTATCGGGTTCATTATTCTCTCGGCGGTTTTATTATTATTGGATTTGGCATTTAGCCAAGCGGGTAAGTTTGGTTTCATGAGCGGACATTTCTGGGGATTACTTCTCCTCGCACTGGTATTAGGTCTTATTTTTTATCAATACGATCGACACAGCCAGCGTCATCTGATTGACTTTTCTATTTTTAAGTACCCAATCGTTAGCTGGCATCTTCTGGGTTATTTTCTCTTGCAATTCACGAATATTGGCCTTTCATTTGTCATTCCCCAAGTTGCTCAGTTTGCCTTAGGTAAAAGTGCGTCGGCGGCGGGGATGATGTTGTTGCCCGGGGCGCTTCTGGGTGCAATTGTTGCGCCACTTGCTGGCCGAGCCATGGATAAATTAGGCAGTCCAATTCCAATTGTGATTGGTCATGTTATTTTCGTCTTGGGTGCGTTGATCGATGTGATCTTCAGTCAACGCTTGACCGCACTGATCATTGTTCTCGCCTACGTTGTGTTGCGCTTGGGCTTCAATTTGGTTTTTGGGAATACGATCACGGATGCCAGCTTGCAAGTTAGTCCTAAGCAGCGCGCTGATATCAACGCCGCTTTCAACATGTCGCAACGATATGCCGGTTCATTTGGGACTGGGGTGCTTGCCGCTATTATCGGTGTCTATCAACTTCGCCCTGGCAAGCTAGCAGTCACCACCACACAAGGTGCAACCGTGGTGTATTGGCTATTGCTCGTCCTTGCCATCATTGCATTGCTCGGCAGCTGGTTAAGCTATCACGAAGAAGTAAAGAAACGTCGTGCTTTATAAAAATAGAAAAACGCGGTTCAACAAAATCAATTTTTTTGTTGAACCGCGTTTTTCATTAATGATCAATTTGATTGATATGTTGTTTTCGCATTCGCTGAAATAAGGCTTTGAAATTCATTGTGACCACGATGACGGCCACAATAATCACCGCACCGCCGATCAGATCCATCTGGCCGAGATGCGTGTGAACAAGTAATACTGCAAAGAGGGTCGCCGATAAGGGCTCAAATGCATCTAGTAAACTGGCAGTGGTGGGCAAGATGAAGGTTAGGCTAGTTGAGAATAGAATAAACGCGAGCACCGTCCCAACTAGCACCGTCACCAGCAACAAACGCACATCACGAAACGTCAGAGTGACTGGCCGTGTCCAGAAAGGATTAAAAAGATTGAGCACATTCCCGCCAATCAACATCCCCCAACCGGTGACGCTGAGCACGCCAAATTTGGGCAAGAGTTTCTGTGGCATCATTGAGTGAGTTGCGACACCTACCGCCGATAAAAGCCCCCAGAACAAGACGAGCGGAGGGATGGCAAGCTGATTAAAATGGCCATGGGTCACAATCAACAACGTGCCAAAGAAAGCTAATAAGAGTCCAATTGTTTCGGCACGTGTTGGCAGTTGCCGTTTAAAAGAAAATAAATACAGCGTGATCACAAACGGACCAAGAAATTGCAGGATCGTTGCAATCGGCGCATTGCCATATTCGACGGTTTTGAAATAACAGTATTGGACGGGAATCAGTCCGAAAACGGCATATCCGACTAATTGTATTGCCGACTTACCATCACGCCAAACCCTAAAAGGATGCTCACGACGAATCGCAGCCAGCCCTAGCATGATCAAGCCGGCGGCAATCATCCGCACCTGGCTGACCCACAACGGTGTCATTGCCGAATTAAGCTTGAATAACATGCTGACGGTAACACCGGAGAACCCCCACATAATCGCCGCAATGATTGCGAGGGTCGTCCCAATTAAAAAGTTCCTTCTACTTACTCTAAACATGACTAGGCCTCAACTGATTCTGCATAATTGTCTATTCCCTAGTTTAGCGATTTCGAAATGAAAAAGAAATAGATATTTGGCATTTATTTGACCGAAATTGCCTCGCCGAAGTTGCTGCGGTATGCGTTGAACCGAAGTTGCTGCAGACAATGGGCATGCTAGCATGTGGGGCCGGCTGCAGCTCTTTTTGAAACGCGTGAAGCAAGGCAGCAGTCTGCGCTTAACAACAATTTCTAAACGATTCGCAAGCGAATCATTCAGAAATTATCGTTAATGCTCAACTGCAAAACGCCTTGCTTCACGCTCTTGTCGCTAACACCACTGTCACTGCAATCATGCCCATTTTCCTCCGCAACTTCTAGTTTAGTCTAAGCCATTGAATAACTGGTTCAGTGGTAATTGTTAGTTTTTACTTCTTAATTTCAAACCACAGTTTCGCCTTCAGATCTGAGTCAGGGAACGGAGTGGAAAGTTGTTGCCGTGCTGTGAAAATGTTGTTAA
>NZ_AZFX01000094.1:14160-98426 GCF_001435835.1 Lapidilactobacillus concavus DSM 17758
CGCGGGTTTACAACATGGGACAAACATTAGCCTTCGCGCAGCGTGTGGCACACGTTTGCGAAGGCTAATGTTTGAGGCGGAAGATTTATTCGCCGAGTGCGAAGCACGAGCCGAATAAACCTGCAGCCGGCCCCACAGCAAAGACAACAACTTTCCACGCAGTGGACTGACGGGTCTGATGGTTTGACAGACATGCAAAGCACGAGCAACCCGTCGAGTAAATTACTTGACAAAGTTAAGTTTACAATTGTAAACTTAACTCGTAAATTCAACCACAACCTTTTTTAGTGGCATAGGCGAGTCAAATTGGAACAAATAGACAGGAGTGGCAATCATGGACGAAAAGCATTCAACACACGCAACAAATAAACCTCAATCACAACAGATGAGCCACACAGAACATATGGCCGACATGAAAGATATGGATCCAATGAACATGCAGATGCAACAAAATGAGGATCATCATGGCATGAACCAAATGGAACACATGGATCACCAGCACATGTCTGGCAATCATGGTGGGCATATGATGTCGATGGGCAATATGAAAAAGAAGTTTTGGATCTCGCTAGTTTTAATGATCCCAATTTTATTATTCTCACCCGTAATGGGAATTAAGCTGCCGTTTACGATGAGTTTTCCAGGTTCAGAATGGCTCGTCTTGGTTGCGGCGACGATCATCTTTTTCTACGGTGGTGAGCCGTTCTTCAAGGGGGCGTGGGGTGAGTTGCGGGCGCGCAAGCCAGCAATGATGACGCTAATCACGCTTGGGACTGGTGTTGCCTATATTTATAGTGTTTATGTCTTTATCATGAACGAGTTTGTCGGCGGTCACATGATGGATTTCTTCTCAGAAGAAGCTACGTTGATTGTCATCATGTTGCTTGGACATTGGCTAGAAATGAATGCCATCATGAACGCAGGGAATGCGCTAGAAAAAATGGCACAATTATTGCCAGGGGAGGCTCATGTTCAAACTGAAGATGGGCAAGTCGTCGACCGGCCTTTAGCGGATGTTCAAACGGGACAAACGGTGGTTGTCCGCGGGGGCGAATCGATACCGACGGATGGCCGGATTATCTCTGGTCAAAGTGCAATTAACGAATCGTTAGTCACTGGTGAAGCCAAAGCAATTGAAAAGCAGGTTGGCGATACGGTGATTGGGGGTTCAATCAACGGTGATGGTGCGTTAACGGTCGAAGTGACTGGCACTGGTGAAAATGGGTATCTCGCTCAAGTGATGCAATTGGTTTCGAAAGCACAACAAGATAAATCGAAAACCGAAACGTTGGCGGATCGTGTTGCCGGTTGGCTTTTCTACGCTGCGTTAACTTTTGGTGTCTTGGCATTTATTTTCTGGTGGATCAATGCGGATCTGGCGACGGCTTTGTCGCGAATGGTGACGGTGCTAGTGATTGCTTGTCCTCATGCACTTGGCGTTGCGATTCCCTTGGTTGTCGCAAGGAGCACCTCAATCGCGGCGGCGAATGGCTTGTTGATCCAACAGCGCGAAGCAATTGAAAAAGCTCGCCACCTTTCACACGTTCTCTTAGATAAAACAGGGACCTTGACTGAAGGTAAATTTACCGTCAATACAATCAAGAGTCTGACTGAAAGATTAACCGATCATCAGGTTTTGAGTCTTATCGCCAGTTTGGAAGCACACAGTAGCCATCCAATCGCAACGGGTGTCTTGGCGGCAGCAAAGGCTCAGCAGCTTGAACCAGCAGCTGCAGAAAACGTTCAAGCCATCAAAGGTGTTGGTATGAGTGGCACGATTGCCGGCGAAACCTATGAAATCGTGACCGCACCATTTTTGAAACAACATGAGATCAACTATGATGATAGACAGTATGACCAACTTGCACAACAAGGAAACAGTGTGAGCTACTTAATCTCCGATAAACAAGTCCTAGCAATTCTAGCCGTTGGTGATCAAATTAAGCCCGAAGCCAAAAAATTCATCGCAGATCTCAAGGCAATGTCGATCACACCAGTCATGTTGACCGGCGATAATGCGCAAACTGCCAAGAAAGTGGCAACATCATTGGGAATCGACGAGTTTAAAGCACAGCTTTTGCCAGAAGATAAAGAAAAAGTTGTCCGCGATTATCAGTCGCGTGGGGACAAGGTGATGATGGTTGGCGATGGTGTCAATGATGCGCCGGCGTTAGTTCGTGCCAATATTGGCGTGGCAATCGGTGCGGGAACGGATGTTGCGATTGATTCGGCCGATGTCGTCTTGGTGCACAGTGATCCAGCTGACGTTGTCAATTTCTTAAAACTGGCGAAAGCCACACAACGAAAAATGATTGAGAACTTATGGTGGGGTGCGGGTTATAACGTGATCACCATTCCACTTGCCGCAGGTATCTTAGCACCGATCGGATTTGTCTTGAATCCAGCGGTTGGGGCAGCTGTCATGTCGCTATCGACCATCGTGGTGGCATTGAATGCCATGACTTTGCGGTTAAAGAAATAGTGCGTGTTTATGTTGAAAGTCCAAAAGATCGTTGCCTATTGATGCAGCCAGTCATCGATTAGGTTGCTGGGCGTCTGATGAACGATAGCAGATACGATCCTGACCTGATGACCTGAAGTAACTCCAACGACGACGGAAAAAATATTTTCCACAATTTTGTTGCAGACATTCTGAATAAATTGGTGCGATCATGGTCACAGAATTCGGTTAACCGACTGAATTCTGTGATTTTTTTGTATACAACATCTTGTATTATTAAAATCTTTTGCACAGCTTTATCCACAAGATATTGTTTCAACTAGCTTGATAATTCAACGTGTAGCCGTTATCATTGAACTAAGAATAACGATGAAGAGGTTATGAAGATGCAGGAATTGAAAACCAATCAAATCGCACCCACAATGACGATTAAGGTCATTAAACGAGATGGCCGGATCATGGACTTTGATTCGGAAAAAATTGCGCAGGCCATGCGTAAAGCTGCTGATTCTGAGTTGGATCATGGCGAGGTCGATGTGAAGACCCTCAGTGAACTCCAGCTTGTTTTGGACGATGTGCTTGCTGAAATCGCAGATCGTTTTACGGAAAATATTAAAATTTATGAGATTCAGAGTATCGTTGAGCACACCTTATTGGATCACCATTTGTATCAAATTGCGCAGGACTACATCAATTATCGTACCGAGCGTGATTTTGAACGTAGTCAGGCGACTGATATTAATGTCACGATTCAAAAGCTGCTGACGCGCGATGCAACGGTTGTTAACGAGAATGCGAATAAAGATAGTAAGGTTTTCAACACACAGCGGGATTTGACGGCTGGTACCGTGGCAAAAGCAATGGGACTTAAGATGCTACCACCCAAAGTCGCCAATGCTCACTTGAAGGGTGAAATCCACTGGCATGACTTGGATTACCAACCCTACAGCCCGATGACGAATTGTTGCTTGATTGACTTCAAGGAAATGTTGACCCACGGCTTCAAGATTGGCAATGCGGAAGTCGAACCACCCCATTCAATTCAGACGGCCACGGCTCAAATGGCGCAGATCATCGCCAACGTTGCCTCCAGTCAATACGGTGGTTGTTCGGCAGATCGTGTCGATGAGTTGCTCGCACCTTTCGCCGAGAAAAACTTAGCGAAGCATGAATCCGAAGCCGTTGAATGGATCGATGAACCTGAACGCCGTAAGGAATATGCAATTAAACGGACGAAAAAAGATATTTTTGACGCGATGCAAGCTTTGGAATACGAGATTAATACGTTGTATTCCTCTCAAGGCCAGACGCCATTCACCACGTTGGGCTTTGGCTTGGGTTCGAATTGGATTGAACGCGAAATTCAAAAGTCGATTTTGAAGATTCGGATTCAGGGATTGGGAAAAGAACATCGGACCGCAATTTTTCCTAAGTTAGTGTTTACCTTGAAACGCGGGCTCAATTTAAACCCAGAGGATCCCAATTACGACATCAAACAAATGGCCATCGAATGTGCCACTAAGCGGATGTACCCTGACGTGCTGAACTATGACAAACTCGTTGAACTGACGGGCTCTTTTAAAGCACCCATGGGTTGCCGCAGCTTCTTGCAGGGTTGGCAGGATCCGGAGACAGGTAAGGAAGTCAATTCTGGTCGAATGAATCTTGGCGTTGTGACGTTGAATTTACCTCGGATCGCCATGGAATCTGCAGGGAATCAAGATAAGTTCTGGCAGATCCTTGAAGAACGTTTGAGTGTCTGCAAGGAAGCGTTGATTTTCAAAGTTAACCGTGCCAAGCAGGCTCATCCTGCTAACGCGCCGATTTTGTATCAATATGGTGCGTTTGGCAAGCGGCTTGATCAGAACCAATCAGTTGATGAATTGTTCAAAAACAGTCGCGCGACGGTTTCTTTAGGTTATATCGGTCTCTATGAGGTGGGGACTGTCTTCTTTGGTCCAACCTGGGAAGAGGATCCAGTGGCTAAGCAATTTACAATCAACGTGGTCAAGGCACTCTACGATCACTGTGTGGCGTGGGAACAAGAATATGGTTATCACTTCAGCGTTTACAGCACGCCTTCCGAGAGTTTGACCGACCGCTTCTGTCGCTTAGACACGCAGAAGTTTGGCAAGGTGAAGGATATTACCGACAAGGAATACTACACGAATAGTTTCCACTACGATGTGCGTAAGAATCCAACACCTTTTGAAAAACTCGACTTCGAAAAAGATTATCCAAAGTATTGTTCTGGTGGCTTTATTCATTATTGTGAATATCCTAACCTCAAACAAAATCCGAAAGCTTTGGAAGCCGTTTGGGATTTTGCCTATGATCGAATCGGTTATTTAGGCACCAATACGCCAATTGACCAATGTTTCAAGTGTGGTTATAAGGGTGAATTCGTGCCGACCGAAAAGGGCTTTAAGTGTCCACAATGTGGGAACAGCGACCCAGCCAGTTGTGATGTGGTCAAGCGGACTTGTGGTTATTTGGGTAATCCCAACCAACGCCCAATGGTACACGGCCGTCATGAAGAGATCATTCATCGCGTGAAGCACCTGTCTTTCAGCAATAATCAAGTGGCCAACGAGCACCGCAATGCCTAAGTTAAGGCTGAACGCATCAGAATTATCATCCAACTAGTGACGTTAAGGGTTGAAGTTAAAAAACAAGTTGAAAAGAGAGAAGCCATTTGCCAACCGAAAAAATTAAATTACCTAAAAATCCCCAACCCGGTGAATGGCGAGCCGAAGAATTAAGCCAAAAATATATTGCCAGCTATAAGCCATTTAATTTCGTTGATGGGGAAGGTGTACGTTGTAGCTTATACGTTTCTGGCTGTCGATTTGCTTGTCCAGGATGTTACAACGCTGCCGCACAAAATTTTCATTACGGTAAACCTTACACCGAAGAGTTGCAAGAACAAATTTTAACCGACTTGGGGCAATCTTACGTGCAAGGATTGACTCTGCTTGGCGGCGAGCCTTTTGTTAACACACAAGTCTGCCTACAATTAGTGGATGCCCTACGTGAGCGTTACGGCCATACCAAAGATGTTTGGTCGTGGACCGGTTATACGTGGGAAGAATTAATGCAGGAAACACCAGACAAGCTGGAATTGCTTCAGAAAATTGACATTCTTGTTGACGGCCGTTTCTTGCTTGCAAAAAAGGATTTGACACTGCAATTCCGCGGTAGTAGTAATCAGCGGATTATCGATGTGCAGCAGTCACTTGCACAAAAGCGGGTGGTGATTTGGGATAAGCTGGTGAAATGAGCTGGTTTATCTAGCTTCAATCTCCTCGGTATTGTGAGATCTATCGGGCCCGTCAAACCCGTCAAACCCGTCAAACCCGTCAGACCCGTCAGACCCGTCAGACCCGTCAGTCCACTGCGTGGAAAGTTGTTGCCTTCGCTGTGGGGCCGGCTGCAGGTTTATTCGGCTCGTGCTTCGCACTCGGCGAATAAATCTTCCGCCTTCGATTTGAGATTCTGCAGCGCAGAAGCTCAAATACGACCCTGCAGTAAGTTTGCGAAAGCAAGCTTTCGTAAACAACTGCATTTCACAGCACGGCAACAACTTTCCACTTCGTTCCCTGACTCAGATGTGAAGGCGGAACTGTGGTTTAAGGTTAAGAAGTAGAAATTAGCATAGATTACTGAACCTGTTATTCAATGGTTCAAACTAAACTGGAAGTTGCGAAGAAAATGGTTGTGATGCTGTGAAAGTTTTGTAAGTCTGCACGCCTTTCGCAGACTTACAAAACGGGTAAATTGGAGACTTCGAATTTCGAAGGCTCCAATTTTAGGCTGGAGCCATTTTTGCAGCAAGCGAAGCGCGCAGCAAAAAGGCGGAAGCCGGCCCCACAGCAGGAACGACCGTTTTCCGTAGCAACTTCGGTGAATAGCAATAAAAAAACTCGATTTTCTCAATTTGTCATTCTGGACACACGAAGAATACAAATGTTCACGCCAAAATACTTGTCATTTTCGATCGAAATGTGCAAGTAATTTGGCGTGAATTTGAATATTTATCGTATCTAAATTTCGCCATTTGACGCAATCACGATTTTTAAACGTGATCATGATTTAATATTCGAAGAAATAGGCTGCCAGCAAATCACACCCCGTTATTTTGAGTTACCGACTAAATCAGAAGTTGCGAAAGATAATGGGCATGATTGCAGTGACAGTGGTGTTAGCTGACGAACGTGTGCAACACGTGAGTGAGCTTACAGCACGGGTAAAAATGAAGACTTTGAAAAACAAAGGCTTCATTTTTAGGCGAAAGCTACTTTTTGAAGTAGAGCGTGAAGCAAGGCGGGTTGCAGTTGAGCATTAACGATAATTTCTGAATGATTCGCTTGCGGATCGTTTAGAAATTGTTGTTAAGCGCAGACTGCTGCCTTGCTTCACGCGTTTCAAAAAGAGCTGCAGCCTGCCCCACAGGCTAGCATGCCCATTGTCTGTAGCAACTTCGGTTCAACGCATACCAAAGCAGCTTCGGCAACTACCGCGAAAAGCATAAAAATTCAAAACGTCAATCAAAATAGCGCCAATTTATAAACGGGTCATCTTTCGATTTCACCATTTACAAATTGACGCATTTTTAAGTCCGGGCTTGTTTTTTAAACGGCAACAATTGTAATCCCATAATTGTTGCGGCTTGAAGAAGGTGATTGCACGTTAATCCATCTAGTCTTCGTCAGTTGGTGCCCAGTGATTGATAGGGCCAAATTGATGCCCAACTTCAATTGGGTTTGCGATTGCTTGGTGGACAAACTTCTTGGCAATTTTGATCGCTGTAGCGACATCGCGGCCCTTGGCAATTTCTGCAGTGATGACGGCAGAAAGCGAATCACCAGTACCGTTGACGCGATTCGTATGAACGTAAGGCTCGGTCAACCAGAAGTGTTCGCCATTTTCGAGAAGGACATAGTCACTAACGACATCTTGTTCCGCATCATCGTGGCGGCCTTTGATCATGACGTTTTTGGCGCCGAGTTTTTGCAAAAGCTTGGCGCCGTGCTCGATTTCTGATTTATCCGCAAGGGGTAATTCGGTCAATTTCTGGGCTTCATAGAAATTGGGAGTGATGACAGCCGCCATTGGGAGTAATTTTTCCCGGAAAGTTTCGTAGGCCTCTTGTTCGAGCAACATCGCGCCGTGCTTCGTAATGATGACAGGGTCGACGATTAGCGGGCCGAAGTCAACTTCCTGATAATTTTTAGCAACGGTTTCGATCACTTCGGCGTTTGCTAACATACCGGTCTTGCTTGCACGGATATGAAAATCTTTTGCCAGCGTCTTGAATTGTTGAGTGATGAAGTCTGCGGTCATGATCTCCGCCGCTTCGATTTGATAAGAATTGCCAGCAACCGCTGAGGTCAAAAGTCCCATGCCGTAAACGCCACGGCGGAAGAAGCTGAGTAAGTCTGCGGGCATGCCGGCACTGCCGTCGGAATCGTTACCTGCAATGGTTAATGCTTGGATATAATCGTTTGTCATTTTAAAAAACCTCGATTGAAATGAAATGTTGATGCAAAATTTGTTGCTGGGTGTAGACGTTACTCCTGATAATCGAGCTGGTTGTGTTTGGGGAATGAATTGAAATCATCGTTTAATTATCCTAACTTTTTAATTGTTCTAATCAGCAAATGTTGAATGCGTTGAACGTTTGAGTTGTTGTTTACTGCCTGGACTGTTGTAGTAACTCAAGGTTGGAAAATGGACAACAAGTGTGGTGCCTTGCCCGACGATTGAGGACGCTGTAATTTCATGTCCTAGTTTTTGCGCTAGCTTCTGGGCAAGATAGAGGCCAAGCCCGGTCGAACGGGTATTGACTTGGCGTCCGTTTTCGCCGGTGAAACCTTTCTCGAAGATACGCGCCAGATCGGCTGACTGGATGCCAACGCCGGTATCTTGAATCAGTAATTGGAGATCATTAGGTGTCGTGGTCACACTGATTTTGATCGTGCCAGAATCCGGCGTATATTTCAAGCTATTCGTGATTAATTGTTGCAAGATGAAGCTCAGCCACTTTTGATCCGTCAACACGGTGTAATTCAAGTCGCCTTGCTCAAGTTGGATGTGTTTATGGATGAAATAGTTCATGTTGTCGCGAATGACGGGATTGATAATGGTTTTGAGATCGTATTGTTGAATCAAGTAGTCGTTGGCAAAATTGCTTAGACGAGAATAATAGAGCACTTGCTCGACATAATGATTGATGCGGTTGATTTCATCGGTGAGTTGATAATACTTTTCTTCACCAATATCAAGTTCCAAATCATCGCTGATCAGTTGAAGTGCAGCAAGGGGAACTTTGATGTCGTGGACCCAACCATCGATAAATTCACGTTGGTCATTTTGTTCTGCGACCACATGATTCAATACTTGGCGGTGGGTCTCAATCATGGTTTCACCGTATTTCTGAACTTGTTTTTCACTGTTCGAGTGGGCATTTGTGAGTGGTCGGTTCAAAATATTGTCTGGATCCTTGATGCGGTGCTCGATTTCTTTAAACCAATGGATGCGATTAAAATAGATCGTTCCCAGCAGTAAGGCGAGTACGAGAATCATTAAGAGGTCCAAGTAGAGTAAGTTAACGAACGAAAGCACGCGATCCGGCTCAAGCCAAATGAGGAGATTGAGTAGAAACAAACCAATGAACCAAAAAGCAATCTGAGAAAGATGGTCGCGTAAGAAATCGCGAAAAGTCATAAGTACCTCCTGAGGCAGACGAGCGGCGAGAATGGATTTAAATTGATGGGGTGAGGAAGCACAATCAAGGTGAAATAATTAAGGCAATAAATAACCCTGTCCAACTTTAGTGACGATATAATCCTTCAACCCAGTTGCCTCTATTTTGCGTCGTAGGCGGTTAACATTGACTGTCAGGGTATTATCATCGACGAAGCGCTCGTCTTCCCATAACTCACGTAAAAGCCGGTCACGCGAGATGATTTTTCCTGGTGAGTGCATCATGAATTGGAGCAGCTTATATTCGTTTTTGGAGAGATTGATCGTCTGATCGCCAACTTGAGCGTTCCCGTTCTGTAAGTTAAGTTTCAGCCCGTTATGCTCGAGGAAACTGGTACTGTGTTCGTGGTAGTCATAGGTTCGTCGCAGTAGGGCATTGATCTTTGCCAGCAGTACTTCCATCGAGAAAGGTTTGTTGACGAAATCATCCGCGCCCATATTCATCGCCATCACCATATCCATGTTGGTGTTGCGCGATGAGATGAAAATGATGGGTACTTCAGAATTCTCCCGGATCTTTTGATTCCAATAGAAACCATCATATACCGGCAAATTAATGTCCGTCAAGACGAGATCTGGCTTCTGTAACTTGAATTCATTGAAGACCTCATCGAAATCCTGAACGAGGTAGGCTTTCAATTGCCATTTTTCAAGATTTTCAGCAATTAACTTAGCGATAGTACGATCATCTTCGACAATCATGATTTTAAACACAGCGAGATAGCCTCCTATAATTAGTCTAGTTAGATGTCATCGATTCTCAATTCGATCGGAATCATTTTCAAAGATGGAAATGATAATGTGAAGACAGACCTGATGAACGCGATGAGACAAGCTTCATTCTGGCTTTTATGTTACTGGTTTTGCGATGAAAATACAAATCTGACTGCATGAAAAACAGCAAAGTTTATCAGGATTTAAAAATAAAAATTGTCAGCATGATGAACGAATTTTAGGAGGGACAGAGAAGGTCACATTTAGCGTATCAATCTTCATAAAAAAAATTTGTAAAGATTGAAAAGTCGAATTGAAGCCGATTAAAGTCCAAGCTAACGCCATTATTGCTTAAATGACGTCGGTTTTAAATCAAACTTACAAAACTGTTCGTATTCTGATATTGTATTTTGTTGATGAAATAGTATGCTCAAAGTAATAGGTCAATTATTGATCAAGAAACTAGGTGATTTTTGTGGTTAAAGTCTATTTAGCAGGTCCGTTTTTTGACAAGTTCGGGATTGAAGCACGACGTGTTGCGCAGGTTAAGGCAGTCCTTTCGTGTAATGAGACCGTGGACACGATTTTCAGTCCCAAAGATGAGGACGTCACGGATCCAGTAATCAGTCAATTAACTTTCATGTCGGCTGAGTGGCAGCAGGCGGTTTTCGAACACGACTTGGAAGGGCTTCTGGCAGCCGACGTCTTAGTTGTGATTGCCGACTCCGAAACAAATATGAATGGTTCCGATGATGGGACGGCATTTGAAGTGGGCTATTGGTATGCGATGAATCAAGTTCAGCAACAAGCGAATGGCGCGACGCCTAAACCGGTGGTCTTATTAGCACAATCGACTGATAAGCTTAACTTGATGCTTGCCAAGGCAACCACATATTTCACCCAGAATCTGTTAGATCTGCGGCGATTAGATTTCAACCAAATTCCACAACGTGACTTTGTCGGTGAGGTCAATTAAGTTGATTCACGGCCGGCAATCAGTCATGGTTAAGGAAGTCTGATTTAAGTACGGGGTGTGTTTAAAGATGCGTATGGTTGAAGTTCAACAAGTTTCCAAAACATTTGGCGCACGTTCGACACTCGTGCGCGCATTGAATAATCTGAGTTTCAGGATTGATCGCGGTGAGTTTGTCGGCATCATGGGGCCTTCCGGTGCCGGGAAGACAACCTTATTGAATATTGTTTCAACGATTGACAAGCCTTCAACAGGGCGGGTTTATTTAGCCGGGGAAGAGATTACCCACTTACCTGAATCGGATCTGACCACGTTGCGGCGAGATCAAATTGGGTTTATTTTCCAGGATCTCAATTTATTGTCGGCCCTGACGATTAGAGAGAATATTGTTTTTCCATTGACTCTGACCGCAGTTCCAGGTCAAGAAATTCAGAAGCGTTTGGCTCACTTCAGTCAACAGTTGGAACTCGGTCATCTATTGGATTGCTATCCGGATGAATTGTCGATTGGGCAGAAGCAGCGTGTTTCCGCAGCGCGCGCTTTAATGACCAAGCCGCAAATTTTGTTTGCCGATGAACCGACCGGCAGTTTGGACTCCAAATCGGCAACGGAACTCTTGCAATACTTAGCAACAATTAATTTGGATGATGAAACGACGATCATGATGGTGACCCATGACGCGTTCACGGCCAGTTACTGCAATCGCATCATTTTTATTAAAGATGGTGCTTTCTATTCAGAAGTTGTGCGTTCAGGCTCACGTCAACATTTCTTCGATCAGATCATTGACATGCAGGCAGCTATCGGTGGAGGTGTTCGGCGTGATCGCACAAACCGCTTTTAAAAATTTTCGCCGTCATATCGCTAGTCGGAGTTTGTATATGGTCGCAATCTCATTACTCGTGATGGCCGCCTATGCGAGTCTAACTGCGTATACGGATGAACACTTACGTACACTAGTTAATTCCAATCCAATGTTGGTCATGTTGCTAGTGTTATTTGTGGCCATCTTGGTCTTCAGCTTGTTGATTATCTTCTATGCCAATCGGTTTTTATTACAGCAGCAGCATCAAGAAATTGGTGTTGAGATACTTTCGGGACTATCACGCGGACAGATTGCCCGCCTTTTTTCGTATGAAAATGTGCTGGGTGAGGGATTAGCATTGGTTGCGGGACTAGTCTTAGGCATGCTGTTCAGCAAACTTTATGGCATGTTACTTTTGAGATTAATGAATGTTTCAGCGCAGATTGATCGTTGGTTTTCGTTTGAAGCCTTGTGGATGACGGTGGTTGGCTTCTTAGTAATTTTTATTGTCATTGCACTGATCGATTCATTTCGAATTTCGCGATTGAAACTTGCACAGCTGGTTTACGGACGTGTTAGTCGAACAACTTCGCCACATCCACGTCGTGATTTTGCACTTGCTTGCGTGGGCTTGGCGCTATTAATTGCCAGCTATGTTGGCTTATTCAAACTTGATTGGTTTCCAACAATCGAAAACATGCGCTTTGATCAAGCCAGCTCGTTTGCGTTGTACTTCATTAGTTTTGCATTGTTTGTTGGCGTCTGGTTGTGCTATCGCAATGCGCTGCCAGTTTTCTTATCGTGGTTACGTCGTCAACACTGGGCATTCACACGCCGCCATCTCTTAGATTTCGCGGTTGCCGGTAAAAAGTTTCGTCAGCATTATCAATCATTGAGTCTAACGACCTTATTCGTGACAGCTTCAATCGTCATGCTGGGTTCTGCGGCGGCAATGTTTGCGTTCGGAAATCGCTCACTTCAAGAAGAAGTGCCGATTGATTTAGTCACGGATCGCCAACATCAAGCACAAGTGTTGAAGAAGATCGCGGATGCCGGTGGTCGCAGCAAGCGTCTGACGTATTTCTCAATTAAAATTGCGCCAGCACAATTAACCGGCCCCCGCCATGAGCAAATTATGGCGGGGCATACGTTGCCTCTGGAAATTATTTCGCTGACTGATTACCAAAAAGCGAGTCGCCATCAGAATGATTTGTTACCACTAAACTTGAAACGCACGCAAAGTATGTATATTTCCCGAGATTTTTATTTACAGCACGTTCCGGAGCGGGTCCTACTACAAAATAAGGTGAAACTGGCACAATCAGGGATTCCTGATTTGCAGATCAAGGCTTTTTCAAGATCTTATCCGCTCGGAGGCTATCTCTTCTTCAATAACTTGTTGGTGGTCAATGATTCTGTCTTCGATCAATTATCATCTAAAAACAGCCGGGAGCTATTAGCCTACCAAGTGAAGCGACTACAGCCAGCCGGCCAAACATTGACAGAACTCGATGAAGCTTCTTTCAAAGATCGCGCGATGCGACAGCTGATCTATCACGATGCCAAGCATCTTAAGGATGTTCAAATGACATTGCTACGCGATGAGCCTCAGGATGATCAGGCCGATTATCTCAGCAATAACTACTATGTACGCGGGCCAGTTCATGCTTTGATCGAGCGCTCATTGGGTTTGGCTGTCTTTGTCGTCGGAACTTTAGGAATCTTAACAACTTTTGCTTGGGCGAGTATCTTCTCACTTCGCCAGCTGGCTGAGGCGCAGAATGATCGTTTCGAATATTTGACCATGAAAAAAATAGGGATCAGTCAATCGGCTTTAACGCGTTTTGTGGTCAATTATCACCGCTTTGTCTATTTGCTTCCAGTGTTATTTGGCACCATCAATGGGCTCTTGATCATGCAAGTCGTCGGCGGTAATTTAGACCATCTACAACTCAGATTACTCTATCTTTTGACGGGAATTATCCTGATCATTTATGAAGGATTTCATCATTTTACGATTCGCCGTTATCGACGAATCATCGAACAACTCAAGCCGTCAACACAACGGCTGAAATAATTTAGGAAGCGAGGATTCTTTTAATCATGAAGTTAACTGTCTTAGGTTATTACGGAGGGTATCCAACACCACTAGCAGGCACGACCGGCTTTTTATTAACAGCTGGTGATTACCATCTGTTATTGGATTGTGGGAGTGGTGTGTTAAAAGTACTCGAACAATACTTGGATCCATTGCGACTCGACGCCGCAATCTTGACGCATTATCATCACGATCATATCGCGGACGTGGGTGTTCTGCAGTATTATTGGCAATTGCGACAAGGTGAGCGTCAGGAGCCTGAGTTACCCATCTATGGGCATACAGAAGACCCACTAAACTTTGCCAGCCTGACTTGGGCGGGTGCGACAGAGGGACGTTCTTATGATCCTGAGGCAACTTTAAACTTGGGGCCATTAACGATCACTTTTCAGCGCACAATCCATCCGGTGCCAACGTTTGCGATGCGAATCGTCGATGACAGGGGAAAGGTCCTTGTTTTTACCGCAGATACACGCTACTTCCCAGAATTAGCAGACTTTGCTCGTGATGCGGATCTGTTGATCACCGACACCAACTTTGATCATACGAAAACCGGCAAGCTATGGCATATGACGGCAGCACAATCTGGTAAGTTGGCAGAACAAGCTGGCGCTAAACGTGTTTTACTGAGTCATTTGCCACAACAGATCGATCACCAACAACTTTTGAAAGAAGCAACCGAACAAGTGACAGGTAGACCAATTGTCTGTGCGCAAACAGGAATGTCATTTGAAATTTGAATTTATTATTCACTGTCAAAAAGTAAGCAAAACCCAATCATACCGCGTTTCGTCCTCATTAAAATTCACAAAAAGCATTTGAAATATTTGAAAAAATTATTGTTAACATAAAAAGTATCTCTAATTGAATCCTTTTAGTTTAAAGTAACGTGGATTATAAAAAAAGTTGATAGAATGGGGTTTTGCCTAAGACTTTAGACTGATTATTTCATTTTTTAATAGAAATTCTTTTTAAATTGGGTAGAAATTCACTCCGAAAAACGATATAATATAATTGTGAATTGATTAGAGGATATTTAATCGAACTTCATAGATTTGTGGGTGAAGGAGTGAGTGGTATGGTAAGTTTATATACATCTCCAAGTTGCACATCCTGCCGCAAAGCGCGTGCATGGTTAAAGGATCATGATATACCTTTTACAGAAAGGAATATTTTTTCTGACCCTTTGACGAAGGATGAAATAAAACAAATCTTACGTATGACCGAAGACGGCACTGAAGAAATCATCTCAACTCGTTCGAAGGTATTTCAAGAACTAGGGATTAAGATTGATGATTTGACGATGGATGCATTGCTGAACTTGGTTGAGAAAAACCCCGGCTTATTGCGTCGTCCAATTATTATGGATGAGAAACGTCTTCAAGTAGGTTATAACGAAGACGAAATTCGTCGTTTCTTACCACGTGAGATTCGCGCATTAGAATTACAACAAGCACAACTCATGGCAGGATTTTAGCAAATAATGATTTTAGAAATGGTCGGGGCGCAATACCTCGGCTTTTTTGTTTTTCTGAGCACTGAGTTTAGGGAATCTGTGGCTGAATTGAAAATTGACGAGGCGTTCGCATGCTCGTCGACCTTAATTCTTTGTTTTTTTTGCAGTGTTGATGTAGTATACTCAAGAAGAGAAACGCTACAATAGAAGTTGAATGGAATTGGTCTGAAGAAATGAGGTGGACCTGATGGAAATGGAACGAGTCGATGAAAATACGATTCGCGTCGTCTTAGGTAGCGACGATTTGGAAGCACGTGGTGTGACCATGTTGGATCTGCTTGGGAATCATCAACAAATCGAGAAGTTTTTCTACAGTATTCTCGAAGAAGTCGATGCCGACCACGTCTTTGCAGATAACGATGCAGTCACTTTTCAGGTTATGCCTAGTCACAATGGCCTTGAATTATTGATTAGTCGGTTAGACGAAGATGAAATAAATGATAAAGATTCTTTGAATAAAGCTGTTTTGAAGCGCGCAAAGAATGCGACTAAGAATCAACATCAATTAAATGATCTGCAGAAGATTTTGCAAGGTTCGGATGCAGATGACAATGATCAAGATGATTTGGAACGTTATTTAAACGATGAAGAAGTGGACGTTCGGGATGTTGTCTTGCAACTCCCCGATTTCGAAGCAATGATTCAACTAGCCGATGCCTTACGTTTAGAGGCCGGCATGTCCAATCTCTATCGTTACCGTGGGACGTATTATATTCAGCTGGTCTTGTTTACGGATGAAATGCGCGAGATGAACCCAGATGATGCCTTGACGATTGCCAAGGAATATGGGAATAAAACGACTGTCACGCCTGAAGTTTTAAGTGAGTATGGCGAGAAGATCATGGATCAGACGGCACTTGAATTAACACGACACTATTTCTTATAACGTAACGACAAAGGACTTCACCCTCGCAAACGGTGAAGTTTTTTTGTGCCATCAATTTCCCAAGAATGAAAGGAGATTCTAACTTTTTGGGGTAATTGATGATGGGTGATTAAATTGTATGCGGCATTAGATTCGAAACATCAACTGATTTATGCAATCAACGCGAATCAACATGAGCATTATTTTTGTCCACAATGTCAGAAGATTGTTCAGTGGATCGATTCGCGTGAACATCGGCGACCTTATTTTCGTCATCAGTCGCCAGAATTGGTCGTGCGTCAAGAAAGTCGATTACATGTTGAGGGTAAGCGACAGCTGCAAGTTTATTTGCAGTTGGAGCCCGGGGTGGTTGAATCCGAGATTAGTGTCGGCGATTCGGAACGGCGTGCTGATGTACTCTGGTTAACCGAACGGCAAACCATCGCGTTTGAGTTTCAATGTGCAAGTTTATCTACGGCGGAGTTACGCGAACGACATCAGTCCTATCAACGTTTACAAACACAAGATGTTTGGTTACTCGGCGAGACCTATTTGAGTACAAATCGTTATCAGCCGAAGAAAAACGCGTTGAAATTTATGGATTATCGGTCTGAATGGGGGTATTACTTGGCCTTTTGGTTGCCTGACCTTGGTGAGATCCGTTTGTTTCGCCAATTGGCGTTTGAACCACCGCACGTTGGGTTGCGATTCAAAGTTGCACAATTATCATTGCGTGAGTTTGTCCGCGTGGTTCAGCAGCCTCGTCAGCTCTTAGCTGACTTACCCCATCTGCCATTGACTTTCAATCCGAGTGCCTTTCTCGCGCAACAATTGAATTTTCAACAATCAAGCTGGTTGACCCTGCAGACACAGTGTTATGAGCATGGATTCTCATTACAACAATTACCGTCGGAGCTGTGGTTACCTCAACGTTTACCACCACTTTATTTAAGTTGGACCACACCACTTCGACGACAAGTGAGTTGGTTTTGTCAAAATGGCACGTTAGATTGGGCAACCCGCAGTCAATTATTATTGACGACGCACTGGCCATTGCTTAATTAGACGGCTGTGCATAGGTCGACGGGTTGAGAATCATTTCGTTGGAAGCACTTGGCGTCATTTTCAAGTTGAGATTATGGTAAGATAGGTTCAGGTTTAAATTTACAGGTTAACTCTAGGAGGTATTTCATGTCATTTCCACAATTAGATGCCGCAACAACGACAGGCCCAATTGCGACGATCACAACCAACCATGGTGAGATCAAGATTCGGTTGTTCCCTGAACAAGCACCCAAAGCTGTGGCAAACTTCATTGCGCTTGCTAAAAAAGGTTATTACAACGGGATTATTTTTCACCGTGTCATTCCTGATTTCATGATTCAAGGTGGCGACCCCACCGGCACTGGGATGGGTGGCGAGAGTAGCTTTGGTGGTGAGTTCGAAGATGAATTTTCTGACGAACTTTTCAACATCAAGGGAGCCTTGTCAATGGCTAATGCCGGCCCAAATACGAATGGTAGCCAATTCTTCATCGTTTCAAATGAGAATGTTCCCGCACAGATGGTTAGCCAGATGCAAGCTGCTGGATACCCAGACGAGATCATTGCAGCTTACAAGAACGGGGGCACACCTTGGCTAGATCATCGTCATACGGTTTTCGGTCAAGTCTTCGCTGGTCTTGATGTCGTTAAAGAAATCAGTGCTGTTGCTCGAAATGCGCAAGACAAACCTAAAGAAGATGTTGTCATGACTTCGATTGAGATTACCGACTAATTTTTAAACATTGATTCATTTGAATGACATTTTAAATACCCCATCTCGTTTCAGTGGTGAACGAGATGGGGTATTTGTGTGTCTTAAATCATGATCTCAAAATCTTAGTCATTGCCTTGCCCTTGGCGAGTTCATCGACAAGTTTATCAAGGTAGCGAATTTTTTGCATCAATGGATCTTCAATATTTTCTACGCGAACGCCACAGATAACGCCGGTAATCAACTGGGCATTTGGATGAATCATTGCTGCTTCAAAAAAATTTTCCAAATCGACATCCTGGTCGATCTTCGATTGAATCGTGGTGGCGTCATAACCGGTCAGCCACTCGATGATTTTGTTTAGATCGGCGATGTCTTGCCCTTTACGTTCGATTTTTTGAACGTAAAGTGGATAGATCTTCGCAAATGACATTTGATAAAGGCGAGAATTAGTCATCTCTGCCCCTCCTTTGGCTTAGAAAAGTTGGTCTTAAATTAACGCCAGACCGTTGTCACATCGGCTTTATCATCGATGTTGAATCGAATCAGACGTTTTAAAAGGTCATGATCAATCGTGGCGGTCCAAGGTATTTGGAAGAGTTGTTTAGTGTGCGGATAACCAGCGGCCTCGATTTCAGGTAAGAATTTTGTGAAGGCACGATCTTCGGCGGCAATTGCCATGTGATTCTTAGCGGCGCTAAGGCCAAGGATGAATGTGCCGTGGTCAGTGAACATGGGCTGATTCCAGGCAAGGCGTAATTGTAGGTTGGGAAATTCCGCCTGTACCCATTTGATGAAATCTGCGATTCTTTCAGCGTATTTCGTCTCAGGAATTGCGGCGAGGGATTCCGGTAAGTTCTCATATTTTACCATAGCAATCTGCCTCCTTGATGGTTTGATTAAGTTGATTGAAGTTGCCTGAATTATACGCAAGAAAGGGGGTGTAAGTCAACGAAAGACCTGTGGCCATCACTTGAAAAACGCGGAACGAAGTCGTACAGCGACATTAATTAGTTGAGGTAGATTTGGACAGTCTTCCAATCTTGGTTACTTGGGTGAGTCTGAAAGAAATGTAATCGCCATTTAAAATCAGCTTCAAGATCCGAGAGATCAAGAAAACGAGCAACTGTAAGGACCTGTTGACAATCGCGTTCACCATCGATAGGATTGCCGGCACGCAGGTTGAACCAGCCGCGATCAAATAAGTAGGTGATATGATTGCTGGCATTATTTGCTTTTTCAAGGTTCTCATGGAACGTCGAGAGATAATATTCAGCCAGTTCGTAATTTTGATGACCCATCATCAGATTGAATTGATTTTCGATTAAGCGAAAAAGGAGATCTTGTTCTGAACGGAAGTGGAAATACTTTTGCCCACGCGATAAGACGAGCTTAAACAAGGACAAGCTCTGCTGATCGGTCATGCCAATGGAAAAGCCGGTGAACAAAAAAAGGTCAAACTCGGTCCAGTCATCAAGCTGATTGAGATAGCGGAGCACCGGATTGACATACTGAGGTTGTGGTAACCCGAAGTGACCTTGTGTGAGATCAATCGTGAATTGCTGCATCATCTGCCAAAAGTCTAATGCCAGTTGGACGATTCGATCCGTCGATTGTTCGGCACGCTGACGGGCCAGCGAAATATATTGTTGAAAAGCCTGGTCGGTCTGTGCCTGATCCTCTGGTTGATCTGAAAAGGTGACGCCACGATCAAAAGGCATCCAGCGAGTCAATAAATTTCCTAGGCTCGGATAGCCGTTGAAATTAAATGTTTCAGTTGGCATGTTTTCAAAGTAACGGTAGATCATCTCTTCGGGCGTGATCCACAGGCGTTCCAATAAATGCACAAATTTTGTCAGTGTTAAATCGGCCTTACCATTTTCAAATTTAGATAATGCGGCGGCTGAGATTTTTTCGTCGGCAATCTCAGCAAGTGTCAGTCCTTTACTGAGCCGAACTGCTCTGACCAGTTCACCTAGTTGTGGCGACACTGATTCGGTGTTGTTGGGAGAGGTGTGGGTAGCCTCACTGGCGGCACCAATTTGAATTTTTGACATTAATTTCACCTTCACGTTTCGTATACGAAAATTCTGATTCATCAAATTTTAACCCAGCTATAATGAAATTACAAATTTAGGTGAGTCAATGTTGCAATTATTGATGACCAAGATGAGGTGGAACAGATGATTATTTGGAAATACGGACGTAAATGGCAATTCTTTTTGTTGATATTCTTTGACCTCTTTGTTGCAGGTCAGATGGTTTTTATTGCGGTGATCTTAAGTGAGTTTATCGCTGCCGGAACTGCTGGAGATATGGGACGTTTTCTGAGAGCTGCGGGGATTTCAATCGGCGGATTCACGATAATATCACTAATGAATTGGTTTCACGCCACCATTCGTAATCAAGTCGTACAGCAGGTAAACTTAACGATCAAGCGACGAATGACGGCGCAGATCATCGATGATGAGCCCTTGTCGACTGATAATGGTCAGACGATTTCGTTCATGACGAATGATTTGAAGCTACTCGAGACCAACGGCATCCAGAGTGAGTTAACATTGCTAGAAAATTGTTTGACCGCAATTTTTGCCATCGCTGGTGGGATCTGGTTTGATTGGTTGACGACGTTAATCTTTGTACTGGGATCACTATTTCCAGTAGTGATTTCCGGGATCGCCCAAAAACCGATTGATCGTGTGTCAATGGCTTGGACGACTCAGAATGCCCATTATACGAGCTGGTTAAAGGATATCTTAACGGGCCTTGATACGGTTCGAACTTATCAGGCAAATCAGATGGCAAAAGCGCGAATGACGACGGCTAGTGAGGAATTAGAAACTAGTGTCAAAAAGATGAATACGCTGGTGGAACATACGGAAGTCGTTATGAGCTACTTGGCGTTAACCATTGGGCTTTTATTTCCTTTTGGTATGGGGATTGCCCGAATTATTTCTGGTGCATTAACGGTCGCTGGATTCATCGGCGTCGTGCAGTTATCAAATTCGATCACGAATCCATTGCTGAGTGGCATGAACGCCATTAATAAGCGCAATACGGTCCGCCAGATTCTGAAACGCATCGAGGCTGCTCATCCACAGTCAAAACAAGTAGAAGTACCAATCTCGCCGGCGGATTTTAACGAACTGCGACTGTCTGGAGTGCGTTTGGTCAGAGGAGAGAAAACCATTATCTCAGACTTTGATTTAACTGTGAAAGCAGGACAACATATCTTGCTCAAGGCACCTTCCGGCTTTGGTAAAACGACGATTCTACATGCTTTGCAAGGCGAGGTGCCGCTAGTTGCGGGACAATACACAATCAATGACCAAGATGCAGCGCAACTACCCGCACAGCAGCTGATTGAGAATTTCAGTTTGATCAAACAAACACCCTTTATGTTTGCAGAAACGTTACGCTTCAATTTAACGCTGGGGGAATCCTTTAGTGATGAGGAACTGGCCGCTGCAGCAAAACGGGCGCATTTAACTGACTTGATTGCTGAAAAAGGTTGGGATTATCAGGTGGGTGAGTCTGGGCACAACTTATCCGGTGGTCAGATTCAGCGCGTGGAGATTGCCCGTGCTTTCTTACATCATCGTTCGGTCTTATTAGCGGACGAGGCGACTTCGGCATTGGATGAAAAACTGGCTGACGAGATTCACCAAGAATTTTTCCGACCTGGTCAAACCGTGATCGAGGTAGCACATCACATCAGTCCAGAATGGGAGAATCAATTTGATCAGGTCATCAATCTAGGTTAGTTTTTTCAGAATCAATCATTATTTTTGAGTATTGCTGCATGTCTTGCGGAGAAAAATCATCAAGCGAGTATGAAGTGATTGTCATTTGATAACGTCTGTTTTGATTGAGTCTTTCAGCACAATCTCGATATAATCATCTTGCAGAGAATTTTGCATGTGTTTTACCATGTCAAATTCTTGAGAGATCATTGAGAAAGGCGGCTGGCCATGGGGGATCGAACTGAAACACGAACGACGGAACAATGGTTAACGGACTTAAAAACGAATACGGAGACAGGGCTGACGCACGCGGAAGCGGCACGAAGAATGACACAAAATGGACGCAATCAGCTAGTTGAACGACGACGTGCAAATATTTTTGTCCGCATTTTTCGTCATTTGAAAGATATCACGTCTCTAGTTTTAATTTTTGCCGTGGTGTTGTCTGCTTATTTAACAGTGACGAGTGGCGGTAGTTGGACGAAAACGCTGGTGATCGCGGCCATCGTCGCAATCAATGTAGGCATCAGTTTACTGCAAGAAGGTCGCGCCGAAAAGGCAATCGCGAGTTTACAATCTATGACGACCCAAACGGTTGAGGTCGTTCGTCATGGTGCGCGGCAACAAGTCGATGCGCAAGAGCTAGTGCCTGGGGACATCATGTTTGTTAAGGCCGGCAACACCCTAGCAGCTGATGCCCAGCTAATCACATCTACAGATTTATTAGTTGAAGAAGCGATTTTAACGGGTGAGAGTGAGCCAGTTGAAAAGCGCACGTCTGCCAACGCTGATGCCGGCCAGCAACAGATCTTTTCTGGTCCTTCAGTTTTGCAGGGTAATGCCAAGGCAGTCGTGATTGCGACAGGCATGGCGACTGAAATGGGTAAAATTGCTGGCATGCTCAACGAAACGGTTCGGCAGGAGACACCATTAGCAAAGCGACTGAATTCGCTGGGGATGCGATTATCCGTGATTGCCGTCTTAGGCGGGATGATTTCAATCTTAATGGCGACACTCATGTATGGTGATTCCTGGGCGGATAGTGTGATGATCGGGATTGGTTTAGCCATTGCGGCCGTCCCAGAGTCACTGCCGGTGATCGTTACGCTCAGTTTGGCCTATGGTGTGCGTCAGATGGCAAAGCAACATGCAATCGTCCGTCAAATCGCAGCTGTAGAAACGATTGGTAACGTCACCGTCATTGCTTCGGATAAAACTGGTACGTTAACCCAGAATAAAATGACTCTCGTGCGTTTCTGGACGCCGCAAGGTAAAATGCTTCACACCAATCAGCAAGACGCTCAAGAAGCCTTACAGCGTGATTCTGAATGGTTTGAATTATGGGCACTGGCGACAAGTGCGGAGTTGACGGCTGATGCCCACGAAGATGTGGGAAGCCCAACTGAGTTAGCAGTCTTGCGATTTGTGCAGCAAGTTGGTCCCACTGCAGAACGTGTTCTGACGACATATCCACAACTCGATGAAGATCCATTTAATTCGCAAAAGAAATCGATGGCAACTTTACACGCTTATCAGGATAAATATTTGGTCGTCGTCAAGGGAGCATTTGATCGACTGCAGTTTGCCAGTCCACGATTAGAACAAACGTTACAGCGCGGCCACGACCAGATGGCCGCATCAGGCTTACGGGTTTTGGCCGCTGGCTACCAGATCTTTGACGCCTATCCTGGTAAAAATTGGGCGGAACAAGCAACGGCCTTAGAACCACTTGGTCTTGTGGGGATACAATATCCACCGCGTCCAGAAGTGCCGGTAGCGATTCGGAAAGCGCATCAAGCGGGCATTCGAACCGTGATGATTACTGGCGATCACGTCAAGACGGCACGTGCGATTGCAACTGAAATTGGCATCCTGCAGGCGAATGAATTGGTGATTTCAGGCGACGAATTGGCGACAATGTCGGATACTGAATTGCTTGATAAAATTGACGACGTTCGTGTTTTTGCCCGGACAACTCCGAGTGACAAGCTACGAATCGTTAAACTTTGGCAGCAGCGAGGTGAAGTGGTCGCGATGACCGGCGATGGCGTTAATGACGCACCGGCACTTAAAGCAGCCGACGTCGGGATTGCGATGGGTATTACGGGCACCGATGTCTCAAAAAATGCAGCGGATATGATTTTAGTCGATGACAACTTTGCAACGATCATCGCTGCAGTTCGTCAAGGACGCACCGTCTATCAAAATATCCTGAAAGCCGTTGAGTTCTTAGTTTCAGTCAATTTCTCGCAGATTTTTACGTTGTTATTAGCCGTTCTGATTGGCTGGGGCGCGCCACTGACCGCTGAGCAAATGTTGATCATCAATATTCTTGCCGATGGGATTCCGGGCTTCTTCTTGAGTCAAGAGCCTGCGGAACCGGGCATCATGAATCTGCCACCGATCAAACGTCATGTTGGTATCTGGCAAATGGGTCTAGGTAAGCGAGTGGCCGTGCGAACGGCTACCTATGTGATCTTGATTCTCGGTGTTTATGCGCTTGGTAGATTTGTATTAAGTGATAACAATATCGTGTTAGGCATGTCGATGCTGTTCTTCGTTCTTGCGATAGGTTCGGCGATCGATATTTTCCCGATCAAGTCTCGTCAACCGATGAGTCGGCGAACGTTCACCAGCAATCCTGTGCTGACCTTCAGTATTTTCGGTACGATTCTCGCTTTATTCATCGTTGGATTAACGCCAATCTTTGCCAATATCTTCGGCGTTGTCCTGATGCCAATCGCGAGTTGGCTGGTCATCTTGATCAGTGTGGTGATCCCAATGATCGTCGTTGAAGGTTACAAACGATTCCAACATCGACACGAGTTGAGCGACTGGGTACGCCCAACCGATGACTTGCGAGAACTGAGTGAATTTTAGGTTTTATCGTTTCGCCATCATTTAAAAACAAGCGTCCGATCAGAATCAGTGCAGCGAGTAGGGTGCATTGACTTCCTAGGACGCTTTTTTGTGGTGTTCAGGAACGAAAAACGGTCATCAAGGTTAACCTAAAGTTTACTTAAAGCATCGGACAAATTAAGCCGCTTTCAGGGGATGATGTGTTACAATTCTGATGAAGCAAAGATGACAGGATGCGTCAAAATGTCATATGTTGTCCATCATGTTTGGACTAAAATTTTGGGTGAATCAATGTTCTCTTGGCTTCAAAGCTTCATTCAGTATTCAAGGGGGGAACACGAATGAAAAAAAGTAACTTATTTTTTGCTGTCGCAGCGCTTAGTTTAGGGGTGGCCGGACTTTCGGGTTGTTTTAATCGAACAGAGCAGCAGGGAGCAGTTTCCTCTTCGAAGACAGCAAAATCACTAAAGCATCACTCGAGTTCGAAGAAGGCTGCCGAGGAATCTGTTAGGTCTAGCTCAAGCCAGTCTTCAAGTAGCAGTTCGCCCAGTATCAGTGCTTCTTCAAGCAGTTCGTCAAGTTCATCCGCCATTGTCCAAACTGTGGCTGCAACACAAAGTGGTACGAATCACATCGCCTCAGCGAACGCCTATGCGTATCCTGCGTCGACAGTCCACGTGGCAATGACAGGTGCGAAGACGTCGATCAATCATAAGGTTGTTTTCCTGACTTTCGATGATGGTGTCAACACGAGTATGTCTCCGCGTGTGCTGGCGACGTTGAAGCAATATGGCGTCCATGCGACTTTCTTCATCGTTGGGAACACCATTAATTCGACGACGGCACCGGTTTTGAAACAGGAATATGAAAGTGGTCATGGCATTGCGATTCACAGTTTCACCCATCCGTATAATTTTAATGCACCCGGTAATTCCGGCGGTGCCATTCGCGAATATTATCAAACCCTATCGGCGATGAGAAATGTGCTTGGCCCTAAATTTGATTCAAAAGTTTGGCGCTATCCAGGCGGCCACATGTCTTGGCGAGGGTTAGCGGCTTCTGATGCCAATTTAAGTGCAGAAGGTATTACATGGATGGATTGGAACGCAGCAGTTGGGGACGCGTTAGGCGCCTCTGGTCCAAAGACAGCGGCAGCAATGTTGCAGTACCATGCAAAGACACTCGTTTCATTCCCACAATCTAACGTGGAAGTTGTTTTGATCCATGACTCGGTTGGCAAAGAACTTTCGTTACAGATTCTGCCTCAGATTATCGACTATTACAAACAACATGGTTATCAATTCGGTATTCTTTCATAAGGATTTAGCACTCAATCATCTCGGTTGAGTTAAAAAGCTAATTAAATTAAAAAAGACGATTTCATCGTTAATGATGAAATCGTCTTTTTATCTCTGATATCACGAGGTTATGGACCCTCATATCCATGAAGATCATATTGATGTTTCCATTGCCATATCGTTCCCATATTGGGTATTTCAAAATGATCATTGGTAAAAAAGAAAATTTGAATTTCTCCGAAGTTTTGACTGAAGCGTTAAGAGATCGTCTAGATGTTTAAAAAAATAACCGCTAACCTAAATTGGTCGGCGGTTTTTTCGTATTAAAAAGCTGGTCCATCAGTTAATAGACAACAATTATTTAAAAATACTTTTGTCCAACTAATTTGATAATCTAGTGTTTTTTAGTGGGTCCTCGATTAGTTATAGCTAAACAAATGTTGATTCTAAGGCATTTATTAAAATTGAAAAATGTTCTTATTCGATGTCAAATGGACCTGGTCGGACTTGAACCGATGACCTCCTACATGCGAAGCAGGCGCTCTCCCAACTGAGCTACAGGCCCGTGAATAAGACTAGTTTAGCGCAAAAAGATGTGTTTGCCTAGTCCTAAATTCAAAAAGCAGGCGTGAGCTGATCAACTAACTTTAAAATCAGGCCGTGTAAAAAATGACACTTAGTCTGAAAGGTCATCGCTGACCGGCGTTAAGTTGGCAACGACTTTAGTAACGCTGAACCAGTTCATGAAGCCGTGTTCGATCTCGATGAGTTTGAAGTTGAAGCCACCCAATTGAATTGATTCACCAACTGTTAATTCTGGATTATTTTCCATGAAGTAGCCGCCGATGGTGATAATATCAGAGTCTTGAAATTCGGGAACTTTGAAGCGAAAGAAGCGTTCAAAATCGTATAACGTCGTTTTACCGTTGACTTTAACCGAATCGTCGGGCTGCTTAATGATGTATTCATCCGAAACGTCATCGATTTCATCGTGAACAGATCCGAACAACTCTTCGTAAATGTCTTTATCAGTGACGATACCGCTTGTACCACCGTATTCATCGACCACGACAACAATTGGCGTTTGCTTACTAATCATGAGGCTCAAGATTTCGTGGATCGGCATACTTTCCGGTACGTTGATCAACGCACGTAAAATATGGCTGATTGCTAATTTACCATGACCTTGTTCAACTTGTTGAACGATATCATAAGCATAAATATAGCCCACCAAATTGTCTTTATTGTTATTTTTGGTCACGGGGATGCGGCTATACCCTTCATTCAAGTAAACACCCATGGCTTCTTCGGTGCTCTGGGAAACATCGATCACGGTCAGTTGCGTGCGATCGGTCATAATGTCCTTCGCGTCACGATCATTCAGATCAAACGCACGTTCCATGTAAAGTAGATCGTTTTTATCGAGGCTACCCCCAGAAACGGCGATTTTTGATAAGCGTAGGATTTCTGATTGCGAGAAGACCTCGTTCTCTTCGTCGGCGACGGGTAATCCGAGGAGACGCACGATGAGCGATGCAGAGGTGTTCAGTAACCAAACGAAGGGATAAAAAATGGTGTGGAACCAGTAGAGTGGTGTCACGACGGCCATTAAGATCTTCAATGGGAAATCGATGCTGATGTTTTTAGGCACAATTTCTGTCAGGACGACTTCTAAGTAGGTCAAGATGATCACACCAAGGACCGCACCAAGGATGTTCAGTGTGTTGCCAGAAGCAAAGTGAGTCCAGCCGAAGAAATCAACGAGTAACTGTTCAATTGTTGTTTCACCGATCCAACCCAAAATAATACCAGTCAGACTTGTCCCTACCTGAGTGGTCGAAAGGTACTCATTTAGATTCTGAACCATTTTTAAGGCTCGTGTAAGCTTAGCTCGATTACCTAAACCTTGTTCCATTTGGTCTTCTATTTGACTCGTTCGTGTTTGAACGAGGGCAAATTCTGCAGCAACGAAGAAGTACGCCACGATAAAAGTAATTAAAATAATCAGTAAGTTAGTCAGTAAATCGTTATTTGTCACGCAAGAAGTCTCCATTTATCATTCTATTGATTTCGTGATCTCGAAATCGATTAACTACATTCTAGCATTGTTCGTGACAAATGAGGTGACCAACCTAGAAATATCTTCGATAATTCCGTCGTGATTGTTGCGTGACGTTATAACGGCGCTTATAATGAAAGCAGAGTGTCGCGAACCCATTTCGGTGTCTTTCATCACGTGAGTACTGTTTATCAACTGTTTTGAACAGATCATCGCCTAACTCATCAATCATCGCAACTTCACATTACATTAGGAGTGTTCATATGGACAATCAAAAACAAGACGTTACCTATACCCCTTCACAGCTTGCCGAAAAATTACATATTAGTGTTCCAACGCTACGTAAATATTCGCTACTCATTGAAGAGGCGGCTCATGATACCAATTATTTCCCGCGTAATCACCAGAACGTGCGGGCATACAGCGAACAGAATTTACAAGATATTCAACATCTTGTTGATTATAGCAAAGAAGAAAATTTAACGCTGCAGAAAGCGGCCGCACATATTTTTGGCGATCATCAAGCTGTTGTGACTACCGAAGAAAGTGGCTCAGAAATGCCTGCAGTGACCGATCAGAAATTGAATGCTCAAGTCAAGCAACTCCAAACATCGGTTAAACAACTGCAGGCTCAAGTCGATCAACTACGTGCGCGACTCGATCAAATCGAACAACCAAATACAACTCCCAAGCTTGCGACTGATCCCCATGACGCGAAGGGTGACAAAAGCCTCAAAAAAGCCGGCAAGGCAGGGAAATCAACCCTTCAGAAAGTTGACGACAGCGAGAAAAAAGCACCAACTGAAACCTCGGCTGCGCCAGTCACTAAGGTTGAACCAACGACTGAGGCACCAGCGAAAGAAAAAACTGAATCGGATTTGAAATTCACGGAACCAACGGCTGCAGCTGATGATCAATCAACTGCAGTTGAGACGCACCGGTTGGTTTTCGAAGACGAACAAGAGCAAGCAGATCCTAGCAAAGGTGAGACATCGACCGATCTAACGCCAGCAACGGTTGCTGCTGATCATGAGGATGCCGATCAAGCTCATGATGGTAAGAAAAAATCATGGTGGCAAAAAATGTTGTCCAAATAGTCTAGAGGCGATCAATGAGACGGTTTGATTTCACATCTAGCTCACCATGGCTCGGCGTTTCGATCACCGCAGCAACTATGCAGGCGTTGATGACACAGTGTGAGGCGATTCAGCAGATTAAACTGCGTCACCCCTTGCTGATTGAGTGGCGATTAGATTATTGGCCAGTCGGACAACTGAACCAGCTTGAGACGCTACAACGTGCCAACCGGTATTTGCGTGCTAGTTTTCCCAATCAACCGCTGTTGTTGACATTACGAACACGAGCAGAAGGTGGCCAATTAGCACTGAAGGCCGAAGATTATTGGCAACAATTACAATTCATCTCTGCGCATTTAGAGGCTGACTTGTTGGATGTGATGCCTGCGCAATTACCGCCTAATATTTCTAGGACAACATTGTGGCAGCTTCATTCTGGGTCACTGGTTTTGAGTCATCATAACTTGCAGCACTCGACCTACACAGATTCCGTGGCCGCTATGCAGCGGCTGTTGGCATGGGCACGACCCAGCGACGTCGTCAAATTAGCGGTCGCCGTTCATAACGATCAAGAAATGTTATCATTATTGAACGCGACATTACAGGTCAGTGCCCACACACCTATTTCACTCATCACGATGGGCATGGGTGAACCTGGCCAGGTCTCACGCTCAGTTGGATCAGTATTCGGCTCAGTTCTAAGCTTCGGCGCGGTCGGAATTGCATCGGCACCGGGCCAAATCTCCTTAACAAAATTAGACGATTTATTAATTGATCACGCTGAAGGAGGATTCAATCATGAAACACAAAGTTAGTTTGATCATGACACTTTTAGCTAGCGTTTGTTTACTTGCCAGTTGTGGTCAAAATGAGCAGCAAGCGAAAACGTCGAGTCGCGCCAGCCAATCATCTGCACGTGTGAAGTCGAGTCAACTTAAAAAAACTGATCTTTCGACGATTCAGATGATTGGTCAATGGCAGAGTACCAATGGCATGACTTTTTCATTTGGCAATGATGGCAAGTGGACCTATCAGTCGACGAGTACTTCGCCTGCAAGTGGGACATTTCAGCTAGCTGGTGCCTATCAAAAGCAACTCTTATTGAAATTACATGGTCTGGATCAAGCAATTGGTGGCATCGGCAATTATTTAGGCATGAAGCTCAGTGATAATGATCAAAAGTTGTATATTGTCGGGTTTGGTGAATTTACGCCGAAAAGTAAGATTCAGAATCTGACGCAATCTGCTAAAACAGAGATGTCTAATGTCATCAACACCACACCACAAACGCCAGCACAACAATTGGTTGGAACGTGGATGAATACGGATGAGGATGCTGCTGATCGTTTGACGACAAATTTCGATCCCGATGGTCATTATCAACGATTTAGCACACAGACCAATACAGTCGAAAGTGGGACGTTTACGGCAGAGCTGGCACAGAATGATCCAAGCCAATTGACCTTGACGTTGACGACTCAAGATGGGGTTAAATCTCAGGAGAGTTATGAGGTCAATTCAGCATGGACCCAATTGACTAGTCACAAAGATCAGAGCAGCAGCATTTACGTCAAGAATCAAATGCCAGACAGTGTTGACTAAATGGGTGAGTGAATCAATGGCTACCTGCAAAGCGGAAACATCAAAACTGGTGGTATCAATCAATCGCTGAAATCAGCCTCAATCTAAAGTGCCCCATCGTTGTGGTATTATCCTGACCCCAAAAAGTTAGATTTTTGGTCTAACTTTTTGGGGCAGATCATATCCCACAATGATGGGGCACTTATTTAGTCTCAAGAAAATTTGTCTCTCTAAATTTTTTATTGAAAGTCAACTAGTTTTCGGGTGATTGCGGTAATTTTGGCAAGCGAACTAATTTATCGATTGCCTGTTGATATTCGTTGAGAATATCTGTTTCTGCAGAATCCTCACGTGCTTTTGCATTCTTTAAAAATTGCAACAGTTCCTGATTTTGTAAATCCGACAATTCGGCAACGCCCCAAGCGGCAGTTGCTCGAATAACTGGTCGTGGATCGTGATCAATGACTTCGAGCAGCTTGGGAATGACACTACGATCTCTTAGATTGACTAGGGCAATGATGGCATTGCGCTGAAGTGGCTTTTTACCACGCCACGATCCGGACATTGGCCCAAATTTGAGTTTAAAAGTCTTATTGCTCATTGTGAGCATGGGAACCAATTCTGGCATGACGGCCTCGGGGTCTGGCTCCATTTCGGGATGAAAATGAAAGTTCTTGCCTTTATTAAATGGACAGACAATCTGACAAATGTCGCAGCCATAGATTACATTGCGAATCATCGGGCGAAATTCAGGATCCATCAAACCCTTCGTCTGAGTTTGATAAGATAAGCAGCGTTGTCCGTTCAAACGACCATCGCCCAGTAGCGCACTAGGCGGGCAAGCCTCAATGCATCGACGACAAGTTCCACATTGATTTGCAATCGGCTGATCTGGCGTAAAGTCGATATTTGTGATGATTTCACCCAAGTAAACGTAGGAACCAAATTCCTCTGTGATCAACAGACCGTTTCGCCCGATGAAACCAAGGCCAGCGCGCTGGGCAACGGCAACATCAATTAATTCCCCCGTGTCAACCATCGGCTTAAAAGTAATCGATGGTTCAGCGCTGATTAACTCGCGAATCGTCTCAATCAAGGCTGCCATCTTTTCGTCAAGAATGCGATGATAGTCGATTCCCCAAGAAGCGCGTGCAAATTGCCCCCGTTTATAAGCCGTCCGTTCTGGCCGCTGATTCATTCTTGTGGGATAAGCTAAGGCGATGGCGATAATGGATTTCGGCTGATCAAAAATCAAGTCAGGATTCAAACGCTCGTCTAGATTTTGATGTTCAAAACCGGTGGTGTGCCCAGCAGCTTTCTGAGCGAGTAAACTTGGGCGTAAGTGCTCAAAGTTATCGGCAGTCGTAAAGCCAATTTTGTCGATGCCAATTTTTTTACTCACATCAATGATTTGTTGTTTGAGTTGATCGTGCCTCATCGACGTCATCTCCCTTTGGCAAGTTCTGGAATTTTTCGATTAAGAAGTGGCAGCAAGCTGTGTTGAAAAAGACCATAAAAGATGCCGGTCGCTACACACAGCGAGAGGTCGAAGTAGAGCCCTTGAGCGTAGTAGATGCCAAAATGAGGAAGATGATAGAACAAGACCGTCATAATAGCGTTCCAAAAACCGAAACTGAACCCCAACAGCGCAGCAATTGAAACTTGTAAAGTCACACGGTTGCTGAAATGGCTAGTTAGGAACAGTTGCCAGAGACCAAGAATCAATAAGTAACTAATGAGTTGGAAGATCGTCCAAGGCCCGATACCGCCTGTACGTAGGTTGGAAATTAAAATCGTGATGATCATGACTAAACTGGCCGTCGAAAAGCCGGAAAAAGTCGTGATTAGTAAGAAAAAAGCGAGGATCATTGAAAAGTTTGGTAAAAAGATCGTCATTAGACTGCCCAAACTTGCTAAGGCCGCCATTAGTGCAATAAAGGTGATTCGTTTTGCTGTTGTCTGTCCCACAATACACCTCATCATGGATTTTAGAATTATCGTCATCATAGCACAATCTGGGTCAAAAATTAATCGAAATGATAACGAATACACCTACAATTTGAAATCATTCCAAATTGTTCGGGACAAGAGACGAGATACCAAAAATTAAAGATGCACGCTAAAATTGTATTCAAAAACAAAAGCTGTTAAAATGAACCGTAAGAGGCTGAAAGTGATAAACCCAAGAATTGAAGTTCATAAAAAATTCAATTAAAATTTACACTTTCTTCATAAATCAGTTGAAAACTTATCCTTCGCATTTAGTTCTAACCATAATCCCAATGATTGGGCTTTTTTTTTACTTTTATTATCGTCATTTGATTAGCTGTCCATTCTCAGCTTGGCTTTCTGTTTCTAAAAGTTGGCGATAACGTTAAATCTTCAACGTTGGACAAGCGTTGAGGGTAGTTGGGTTCATCGATAAGATTGTGTTAGTTGATCGAAGCAGGGTTCATCCTTAATCGACTTACTTCCCCAGAGCGAGCAAAAAAGAACACAAAAATAGCGGCTCCGTACAGCCGCTATTTCTGCGTTCAGCATGAACGCTCTTTTTCAAATCTTGGGGGGATGATGAAAAAGAATTGTGCTTCAAAATTATTGGAGAAGTCACTCTCATGACTCTTTAAATATCATAACTCATGGACGTGAAAAAAGTGTGAATAAAAATTATTTTAAAAAAGAACTTAATCTTTTTTTAAAACAAGATTATGCGGTCAGATAAATTTTCTTGAGATCATTTAGATCAGATGTGCTTAAATTAAGAACTTCTTGAAGATAATTGTCGACAGTACCAGACATTAGTTTGAGATCTGACATGGCTTGCGCAAGATAATCTTCGTTGACTGAATTCAAGGCTTTCACGTTTTCGACTAAGATTGGCTCTTTAGAATTGAGTTGGTCGAGGCTTGCCTGAATCGCCGCACGTGTCACTTCGTTGGTGAGTAGGTAGTCTTGTTTCGCGGTTGCAGCATCTACGCCAAGTGCGCGCAGGAATAGATAAGCACCAATACCCGTGCGATCTTTTCCGGCGGAGCAGTGAAATAGAATGGACTGGTTATCTTGCGTATTTGTTAAGAGTCGTTCAAAAAATTGTTGGTAGGCTTTTTGTGGATGCGTGTCCGTGATAAGATTGTGGTAGGCACTCATCATATTCTTGTGACCAAGACCCGCTACTTTTGCCATGTCATCATCTTCTTTTTGTTCGGCGTGAGAACTTTCAGTTTCATCATAGCGAAAAACGGGGTCGAAGATGTAAGACATGCCTTTCGATAAACGGTCAGGTTCATTTTTTGCTTCTTTAGGTGAACGGAAATCAATATTCTCGATGACGCCATAATCGGCCAAGTAAGTTAAGTCTTGATCAGAAAGATCGACTAATTTACCGGAACGAATAATTTTATGTGACTTCACGTGATGTCCGTCTTGCGTTTGGTAACCGCCGAGCTCGCGAAAGTTGAAGCCGTTTTGAATCTTTAAAAGTCTCGAATTCATTGATATGATAGTTCCTTTCTTGAAATAGATAATTTAATCATAACAGAAAAAATAAAACGTAGGTGTCATTCATGAAAATACTTTTAGCTAGTCAGGATCTTTCTGCTGATCTTTCTGCGGCGGTTGGTCGTCAATTAATGCAGCAAGGACTTGCTGATTACGCCGGTGCAGACTTGATTTCATTACCTTTCGACGGTCAGCAAGAAGATCTAATTGCGGGTTTACAGAAATGGAATTCAGGTCAATTAGTCGATTTTACATACTACGGGCCGAATTGGGAGAGTGCACGTGTCACTTATTTATTGACGACATTATCGGGTAAGTTGACGGCAATTATCGATACCTCTGTTTTCGCAAATCGTCAGTCGATCAGTCACTATGATGAACATGATTTATTCCATGCGTCTAGCTATGGCTTGGGGCAATTGATTCTTGATGCCGTCACGAATGAGGCGCAAGAGGTGGTCTTACTGATTGATGACACGTGTGTGATTGACGGCGGCCTTGGCATGTTGCAAGCTCTCGGCGCATTAATCGCTGACGAGAGCGGCGATCCAATCCCAGTCGGAGAAAATCCGCTGATCAATTTTGACCAGATTGATTTTTCGAAGCCGGATGACTTACTAAAAGGGGTCAAGTTGACCGTGCTTGCTCGTGAAACGTCAACTTACACAGGCGGTAATAGTCAACTCGTCGAGACCGGTAAGGAAATCGGTATTTTACCAGAACATCTCGTTCGTCTTGATTTACGGAGTGCAGCGTTCAACCGATTGATGAGAAAAGAACGCGAGCTCGATTTGACCCAGATTAGTGGGTCTGGTGCAGGCGGCGGGATTGCGGGAGCCTTGGCTTGTCTCGGGGCTGAAATCACTGATAGCACTTATGCTTGGCTATTTGAGCAATTGAAGTTTGCCGAAGTCTTCGCAGATGTTGACGTTGCCTTCCTCGCCATCGATCAAGTCAATCAAACGCGTTTTCCAACATCATTTGTTGGCGAGCTGGCACGCTTCTTCGATCAACAACAGATTCGGACGATCTTGTTCACACTGATTCGAATCACACCAGCCGAAGCATGGAATTTACCGCATGTCAGTACGTTTGTCTTACCTAAAATTATGGGCATTAAGTTACCAGTTGCCGATGAAACCGTCACAACAGCTAATCGCGAACTGGAACAAAGCTTAATCGCGACAACTCACGAAGTTGCTAAGCTAATCTAAAAATAAAGCGGTTCATGATGCCTTAATTCTTGAATTCTTGACCTTTAAAAGTTATGATTTGCTTAGAGGAAAGAAAGTAGGTGTTAACGTGTCAGAGCAAGAATATAAACGTATCTTGGTCCCAGTTGATGGTTCTCCTGAAGCAGAGTTAGCGTTCACCAAAGCTAAACGCGTGGCCAAGACCAACAATGCCCACCTTGATATTTTAACAATTTTGGATACGAAACAATTTGTCGGTAATTACGGCGGTGGATTGACTGGTGATGCCATTTATCAAATTGCCGAGGATGCACAGAGCTACTTGGAAAATTTGAAGGCAACCACGTTGAAACATGAAGGCTTTAAGGATGATGATATTGATATCCACGTGCGTTTTGGCAATCCAAAGATCGTCATCTCACGTGATTTCCCAGAGGATCATCATAATGACCTGATCATGATCGGGGCAACGGGGTTGAACGCCATTGAACGTGTGCTCGTTGGCTCTGTCACTGAGTATGTCAATCGGCATGCACTCTGTGATGTGCTCATTGTCAGGACGGATTTAGAGAACGAGTACCATAAGGCAAAATAAAATGATGAAATAAGGTCGTCTAAGCTGTGACAAATTATTTTGTTGCGGCTTTTTTTCTTTGATAACTTTTCGAGTGATTGAGTCTCAAAACGGGTAATTATAAAGTAGGAAGATTCATAAACAGATGCAATTAATAATCGGATTAAATTTGAAACTGAGGGGCGTGTATCGATGACTATTTTAGATGCCATGAAACGAGAACAAGCTTATAGTAGCTACAATAAAGACATGCCAAATGAGCTGCAGCGCCCTGCGAAAATGCTTTGTTGGCAATATAATCAAACTAGTCCAGAACAGACTGAGAAAAGGGCTGAGATACTGCAGCGTCTGTTAGGTGATTGTCATCCTCAAACGTTTATCGAACCTAGTTTCCATTGTGATTACGGCTTCAATATTCATACTAGTGGCCTCACAGTTGTCAACTATAATTGTGTCATTTTAGATACTTCACCTGTACATATTGGTCAAAATGTTTTCATTGCGCCCGGTGTCTGTCTCGCTTGCTCAGGACATGCAATCGATGCTGAACAGCGAGCTGCAGGAATCGGCACCTCAAGTCCGATTACGATCGGTGATGATGTTTGGATTGGGGCAAATGTGACCGTCTGTGGTGGTGTGGAAATTGGTGAAGGCAGTGTGATTGGCGCGGGAAGCGTTGTGACGCGAACCATCCCAGCCGGTGTGATCGCGGTTGGAAATCCCTGTCGTGTCCTCAGAAAAATCACGGCAGCAGATCATCTCGAACCATTACAATTCTAAATTAACGCTTATCGGTTCCAGCTGAGTCGTCAATCGCTGTAGTGAGTAAATACGGATCAGGGTGTTTGGGAATTGCTAAAATCACATCGAACGACTCAATTTTGCAACGTTAATGCATTTTAAATGGAGGCAGACAATGACAGATTGTCCTTGGGGTAGCGCAACACCAGAATTACAAATCTACCATGATCAGGAGTGGGGAAAGCCACAATACGATCCTCAAAAACTATTTGAATTACTTTGTTTGGAAACTTATCAGGCTGGTTTAAGTTGGCAGACAGTCTTGAAGAAGCGTACGGCATTTCGAGAAGATTTCCTGCAGTTCGATCCTCAATCAGTCGCAAAAATGACTGACGCCGACATTGAGCGATTAATGCAGGATCCGCGGATCATCCGCAATCGTTTAAAGTTGACAGACACTGTCATCAATGCGCGAGCGTTGATTGAACTCGAAGCAATCGAAGGGTTTGAAACCTATCTATGGTCATTTGTTGAGGGGCAGCCGATTGTTAACCAACCACTAACGGCGTCGGAGGTGCCTGCGCAATCGGCTTTATCGCAGCGAATTTCTAAAGACTTAAAGAAACGCGGCTTTAAATTCGTTGGCCCAACGATTATCTACTCGTTCTTGCAAGGCGCTGGACTGATCAATGATCATCTTGTTGGTTGTTCTGCCAAGTAAGCTTGCCTAATCAAACATACGTATGAAAAGGTGATTTGATGTTTCTATTGATGCATTGGTTCAAACGTAAAATCAAAAATCAAACAGCACTCCAGCGACGAACAAGCTACGGTATTCTTGCAGGTTGTATTGGCTTGGGATCCAACCTAATTCTTTTCGTCATCAAGGTAATCATTGGACTGATTTCGGGTAGTATTTCGATTATCACGGATGCGGTCAACAACTTGTCGGATACATTCTCGTCTGGACTGGCTATCATTGGTTTTAAGATGGCAGGGAAAAAGCCAGATCATGATCACCCATATGGTCATGAACGGTCGGAGTCAATTGCTGGTTTTTTAATTTCAATCGTGATTACTTTTGTCGGCTTACAATTCGTGAAGTCGTCGTTAAGCCAGATCATTGCCCCCAATGTGGTGCATATGAGCTGGCCAATCTATGTCGTCTTAGTCATTTCAATTGGCCTCAAGTTGGCGCAGGTTATCGTGTATCATCAGATTGCTAAAGAAATTGAATCGGAGACTTTATTGGCGACGGCAAAAGATAGTTTGAATGATATCTATACGACTATTGCTGTTTTGTTCTCTGCTGTGATTCAAGCGCAAACAGGTTGGCAATTGGATGGTTGGGTCGGTCTAGGCGTTGCAATTTATATTCTATTCAGTGCGGTGAGTCTGATTCGTACTTTTATTAGTGAGTTACTAGGTCATCAGCCGTCCAAACAACTGGTTGAAAACATGACGCATCAACTGGTTAATTATGATGATATTTTGGGTTATCATGATTTGCTGATTCATCAGTATGGTCCCAATACGATTTTTGCGTCCGTCCATATTGAGTTGGACAGCAGTTGGTCACTCGATCGCGCGCATCAAGTGACAGACCGAATCGAGCACGATTTTTGGCATCAATTACGAATCCATTTAGTGTGCCACTTGGATCCGATTGATATTAATAATAGAAAATATGCAAAGATTTATGAGGCCGTACAAGCCGTTGTGAAACATTATGATCTCGGCTTGACGACGCACGATTTTCACGTTGAGGAATTAGCAAATGAAGATGAGCTGATTCAGTTTGATGTCGTTGTGCCTGAAGAAATTACGACCAGCGACGATGAATTATTGGTTTCCATTAATCATGACCTACGTCAAATCTTGGGTGATGTCACCGCTGAAGTGACTTTTGATCATCATTATATGGGTGATGATCATACCTTGATTTGAGTGAATAAGCGTTAATGGCTGCGAATCAATTTGTCGAAAGAGCTTGTTTACTGAACCAGAGGCTTGTAAAATGAAAGAGAAACAACGAGGAGGACATTCATGGAACGCGATGTCATTAAGCAATATGCAGATTGGTTAGAGCAAAATAGCAGCGATATTATTGCACGCCGAATCGCATTTGATGCTCAAAAACTATTTGATCTAGTTCAACAACTTGGAATTCTTGATCGTCCTGTGAACGATTATCTCACGATGAGTCAGGATGATTATTACCGAACAGTTTCTGACCATAAGTTAACGCTGCAAGGTGAGGATGAACCCATGAGTCACCTGCAGGATCGCATTTTGATCAATCATGTAGATGGTTCACTGACTGAGAATAATCTCAACTTTGCCTATAATCACGAAGATAACTTCACTGGCGGTTATTCCGCACGCCAAGATCTCAATTTGATTACTTACGGGTTAGAAGTGGTTGGCGCTGTTGTCGCCATCAGTGGTTCAGAATTTATCAAGAGTCATCTTTCAAAGGACGCCGTGATCAGTTTATTATTGGCAGCTCATTCACTCAATGAATGGCAAGCAAAAAATTAAAGCAAAAAATAAAACGACAAGTCATTGTCGTTTTTTTGTACTCGTTTGAAGTGAGGTCAATCTTTGGTGGTGACGTCTTGATGCTGTTCGCTGAGCGTGTAGATTGCTCGAACGGCTTCTTCTGCCTGTTCTGCGTGAACACCGATCATTAAACTGATTCTCGAGGCGCCTTGGTTGATCATTAAAGGAATGATGTTTTTTTCGGAGAACTTGGTCATGATTATTGCCAAGAGATCTGCGTGTAAGTAGAGTCCCTCACCGACAATCATTAACACCGCGAAATCATCGAACCAGCGAAGTTGATCTGGGTGAACCTCAGCTTTGAGATCAGTTAAGAGGCGTTCTTTAAGATGTCCGGGTAATTGATCCTTATTGATGACAATTGTGAGGTCATCAATGCCAGAAGGCAGATATTCATAGCTGATTGAGTATTTACGCAGAATTTTTAGGAGCCGAAAGGTAAAACCAACTTCGGTGTTCATCAAGTAACGATGTAGATAAAGACCGATATAATTTTTGTTCAAGGCAATCCCAGTAATGCGGTGATGATGATTGATATCTTTATCGGGCACGATCAGCGTGCCAGGTGCCGTCGGGTCGTTGGTGTTCTTGATATTGACTTGAATGCCAACGTCGATAACCGGCAAGATGGCTTCGTGGTTGAAAACGGAGAAGCCAGAATAAGCAAGTTCGCGCATTTCTCGGTAAGTGAGTGTATTAATTGCACGAGGATGAGCAACAATTTTAGGATCCACGGCATACACACAAGAAACGTCAGTAAAGTTTTCGTAGAGATCAGCGTGGAAGCCACGAGCTAGAATTGACCCGGTGATATCGGAACCACCCCGGGCAAATGTTGTGATCTGGCCTTGCTGGTCGTAAGCAAAAAAGCCAGGAACAATGATGATTTCGTCAGGTGTAAGTTGAAAATCAGCGATGTGGGCATAACTTTCTTCGCGGATACGAACAGCCTGGGGTTGGCCATCGACGATCAATCCAAGGTCACGCGGGCTCACGAATCGAGCGGGTAAGCCTAAATGCTGCATCACTGCTGAGATTAGTTTGGCATTCATGAATTCACCCTGTGCCATCAGTGCGGCGTATAAATAATGAATATCAGGATAAACTCGCTGAATAATTAGGTCGAGATGTTTTTGGAGATAGTCGACGGTTTCTGCAGGTAAGCCAAAATAGGTCGCAATTTCTTGATAACGCGCAATAATTTGGGCTGCAATTGGCTGGGTACTGAGGCCATCAACGACGCGATCAGCGAGCTGCTGGAGAAGATCGGTGACTTTAACGTCATCAGATTGGCGTTTACCTGGGGCAGAAACGACCATGACGCGGCGGTCAGCGTCTGCCGTGACAATGGCGATGGCGCGTTGAACTTGTGCACCAGTTGCGAGAGAAGTCCCGCCGAATTTGATCACTTTCATGTTGATTACCTAACTTTCTGCGTGTGGAACGGCTGTGGCGGTTGTAATGAATTTGACGAAGCAAAAACCATGTAACCAATTCACATTGCCTAATTGACTTCATGCTAGCGAAAAAAGATGAACAATTCAAGAAATAATTTTGTGGATTTTGTGTGAATTAACTGGGTCATCGTCATTCTTTCTTCACACCGTTTTGGTAAACTAAGATTGAACAATTAAAGCAAGAAATATTGAGGCTCAAACGCCCTTAGTTTGCGAATGGCGAGGGAACAGACTATACTTTTTTTAAACTAAAAATTTACGGAGGAATGACGAGATGGCACAGAAATTTCAGCCCGAACAAATTATTGAATACATTGCTAATTCACCTAAAAAAACACCAATGCACGTGATTTTTGCGGGGGAGGTTGCGCGATTAACACCAGTGCCTGAAACAATCGAGAGTTTCTTAGACGTCAAAACTGGTCAGTTATTCGGCGATGCCGGTACGATTCAGCCATGGCTCGCCGAGAACCAAACAGTGATCACAAAAATTCATTGCGAAGTTACCGGTCGTAATACGGGTGTGCCACTCTTAGATATCCAATCAATCAATGCCAGAATTGAACCCGGTGCGATTATCCGCGAACATGTGACGATTGATGACAACGCCGTAATCATGATGGGAGCTGTCATTAACATTGGTGCAGTGATTGGCAAAGGGACAATGATCGACATGGGCGCAGTGCTCGGTGGACGAGCAACGGTTGGACAGCACTGCCATATTGGTGCTGGTGCTGTTCTGGCTGGCGTTGTTGAGCCTGCCTCCGCAACACCGGTCATCATTGAAGACGACGTCCTTGTTGGCGCGAACGCCGTTGTGCTGGAAGGCGTGCACGTTGGCAAGGGTGCTGTCGTGGCAGCAGGTGCCATCGTGGTGAATGACGTGCCAGATAATGCAGTCGTTGCGGGTGTCCCAGCTAAGATCATCAAGATGAAAGATGAAAAGACATGGCACAAAACAGGCTTGATCGATGCCTTGCGTCAATTATAGTCCTGAGAAATCACCATCCACAATGTTTCTGATTTTTGATTGAGACGTTCAAAGGTATTGAAGGGAAGTCATGAGTTGACTGATTTTAGCCATGATTTAAAGACAGATGAATTGATCAAGATTCGACGTGACTTACACGCGATTCCTGAATTGGCCCTGCATGAAACTCTAACTCATACGTATCTGTTGCAGGTACTGACGGCTTGGCAAACCGAGCGAATGATGATCAAGATGATTCCTGAAGTCCCGACGGCGATATTGGTACGCCTACAGGGGACGGATCCCCAACGTACGATTGGTTACCGGACAGATATAGACGCGTTACCTATCACTGAAGAGACAGGGCTGCCATTTCAGTCCACGTTACCCGGACAAATGCACGCGTGTGGGCATGATGTTCATATGACGGTCGCACTGGGCATTCTACGACACTTTATTAACCACCCGCCAAAAGACAATTTGATTTTTTTCTTTCAACCTGCGGAAGAAGCGGATTATGGCGGCTATCGCGTCTATCAGGCCGGCGCGTTTGAAGGAGAGTGGCGCCCGGATGAATTCTTTGCACTTCATGATGATCCCGCACGTCCGGCTGGACAAATCGCCACACGAATGGGAACACTCTTTGCCGGGACGACTGAGATTCATCTGACGTTTACAGGCCAAAGCGGCCATGCAGCTTATCCACAGCTGGCACAAGATGCGCTGGTTGCAGCAAGTGCGTTTGTGATGCAGGTGCAGACGGTTGTTTCACGGAACGTGGATCCTGTTCGCGGTGGTGTTGTGACGATTGGGAGTTTGCATGCGGGCGAAGTGATGAATGTGATTGCTGGCGAGGCAAAACTAGCCGGAACGATTCGAGCCTTTCGTCAATCGGATATTCTGATGATGCAGCAACGTGTTCGCGAAATTGCAGAAGGCGTCGCACAGACTTATGGCATAAAAGCTGACTTGAAATTGATTCAGGGTGGCTATATGCCGGTAGAAAATGCGGCTGCACTGACTACCGATTTAATCAGTTTTATGACGAAAGACCCCACCATTGATTTTGCCCTTGCTGAACCGGCAATGACCGGCGAAGACTTCGGCTTTTTGACGCAGAAGTTTCCAGGTACAATGGTCTGGCTTGGCGTTAATGATCCGAAACATACGTTGCACAGCGCACAACTAAATCCCGATGAACAAGCATTACAGCCCGGGGTAGCAGCCTTTGTACGTTATCTGGAACATCGGATGTCCATCGATTAATCATCAACATGAATAGAGGAGTGATTCTGTGTTAGAGAATCAAAGAATTTTAACCGCCTTAATTACACCATTTACAGATAAAAATGAGATTGACTACTTAGCACTTGATGCCCTGACTGATCGCCTGATCCAAGAGCATAGTGATGGTTTCGTCATCGGTGCCACCACGGGTGAGTCACCAACTTTGACTCATGATGAAAAAATTGAATTGTTTAACCACTTCACAACCTATGTCGGCAATCGTGCGGTTGTGGTTGCGAATGTGGGTAATAATAATACGGCGGAGTCAGTTAATTTAGCCAGAGAAGTGAGTGCGATTGCTGGCATCACTGCAGTCCTCGCCGTTAATCCTTATTACAGTAAGCCGAGTCAAGCAGGCATGAAGGCTCATTTTATTGCCATTGCTGAAGCCTCGGCCGTTCCCGTTATGCTATACAACATCCCTGGACGAACTGTTGTGAGGCTAGACAATGAAACGTTGATCGAGTTAGCTAAACATCCCAATATTCAAGGGGTTAAGCAATGCACCACGGTTAGTGATCTGCAGTATTTAGTTGAGCATACGGATCCGGATTTCGCTGTTTATACCGGCGAAGACACGCAGACGTTAGCGGCGCTCCGAGTGGGTGCGCGCGGCGTTATCTCGGTCGCTTCACACGTGTATGGCAACGAAATGCACGACATGATCACAGCTGCTGAGCACGGCGAAGACCAGCTTGCGGATGAGAAAATGGCACGGCTAGCACCACGTATGGATGCTTTCTTCGCATTTCCTTCACCAGCACCAGTTAAAATGGTTCTCGCAGCACGCGGTGAGATCAGAAATAATCTGCGTTTGCCAATGATTCCCCTAACTAAGAATGAGGCAGCAGAAGTCAATACGATTTTGGAGGCGGAGTAGTCATGGCAAACGTCTTTATTGGTGGTATTCATGGAAGTATGGGTCGGCGCGTCCAAGCCGCCATCGATGCAACTGATGACTTGAAAGTTGTCGGTGGGCTGGATCGTCAGACGAATCTGGCCAGTCAGCTTCCAGTTTTTCAAAAAGTTGAGGACATTAATGTTCAAGCCGATGTCTGGGTCGACTTTACGATTGCATCGGTCGCAAAAGTGAACGCTGAATGGGCATTGCAGCATGATTTCAACGTGATTATTGGCACGAGTGGTTTAGATCAAGCTGACTTTAAGGCGTTGGGTCAATTAGCGGTGGCACATCACCAGCGCTTATTGATTGTACCGAATTTCGCGATTTCAGCCGTGCTGTTAATGCAATTTGCTGAAAAGGCTGCACAATATTTTCCGGACGCAGAGGTGGTCGAGGCACACCATGCCGACAAAGTCGATTCGCCTTCGGGTACGGCGAGAGCGACCGCACAATTGATTAGCGCTGCTCGTCAAAAATCACCAATCGCCCCAGAAGAAACCAGTCAACCCGCACGTGGTGAATGGGTGGATGATGTCCCTGTGCACGCTTTGCGTTTACCTGGCTATGTCGCCCAAGAGGAAGTTTTGTTTGGTGGTCAGGGCGAGAGTCTGAGTATCAAACAAGTCTCGTTTGATCGCTCTTCGTTCATGCCTGGCGTTCTCTTGGCGGTACGCCAAATTAGAACATTACCTGAAGGCTTAACGGTTGGATTAGACGCCTTGCTGTAAATGAATTTTGGTTGTATTAAGAAAGGATCTTTTCATGCCAGAATTAAAAAAGAGTTTAATGGATTTGGGTAATCGCCGACTAGCAACAGTGCCACCTTCCGCGATTCGTGAATTTGACAATGAAATTACGACGATCCCTGGACTGATTAAGTTGACGTTGGGGGAGCCGGACTTTCCTGTATCAGATCAAGTCAAACAGGCGACAAAAAAGGCCATCGACGAAAATTACTCGCATTATGCACCATCGTTCGGGTTCATCGCACTCCGCCAAGAGATTAGTCAATATCTTGATCGCAGATATGAAGCACATTATGATCCCGAACATGAAGTTGTTGTGACAGTCGGTGCCACTGAAGGTATTTATGCGGCGATTTCTGCCCTTTTTAATCCCGGTGAGACCATCCTTGTACCCACACCGGCCTTTCCTTTATACGAGACCGTAGCACAGGTAAATGGCATTCAAGTGATCGAAGTGAATACCGCGCCAGCCTTTTTATTGACCGCAGAGAAATTAACTGCAGTCTTGACCCAGCATCCCGAGATCAAGGGAATCGTCTTGAACTACCCGAATAACCCAACTGGTGCGACTTATACTCATGAACAACTCGAGCAATTGGCAGCAGTGATTCGTCAGACTGATTTGGTCGTTATTTCAGACGAAATTTATGCAGAATTGACCTATCAGGAATCACATCTAAGTTTGGGAAAATTGTTACCAGAACAGACGGTGTTGATCAGTGGTTTTTCTAAGTCTCAAGCGATGACAGGTTACCGAATCGGTTATCTCGCGGGACCGCGTCAATTGATTGCAATGGTGGGCAAGATGCATCAATTTTTAGTCACCACGGCGGCCTCGCCGATGATGATGGCTGCAACTGAAGCCGTAGCGCACGGTGAAATCGCGACAACAGAAATGCGCGAAACTTATTTACAACGGCAACAACTCATCATGGCGGCTTTGACACAATCAGGCTTTACCGCACCAAAACCTGCAGGGGCCTTTTATATTTTTGCAAAGATTCCGGCAACGTTGACTCAAAATGATGTTGAATTCTCGTATGATCTCGCGAGGAGCGCCAAAGTTGGTGTGACACCTGGCTCTGTTTTTGGGTCAGGTGGTGAAGGTTACGTTCGCCTTTCTTATGCTGCTTCGACCGAAAATCTTCAAGAAGCTGGTCGTCGAATTCAGCAGTATGTCTCCGCGAAAGCTAAACAAGCAGAGGGAATTTAAAATGGGAAAAGAAAAATATCGTGTCGCAATTTTAGGTGCTACGGGTGCGGTTGGAACACGCATGATCCAACAACTTGAACAATCTACGATTCCAGTCGGTGAGATCCGTTTACTGGCTTCAGCACGCTCAGCTGGTAAGACATTGAGCTTTAATGGCAAGTCCATCGTTGTCGAAGAAGCTCGACCAGAGTCATTCGATGGTATCGATCTGGTGCTGGCCTCAGCGGGTGGTTCGAATTCAGCGCGTCTATTGCCAGAAGCCGTTAAACGCGGGGCCGTCTGTGTTGACAACACGTCTTATTTTCGGATGAATGACCAAGTACCGCTGGTCGTTCCCGAAGTGAATGAAAAAGATCTTGCGTGGCACCACGGGATTATCGCGAATCCAAATTGTTCGACGATCCAAATGGTCATGGCACTCGAACCGGTGCGCCAAAAATATGGACTCACGCGCGTCATTGTTTCGACCTATCAAGCAGCTGGCGGTGCAGGTCAGTCTGCAATTGATGAACTCGAAACTGAATCACAAGCTTATTTAAATCGCGATTCAGAAAAGGTCACGCCAGCAATTTTGCCAGTTAAAGGCGACACACATCATTATCAACTGGCGTTTAACTTATTACCACAAATTGATGTCTTCGAAGCGGATGGTTACACACACGAAGAATGGAAAATGATCCATGAAACGAAGAAAATTATGCTTGGAGATAAGAATTCGCCCGAGATAAAAGTAACGGCGACGTGTGTACGTGTTCCCGTATCTGTCGGGCATGGGGAATCGGTTTGGTTTGAAGTTGCGGATCAACAAAAGCCGACCATTGCTCAGTTGCATCAGTCGATGGCTGCGTTCCCTGGACTCGTCGTGGTCGATGATCCGGCTAGTCAATTATATCCACAACCTAAAACGGCGGAGGGACGCCGTGAAACCTTTGTTGGTCGCGTCCGCCCTGATTTAGAAACGCCGGGGGCATACAATTTGTGGATTGTTGCAGACAATCTGTTGAAGGGCGCTGCGTGGAATTCTGTTCAGATTGCAGAACGATTAGTTGCGGATGATCTTGTCCGCGTTCCAGAGGGTAGTGCTGCATTATTTGCGACTGAGTGATGACCTGAATGGTGGGGCGCCGACGGGAAAAATCTAAATTTTGAAGCCTATCAAAAAAGTTCCTCCGAAATGAAATTATAATTTCATTTCGGAGGAACTTTTTAGGCATTCAGCGGTGACTTACCGAGTGCAGAAGCTTCATGTAAATATTTTTCAGCTGTGGCTTGATAATCCGCAAGCTCATCTGCAGCCGCAAAGACGAAGTGTCCAGGGACAATTTCTTGTAGTGTCCGGGGGTGGTTGTCGAACTCGATGCTGTCATCATAGTCGGTTCGGTGTCGACTGCGTTCGTACATTGGATCGGGTCTAGGAACCGCAGAGAGCAAACTTTTTGTGTAGGGATGGAGGGGATGATTGTAAACTTCATCCGCGGCTGCCAGTTCCATTAAGCGGCCATTATGCATCACTGCAATTCGATCAGAGATATATTTAACCATCGATAAATCGTGCGCAATGAATAAATACGTCAGGTTTTGCTCTTGTTGGATTTCTCGAAGTAAGTTGACCACTTGGGCTTGAATGGAAACATCTAATGCAGAAATAGGCTCATCGGCGATAATGAAGCGAGGCTGAACAGCCAGTGCGCGTGCAATCCCAATACGCTGGCGTTGTCCACCAGAAAATTCGTGCGGGTAACGAGTCGCATGATCACGACTGAGTCCGACTAAATTTAAAAGTTCGTTCACACGGGCATCGCGTTCCTGGTCGTTCTTGACAAGGTGATGGACGTCTAAGCCTTCTGCGATGATATCTTTCACTTTCATCCGTGGATTCAAGGATGCATACGGATCTTGGAAAATCATCTGCATTTCACGACGAAATTCCAGCATATCCCGATGTTTGATACGACTGATGTCTTGACCATCGAACAAAATTTTGCCGCTGGTGGGATTGTACAGCCGAATGATGCTACGTCCGGTGGTACTCTTACCAGATCCGGATTCACCCACCAGCCCAAATGTCTCACCCTCATAGATATCGAAGCTGATATCATCGATGGCTTTCACTTCGTTAGGTTTGCCAGGATTGAAGTATTGTTTGAGGTGTTGAACTTGAACAAGTTTTTTGCGAGGACGATCCGAATTAGTTGCTGACATTTTTATCGGTCTCCTTCTGTGGAAACGTGCCAATTTGACCACTCGCAATCAAATCACGATAAAGCTGTTGGCGCTGTTGTATTGCAGCAGGTGGTTCAATACTCGGTGCATCTGGATGTAGTAACCAAGTTGCCGCGTAATGGGTGTTTGTCACCTTGAAGAAAGGTGGCATAGCTTCATGATCGATGGCTAGCGCATAAGGGTTACGTGGGGCAAAGGCATCACCGTCTGGCGGATCTAATAAATTTGGGGGTGTGCCGGGAATAGCGTACAGTTTTTCAGAATGGGTATCAAGTGTTGGCATTGAGTTCAGCAGTCCCCAAGTATAGGGATGCTTGGGATCGTAGAAAATTTCGTCGACCGTTCCGTATTCGACAATTTTGCCCGCATACATCACGGCGACACGATCGGCAATTCCAGCAACCACACCTAGATCATGAGTGATAAAAATAATGGAGGTGTCGATTTTACGCTGAAGATCTTTCATCAAATCAATGATTTGCGCTTGAATCGTCACATCGAGCGCAGTTGTTGGTTCATCCGCAATCAGGATTTCTGGATAATTGACGATTGCCATGGCAATGACGACTCGTTGACGTTGTCCACCGGAAAACTGATGAGGGTAGTCCTTCATTCGATTTTTAGCATTGGTGATTCCGACCAGCTCGAGCACTTCTTCCGCTCTTGCCATGGCGGCTGCCTTGTTCATCTGACCATGAATCAAAAGTGGTTCGGCGACTTGTTTACCAATCGGCATCGTGGGATCGAGGGAAGTCATCGGATCTTGGAAGATCATCGAAATATCATTTCCACGAAGATTTTCAATTTGACGATCAGTCATGCTCAAGATATCTTGATCTTTAAAATCAATTTCGCCACCAACGATATGCGCATTATTGGCGAGTAGACCCATGATACTGCGGACAGTCACGGATTTACCTGAACCGGATTCACCGACGATCGCGAGTGTTTCGCCTTTATTCAGGTGAAAGCTGACATCGCGAATAGCCTGGACTTGGCCAGCAAACGTGGCAAAATTGATCTGTAAATTTTTAACGTCTAGAATTTTTTCCATCGGTGTGTCTACTCCTTTCGTCAGTTGTTAGTCTTTGGATCAAAAGCGTCACGTAAGCCATCCGCAAGTAAATTGAAGGCAATCATGATGATGCTGATTGCGGCAGCGGGGTACCACATCTGATAAGGTAAGAAACGGAATGTTTTTTGTCCATCGGAAAGTAGCGTCCCCAAAGACGCGTTGGGTGCTGGAATACCAATCCCAATAAAGCTTAGAAAGGCCTCGAAGAAAATGGCAGTCGGGATCGAAAACATCGTCTGGATAATAATTGTTGAGGAAAGGTTTGGTATCAGGTGTTTAGTTGCAATTTTGAAGGGGGACTCACCAATTGTGCGCGCCGCTAGAACATATTCCTGCGTTTTCAACGTCAGCGTTTCTGCTCGAATTAAACGAGCCATCGTGATCCAACCGGTGATCCCCATTGCGACGACGATGGACCCAAGCCCTGGCGTGAACAGCAACAACATCAAAATGACAACGACAAGATTCGGGATCGAAGAAATAATTTCGATGATACGTTGCATGATCGTATCAGTGTGACCCCCACGCCAGCCAGAAATAATACCATAGGGCACGCCGATCATGAGATCAAAGAGCGTTGCGAGCATGCCAATCAAAAGTGACAGCGCGATACCTTTCATCAAGCGTGAAAATAAATCACGCCCTAAGTAATCGGTTCCGAGAATGTAATACGTTCCCTTGGGAACATTGGCCTGTGCATACTTGTCAACAAGTTGACCACCGACATTGGCCTGACCTGTGAAACCGGGAATACCATTGCCAATCTTTGGCGGCAAATTTGCGTAGGCAACATGTTGCGCGTTGGGATCGCTAGGTGTCCACCAAATTGAAACGATTGAAATTAAAATAATGATTGCCAATAACCAGAAAGAAATAATGGCGGCTTTATTTTGTTTCAGACGTCGAATGGCATCTTGAAAGAAGGTTAATGATGGCGCAGAAATCTTCTCTTGTGCATCGGTATCGTTGGCGCCAACACGTTTAAATGAATCTGGTGTGAGCTCTAATTTATCTGCTTGTTCGCTCATGATTGTGACCCCTCGCTTCCACTAAGTCTGATTCGCGGATCAATCAAGCCATATAGAATATCCACGATTAAAATAACAACGACTAACATAGTTGAATAAAGCATTGTTAATCCCATGATAGTCGAATAATCGTTGGTTGTAATTGACTTAACGAACTGATCACCGATTCCAGGAATTGAAAAAATGTTTTCGACCACCATTGATCCCACCATCAAATCGACCGCCATTGGCCCGATAATCGTGACGACGGGAATCAAAGAGTTACGCAAAGCGTGTTTAGCGACGGTTTGCCAAGGGGTATTACCTTTTGCACGTGCTAATTCGATGTAATCAGAGTTTAGGACGTCGACCATTTCGGTGCGCATGAAACGTGCGGTCGTTGCGAGTGGCGCCATCGCCAGAGCAATTGTTGGCAGAATACTCGAGGTAAATCCTTCCCACAATGCAATTGGGAATAGATGTAATTTAAAGGCCAAGAAGAATTGAAGCAGGACGGCAAAAACAAAGTTGGGGATTGAACGACCAATAATGGCAAAGAATGTGGCAACCGTATCTACCCACGAGTTTTTGCGAATTGCGGCAATGGCACCCAATAAAATTCCCAATAAGGTACCTAGAATGATTGCTTGCAAGCCAATCTGCATCGAAGGCCCGATTCGACTCGCAATTAAATAAGAGACAGGTTGATTGTTGAACTGAAATGATGTGCCTAGATCGCCATGTAATAAGCCCCCAAGGTAGATGAGGTACTGTTGAAAGGTTGGCTTATCCAAGCCATATTGATGATTCATGATATTAATTTGTTCAGTCGTCATCTTCGCCTGATTGGCATAAGGTGAACCGGGCATCAGCTTCATTAAGAAGAATGTCGCCGTCGCGATAATGAACAGTGTGAGAATCATATACCCCACACGTTTGAGAATATATTTCCCCATAGATGCCACTTCCTGACTTGAAATATGATGGTTTAAAATTTTAATCTGAATGAATAATTCTAAAAAAGTAATCGACCTTTGAAAAAGCGAGGCGAATAGCTAACTTATTGATAGTGCGTTCCCTAAAATTTTACCTGTTTACTTACTGTTTGTAAAATCATGGCAACTCATTGGCCCTGAATAAGTTGCAGTTGACGTGCGTGTTCTTAAGACACGAAAAAAAACACCAGGCGGGCAACCTGGTGTTTTGGAGGAAGTACAAACAATGATCAAAGCGGGCACTTCAATCAAAATTTTAAAAGGGAGGAATAAAAAAGAAAAAAATTAACGTAATTGAGCTTATTGGGAGATAGAAAGCTAATTTGAAGTGCAACAGTCAATGACCGGGTAAGTCGTCGATTGCAACCTCAACTTTCTATATTTACATTATAAGGTCTGACTATGAAATAAATTTGCCACAAAATCGAGTAATCCTCGACGAATTCATGAAGAAAATTTGATGGCACACCCAAGTTGAGTTGCAGTGCTTGGTGTAGACAAATAGACGAGCTGTGCCAATTCAAACAATTGGTTCAACTCGTCTATACGTATGAAGAAATAGATTCAGTTAGATTGAGCAAACTGTGTAGCGTTGTTGTTGATGTTCTGGCGCTTCAATCTCATCTAACATGGCAATCGCATAATCCGCCATGCTAATTTCACTCTTACCATATTTATCGATCAAAAGCTGTTCCTGACCGACCTTGTACTTACCAGTTCGAGCACCATTGACGAGAAAATCCGCAGAAGGACTTAAATAAGTCCAGCGAACATCTTTGGACGCCTGAAGATAGTCGAAGGCTTTACCCATATTGATCGAGGTTGGTTTGAAGGCATCTGGGAAAGCATCTGTATCGTATAGATGCTTGGTCAAATTTGCATCGACATAAAGACTGCCCGCTCCACCAACCACCAGTAAACGAACATCGGTGCCTGCTAAAATCTCAACTAAATGCTTCATGGCTGCGAGATGCTGGATTTCTTCGCCTTCAGGTGCATTGTAGGCGCTGATCAAAACATCGAAGTCTTTGATATTCTCATTGGTCAAGTTGAACAGGTCGCTATGGAGAAAAGTCAGATTGTCTTCGACGATTGTTTTTGGCGCATTCCGCACGATGCCAACAACTTCGTGCCCGCGACGCAACGCCTCTTCCGTCAAGAATGAACCAACATGTCCAGTTGCACCTATAATTCCAATTTTCATCATTCATCGATCTCCTTTTAAGGGTAGATTAATTACTTTTCAATCCATAAAACCGATTTGTTGATAGCGGTTTCAAGATAACTTAATCATAGGCGACTTAGGATGTTTTTACAAGCGAAAACGGCCTGTGAAATTAGAAATAATTTTATTTTTGACTTTAGGGCGACTATTCTTTCGAATTAAAAAACGTTAAACTATCTTTTAAAGAAGATCTAAGAATAACTGGTTGTTGGAGGTGACGAAATGGCAAAGCATTTTCCTGAGAAAGCATTATTTTTGAATATGGTTATGATTGAAGATGGTGATCAAGTACTGGTTGAGAATCGACGTAAGCCAGATTGGCCGGGAATTACGTTTCCGGGCGGACACGTGGAACCTAATGAGTCGTTCGTGGCGTCTGCGGTTCGGGAGGCTCGTGAGGAGACTGGTTTAGAAATTGCCAAGCTTCAACTCGTCGGTCTGTGCCAATACCTTGATCAGAGTGCAGAAGACGTGGACTTTCGCCGTGTGATCTATTTCTATCGCACACAAACTTTCAAGGGGGAGTTAAAAGCAAGTCGTGAGGGTGAAGTTTACTGGATGCCACGGAAGAAGTTACGGGAGGTTCAATTGGGCGGAGGAATGTCTGATTTTTTGACGGTTTTTGAGACGCCTGAAATTTCTGAATTAATTTATTTAACTGATCAAATGGGTCATAGCACGACGCAATTCAACTAATCGAGTTGAGCGAACACAGATTTGCGACATAAAAATAGCTTTTCACGGCAGATATGAGTTAATCATGTCTGAGTGAAAAGCTTTTTTATTCTAACAGAAAACCTTGTTGATGAAGGAGCTGTAAGAGTTCATGACGCTTCTCAGGAACATTGAGCAGACTGCGGTTGACTTGGTTCGTAAACGTATCAACACGTCGGTTTGCTTCGCGCAGATCGTAATATTCGTGGACTTCGGCGTCATAGGCCTTTAATTGCGGAATCAGAGGTGTCGAAAGCTGATAGCTATTTTCAAAATGCATGAACTTTTTCGGTAATCGTGGTTTATATTGCGGTTCCTGATCGGGATAACCTATGGCTAAACCCAGTATTGGGAAGGTTAGTTGTGGTAAATGTAGCAAGTCGATTAGCTGACCGGCATCGTTCAGAATGCTACCGAGAACGACCGTGCCCAGTCCCATACTTTCGGCGGCAACGACGGTATTTTGCAAGGCTAAGATAGCATCGGAGGCAGCCGCGAGAAACTTGTTAGTGCCGCCGACTTTGTTTTCGTCTTGTCCCATTTCGTGACCAATCTGAGCGTTACGATGTTGGTCCGCCACGAAAATAAAAAGATGGCCATTGTCGCCGACGTAAGTTTGCTTAGAAATTGCGGCAATCGCTTTTTTTAACTGGGGATCAGTGACGCTGATGACACTAAAAGCTTGCAGAAATTCGGAGGTCGCGGTGTGTCTTGCCACGTCAATTAACGTGTCGATAGTTGTCGCGGGAATTTCTTGAGCGGTAAAGGCACGAATGGTGCGGTGATGTAATTGATGTTCGATGGCTGAATTCATGAACGTCAGTGCTCCTTTCGTTTTGAAAACTGTTCTAAGTATACATCATTAATTTAAAGTAAGTAAATAGGGTCATACTTGTGCTGTTTTCAAAGTTAAACAAATAATTTCAATATTTTTCAACAAACTACAATTTGTAGATTGACAACTTCTAATCGTAGGTATATTATTTGTAAATGTAAATTAGTGAAGGAGGTCAAACTCATGACTCAACGACGTGTCCTGGACAAGAACAAGGTTGCTGATGCTGCTCGAGAGATCGTAAAGGCTTCAGGAATGCCGGCTTTAACATTTGGTAATCTTGCAAAAAAGTTAGGCATTAAATCACAGTCCGTCTATAATTACTTTCACAATTCCGATGAGCTGCTCGAATATTTAGGCGCAGATCTGATGCATGCCTTATATGAAGAGTTAACCACAGGCTTGATTGGACTTTCCGGACGTGAGGCTTTGTTGAAATATGGTGAAATTGCGCATCAATTTTTCTTGAAACAAGGCAAGCTCGTCAGAACGATTCATACCATACCGAATTATCCACGTGATTCTGATTTCGTGAAGGCGATGGAGCAAGTTCTGCAGATCATCTCGCAGATCATCGATGGTCAGAAGAATATTAAGATTGATCGCGTGGCGTTTCTACAGGCCTTCATTAGTCAAGTGCTTGGCTTTACCTTGGTCGAATCAATGGGCCTTTTTGAAACTTATGACGTGCCACACACGAACGAGAGCTTTCGTCGCGTTTTAGAAATCACAACGGATGCCTTTGTCTGAATCATTTTAAAAGGGAATCGATTTTAGGATTAAGGGAGAAATTAAGTTATGCAGAAATTTTTCAAAAATCATTTTGGCGCGTTGATTGGCTGGCTCATCGCTGTAATCGTGGCTATCGTTATGTTACCAAACATCACTGAGCTGGTTCATGATAAAGGCCAAACGGAATTACCAGATAACGTTCAAAGTAAAATGGCCGATCTATTCCAAGATGATTGGGGTCGTGGACAAGGAAATACACGACAGATTGTTGCAATTTTTAATAATGGTGACAAGAAGCTATCTGCAACGCAAAAAGCGCGGATCGAGCAAACAATTCATGATCTACGTGCATATAAAAAGAAATACGGGATCAAATCTGTGCTGGCACCGAATGACAATGCCGAAACGAAAGCACAGTTGATTTCAAAAGATAAGTCAACACAATTGGTTCAATTGTTGGTTGACAAGGATCATGATGATGGTTCCGTCACGAAGGTCAACGACGAACTCATGAAAGCTGTTAAAACACCGGGTGTCAAAACTTATGTGACCGGTGCAGATATTTTAAACAATGAATTCGACTTGAAGACACAGCGTGGGATCCAGAAAACAGAAGTGATTGCGGCAGTCTTCATCTTCATCGTGTTGATCATTGTTTTCCGTTCGCCAATCGTGCCGGTGATCTCATTACTGACCGTCGGTGTTTCACTGATCACCTCATTGAGTATCGTGACTAATTTAGTCGATAAATTTAGTTTTCCATTTTCTAACTTTACGCAAGTGTTTATGGTTGTGGTTCTGTTCGGGATTGGGACGGACTACAACATTCTGCTCTATGATCAATTCAAAGAGGAACTGAGTCAAGGCCTCTCGAATTGGGAAGCAACGCGGCGTGCACAACATAAAGCTGGGAAGACAATTCTTTATTCGGGCTCCTCGATTCTCATTGGGTTCACTGTTCTAGGCTTGGCAAAGTTCTCTATTTATCGTTCAGCTGTCGGTGTTGCCGTCGGCGTTATTGTACTCCTTGCCGTTCTATTGACCTTGAACCCATTTTTCATGAGTTTAATGGGTAAAAAAATGTTCTGGCCATCCAAGAACTTTGACGGCCACTCATCAAGCAAGATGTGGCATGGCTTGGCTACTCAAAGCGTGTTACATCCCTTAATTGCGTTGGCAATTGCACTAGTCGTAACGGTGCCTTTTGTTATCACGTATAACAACAGTTTGAATTATGACAACTTACAAGAATTAGGCGATGATGTCGCCGCAAAACGTGGGTTCGAAGTCGTTGAGAAACACTTCTCGAAAGGGACCGCAGAGCAAACGACTATTTATCTTCGTAGCAACCACACTTTAGATAATGAAGCCGATCTGAAGGCCATCGATCAATTGACGCAAGCCCTACAGGCGGTTGATGGAGTCCAAACAGTTGCATCGGTTACAGAGCCGGGTGGTAGCAAAATCAAGAAGCTTTACGTGAAAGATCAAATGAATACGGTCACTGATGGCATGAAGGATGCGCGTAAAGGCATCAAGACGATTAATTCCGGGTTGACTGAAGCTAATCAGAAACTTGCAGCTAGTGACATGGCTGGTGGCTTGAACGATGTGCAGCGATTAGTGGCAGGCACTAATCAGTTGCTCGCAGGCGGGAAGACCTTACAACAAGGAACCACTCAATTAGCTTCTGGAGCCGCAACACTGAATAACGGCCTTGATAAGTATGTTGTTGGTGTTGGCCAATTGTACGACGGGACTTCACAATTAGCGGGTAATTCTGGGAAAATCACCTCTGGTATCCAGACGTTAGTGAGCCAGAGTCAACAGTTGCCAATGGCTGTTGCTGGATTAGCAGCCTATAACAACGGCATTAACAATGGCGTCAACCAATTGAATCAGGTTTTGAAATCGAAATCTGCTGATTTGAATGAGCTTGCAGCCATGGAGGGCAAGATTTCAAGCTTATCCGAAGCAACTTCAGAGATGAAAGCACAGCTCAATTCACTTAGTGGAATGAGTGGTCAACTAAAAAACATGTCCCAATTATTGACGCTCTTACAACAAGACGGTCCCAAATTGCAAGACTTGCTTCAAACTGCAAGTGATTTAGCAGGGATGAAGCAAGATTTGACGAAAGCTTTAGGATCGGTGGGCGATAATGACACGGCGAGTGCTAAAGCTAATAAACAGATTATTGTTGATGCGACAAAGATTGCAAAAGATCCATCATCTTCTGCTGATGCAAAGGCTGCAGCTGGAGATATTATCAAGCAAGCGCAAACTGCTTTTGGTAAAGCCCAAGCTAACGGTCAAACTTTACAGGCACTTTCGAAGAATCTCTCAAGATTGACAATTGATTCAGAAGTATTGAGTGATATGCAAAAATTGATGAAGGCTATGCCGTCAGACAAGGAGATTACCAAAATTAATGCACAACTTGCAAATGTCCAAAAGATGATTCAACAAGCTAACTCGTTGTTGAGCCAGGCCGAGAGTTTAACCGCGCAGGCCTCGAAGTTGAAGGAATTGTCATCTGCCATGACTCAATTAACACAAGCTTTGTCACAGTTACAGACTGCTTCAAATCAGGCTGCCTCTGTTGCAACCCAATTGAACGATGGTGTTAATGGACAAGGCGTCAACATCAAGAACCAACAGACCATCGAGGCAACGATTGGTCAGTCGACGATGTTGTCACAATTGAACCAATTATCATCTGGAATGCGCACGTATATCGATGGTGTTAACCAAGTTGCAGCAGGTGCTAGCCAATTGAATGCTAACTCCGGTGCGCTTAAGAGTGGTGCTGGTCAATTAGCCAGTGGTATGACGCAATTAAATGGTCAGATTCCAACTTTGACTAGCGGATTGACACAAGTTCGTGATGGTCAGCAACAAATGTACACGACGCTACAGAGCACCGTTCAACAAATGAGTGAGTTGCAAAGTGGCCTCGGTGCTGCTTCTGACGGTTTAACTACAATCGGTGACGGTGTTAAAACAGCCAACAGTTATTTGACTGGGTTACAAGATTCAGCCGCTGGGTTATCCTTCTATATTCCTAAGAGCGAGATTCACGGCAAATCCTTCGCACCTGCAATCAAGAACTATATGTCTGAAGACAAGAAGATCACGAAATTCACGATTGTCTTGGATCAGAATCCAAGTTCGACGAAAGCAATGAAGAAAGTTCGTCAATTAACTGCTCAAACGAAGAACAACATCAAAGGTACGCCTTTGAATGATGCAAAAGTGGCAACAGGTGGTCAAACTTCTCAGACTGCAGATACGCAGGAATTAGCAAGTTCTGACTTTAACCGAACGGCGATCATCATGGTCGTTGGTATCGGGATCGCCTTGATTTTCGTGACTAGATCGCTGTTACAACCATTATTCATCATCGGGACTTTGTTGCTTTCTTACTTCACGTCATTGTCATTGACGCGTTGGATCAGCGCAACCTTCTTGGGACATTCGATGTTGACTTGGAATACGCCATTCTTCACGTTCATCATGATTTTCGCCTTGGGTGTTGACTACAGTATCTTCCTCATGATGAAATATCGTGAATTAGGTGAGCAGCTTGCTAGTCCAAGTTCAAGAATCATTGAAGCTTCTGGTATCATTGGTGCAGTGGTCATTTCCGCCGCAATTATCCTTAGTGGAACTTTTGCAGCCCTAATGCCTTCAGGTGTCTTGACCTTGATTCAAGTTGCTTTAGGCGTGATCATTGGATTAGTCATTCTCGTGGTCATCTTACCGATTATTTTACCGGCAGCCATTCATTTGACTTATGATCACCAGAAAGACACTGCTAAGCATTAATTGAATCGAATCTCGCACAAAGCTTATTCGATACGATAGATTAAAACCGTCTCAGAAATGTGGCTGGCTCAAGAGATGCTCTTGAAGCCAATCCTCTTCTGAGACGGTTTTTGATTGTTTGCGCGCTGTGACGATTGGCAATCAACGGAATACTCAGAAGTTTGGCTGGTATTTACGTTTGATATTTGGCACAATGGGGTTGAACAAGATGATGAACAAACCTAAAAATTAGAGGAAGTTACCTATGTTGAGAATTGGTGTTGTCGGTCTAGGAAATATCGCGCAGAAGGCTTATTTGCCAGTCATGGCTCAGATGCAAGATCAAGTGGATTGGGTGTTGTGTACTCGTGATCCGCAAAAGTTAACCAACTTAAAGCAAAAATTTGGCTTTGAGTCAGCTGTTCATACCGTTCAAGACTTATTGGCGTCAAAAATTGATGCGGTATTCATTCACACGCCAACTTCGACGCACACTGCGTTGATTCGTCAGTTTTTAAAAGCGGGGGTACACGTCTACGTCGATAAGCCGATTAGCGAGGACTTCACAGAGGTCTCGGAATTATATCGGTTGGCTTCGCAAAAGAACCTCCTGTTGACGGCAGGATTTAATCGCCGCTTTGCACCGTTGCAAGCAGCAGTTGCCGTGCCCAAGCAACCAGCAGTGGTTATGGTACAGAAAAATAGAGCAGATGACCCTCAACCTGTTCAGTTTGCTGTTTACGATTTATTTATTCACGCGGTAGATACCGCGCTCTTCTTGGCGGGCGTGGCGACCCGTTCGGAGATCATCGATTGTCAATATCAATGGCATGAACAAGCAGGCAACTTACAGAGCTGTGGATTGGTCATGAAGACGTCCAATCAGACGGTTTATGTCTTAATGAATATGCAGTCAGGAGCCAACTCAGAAACCAGTGAGAGCGAATGCCAGACGGCAACAAAGCGATTGATCGATTTGACCCAACTTGCTGTCAGGACGAGTTGGGGTGAACAAGTGACAAGATTGCCGGATTGGACACCAATGCTCGTACAACGTGGCTTTGCGCCCTTGATTCATCAATTTGTTGACGCAGTTGCGACAACAGGGGCTAATCCAGTCCCACCTGAAACGAGCTTACTTTCACATCAATTGTGTGCAGAATTAGTCGCAGATTGGCAACAGCGCCGTATTGAAAAAGACTAATTCTAATGGTCTGATCACTGAATTGACGTGAGATAATCCGAGTCATTTTAAAATAAACCAGTCATCTCAACGAGCGGTTGTGCCCACGCGCAATCGCTTTTTACGTGTCGTAAATTCATTTGGAGGCAATATTTTGCAAGCAAGTAAGAAACAATATTTCTGGTTCATTGCGGTTTTGTTAGCAGGAACTTTCACCATGTCGATCAGTCAGTCGTCGCTTTCAACCGCCTATCCAACGTTGATGAGCTACTTTCATCTTCCGGCGGCAACGATTCAATGGTTAATGACAGGATTCATGCTGGTGATGTGCGTGATGATGCCAATTAGTCCTTGGCTATTAAAAAACATCCCCTTCAAGCTGCTATTCATTAGCGTTCTCGCTATTTTTGATCTAGGAACGTTGATTATTCTTATTGCACCTAATTTTGGGTTGATGTTGATTGGCCGGGTGTTGGAGGCCATTGCGGTGGGAATTCTATTTCCTGCCTATCAGTCGGTGATGTTGACCATTACCCCAGAAGCGCAGCGTGGCAGTGTCATGGGCATTGCTGGTCTGGTCATGGGTTCCGCATTAGCGGTAGGTCCAATTATTTCAGGAATCGTTCTGGGCTTCACCACTTGGCGCGTCTTATTCGTTGTCTTCCTTGTCGTTATTTCGCTTGTCCTGGTGTTGAGTTTCTTCACGGTTCAAAGTGTGATGGCCCTCGAGCGTTCGCGAGTAGATTTGCTCTCGGTGATTTGCTCGTTAGGGGTGATTGGCGTGCTCTATGTGGTTAATCAGATTGGACAATCGGGTCATTGGCAATTCAATATCGGATTATTGACGATGAGTCTGCTGGCACTGCTGATTTTTGTGATTCGCCAATTCAAGCTGGCTCAACCGCTACTCGAATTACGAGTGCTTAAGACGTTTAACTACGATCTCGCAGTGTTGTTGACCGCAATTTCATATCTCTCATTAATCGTTGTGACTGTTTTGTTCCCTTTGTATTATCAAGAGGTGTTAGGAATCTCACCACTTCTTTCTGGACTCGCGTTGGTACCTGGTGCCGTCGTGTTGAGTGTTTTTAATCCAATTACCGGACGACTAGCAGATCGTTTCGGATTTAGACGCATGATGGTGATTGGCATGACTTTAATTAGTGTCGGCTAATTGGTCCTGATGATCTTTACCGCTCGTCTTTCTTTGGGTCTCATGATGATCTTGGCCGCTTTGATTGAGGGCGGAAATGCCTTCGTGATGATGCCAGCAGTAACGTTGGGTGCCAATGCCTTGCCGGATGAGTTGATTACTCATGGGACAGCAGTGATCACGACCGTTCGTCAGATCTTGGGTTCAGCAGGCGTGACTGTGGCAACACTGATCCTCTCAAATGTGACCCATCAACAACAACTTGAAGGTGTGCGATTCGCTATGGCACGGATAACAGGTTATCGTATGGGTTCCTAACTTTTTTTGTGGTGTCATTATTCGGACTGCTCTTGGCGGGACGACTGAAAGAAAAATAATTAGCGCATCGAAAAAATCGAAGTGAGTTGTCTTTTGACAACGACTTCGATTTTTTAGTTAAGAGCTTATTTTTTAATGTGTGACACAATGAAGGTCGTTAAGGGAATAACCAATAGCACGCCAATGACGGAGTAAATCATGATCATAAATTCTTGAACAAATAACTTGTCGTTGATGATTTGTGCAAATGTATAGTGCAATCGTGAATACCAGATGAAAAGCGCCAAAAAACTGCCGAAGAATCCAAACAAAATCGTGTTTACGGCTGTCCCGAGAATATCTTCACCAATATTTAAGCCACTTTGATAATAATCGCTGATCGAAAGTTGGGTGTTTGATTGCCGCAGTTCCAGCAGCCCCGCACTCATGGCGACTGCAGCCTCACTGATCGCGCCCAACGTGCTAAAAATTGCGACGATCACGCCAATCGCACCAAAATTCAAGCCCGGTGCATCTGAGAGCCCAATTAGATCTTCACCTGCCTGATCACCTACTCCAGTCGCGTGAGCGAAGTAGTTGAGGATTAAAATCAAAATTGTGATGATCAGCGTGACGCTGAACGAGCTCAAAAAAGATTTATCAGCAATTTTAGTCTTGTGAGTCCCTAAATAAATGATCGTCAATAGTTTTAAGGGGATGAAACAAGCGGCCGTGAGCCAGATGTTTGCGCCCCAACTAATCAGCAGTGCGAAGAAGAAGATCAGCAAAAAATTAATGACAATACTTAAATAACTACGAACGCCGGCCCAACCGCCAACGCCGACCATCAATCCTAGTAAAACTAAGAGTAATGCGACCATCGTGCTCATTGATCAGCACCTCTTTTCTTCATCAAGAAGATGTCAGCAGCAAGTGCGGCCATCGGAACGGTCAAAACAATGCCAATGGCGGAAATCAGACTCTGTAGGACCCCAAGGGACAGCGTATATTCAAAGGTATACGCAATTGCGTTGTTATTGCGTAAGAAAAGAATCGTCATGGGTAAGGCATCCGCCATGAAAATCAGAAATAGCACATTGATCAGCGGTCCCATGATTTCTTGGCCGATGGCGCGACCACTTGCCCATAGCTGCCGTCCAGTCAATTGAGAATCGTGATGAATAATCTCGCCAAGGCTGGCGACGATGTCGGTTGATTCATCCATGACAGCGCCCAACACGCCTAGAAGCGTCTGTCCTAGAAACAGCGAGCGTGGATTCTGCGTCGCATAAGAAACGGCCATGTAGGTAATTCCTTTTTCATGAGTCAATTGCATGATCAAATAACTGAGCCCAAACGCCACCAGCAGTGACATAATCGTACTCGTGAGCATGGCAACCATTTTTCGATGAAAACCTTGATAAAGAATGAATGTCACTGACGCAAAAAGGATCGACGCCACGCTATAAATCAAAATTGTTTTGGTGCCGTTCTTTTGAATGTCAAAGTGGATGACGAGATAAAACAGGCTTGAATTCAGCAGCAATGATAGGAGAATGCGCCAAGATTTTCGTCCGATCAGGGTTATCATCAGTAAAAGGAGCAGACTGATAATGGCCACAATTACCCAGTCACGTTTGGGATTGACGATGTTAAGCTGCTTTTTTCGAATTTGGACAAAGACACGTTGATGTTGACGATAGGTTTGATCGAGGAGCTGCGATTCTGCGTAGTTATTCTTGACGACATAAGTTTGATCGCGGTGTTGATGATTCAAGACTCGCAAGGTCAGGCGTTGGGTCATGATGCGATCTCGATTCTCATACTGATCTTTGGTGACTTGGGCCGAGAGTTGTTTGGCAGAAGTGACAACAGCAATCGTACTGCGATAATTGGTATTAAAATACGTGGCAATTGTGGCGACCAGGCAGAGACATGCCATCAGCCAGAAAACGAGCCGTTTTTTCTTCAAAAGATCACCTCACAAGGATAATAGACCAATCGTTTATGATTATAGTCTAGTTAAAAAATAAGTTAGGGTCAGCATCTCACGGTAATTTAGCAAAAATTAAAGAAAGTTGTGTCGTGAAACCCCTTACGGTAAAATAGAAGCGTTCATTAGAATTAGAAGCGTGTCAGAAGAATCAGATAAATTTGAAAGGAAGTGGTTCAAAATGATCTTAACCACAACTAATGCCGTCCAAGATAGAACCGTCCAAGACTATCAGGGAATCGTCTTTGGAGAGGTGATTACTGGCATTAATGTCTTTAAAGATATGGGTGCTGGCCTGCGCAACATGTTTGGCGGTCGCTCAAAAGGCTATGAGGACGAACTGACCAAGGCGCGTGAAGAAGCATTGGCTGAAATGAGTGATCGTGCGGAGAAGTTAGGTGCAAATGCCGTCATTGGACTGAAAATGGACTATGAAGTTTTAGGCTCAGATAATGGCATGTTAATGGTTAGCTGCAGCGGGACTGCGGTTAGACTCAGTGAATGACGACAGATCAATTCGCCGCTAATCAATGAGTAAGATTGCTTGAAAACGCTAAACGACGCGAATATTCAATCTTTTGGCGCAAATGATCACGTCATGAACGTTATCAGAGGGAAGATTCATGCTATAATGAACTTATTAAAGGTAAGAGGTGGAATAAATGTCAGTATTAACAGAAACTTATCAACTTGCTAACGGCGTTCAAATCCCGAAGGTTGGTTTTGGCACCTGGCAGATTCCAAATGGTGATGCAGCATATCATTCAGTTGCGACCGCCCTTAAAAATGGTTATCGTCATATCGACACTGCTAAGGCTTATGGAAATGAGAAGAGTGTAGGTCAGGCTATTCGCGATTCAGGTATTGACCGCAAAGAAATCTTCGTGACATCTAAATTGCCAGCAGAAATCAAAACTTATGAGGGTGCTTTGAAGGCTTTCGATGAAACCATGGCTGATTTAGATATTGACTATCTGGATCTTTATATCATTCATGCACCATGGCCATGGCGCGAGACCGGCAAGAATTGTGATCAAGGCAATATTGAAGCTTGGAAGGCATTAGAAAAGGTTTATAAAGACGGCCGTGTTCGTGCCATTGGCGTCTCTAACTTTGCTGTTCGCGACTTAAAAAATCTTTTTGATCATTCAGAAGTGACACCAATGGTCAACCAGATTCAATATTATGTTGGCTTCACTGAACCCAAAATCACCAGCTATTCGCAACATCATGGCCTGTTGGTTGAGGCTTACTCGCCACTAGCAACGGGTCAAATGTTAAATAATGACCACGTGCTTAAGCTTGCCGACAAATATGGCGTTACGACTGCACAACTTGCCATTCGTTTTTGTATTGAAAACGGCACGTTGCCATTACCAAAATCAGTCACGCCTGAACATATTATTAGCAACAAGGAACTCGATTTCACGATTAGTCCCGAAGATATGGCGGAATTGAATGATTTGGCAGATACTGCGGACGGTAATAATCACAACCGCACGCAAGGTTAAATCAGACAATTTTGCTATCAGCGACCATTTCCGACGTGTTTATGCCGGAGATGGTTTTTTATTTGTGTTATTTTACGACAATCATTTTGAATCGACGAACGAAAGCAATTCATGTTATCCGGATGAAAAAAATACCTAAGAATGGTAAACTTAAATGCAAATGCAATAATTACTCACCTGTTCGATTCGTGATGGCGTTTAACTGGATCTGAACAGCTTGTGGAAACTTTTTGGAGGCAGACGATGGCTGAAGGTATCTTAGTCAAGCAACTCGTAGATGATTTGAAGTTAAAAGTATTGTCGGGTCAAGAAAGTTTAGCAAAAAAAACAGTGACAACCAGTGATTTATCACGTCCTGATTTTGAGATGACGGGTTATTTTGCTTATTACCCTCAGCGTCGGCTACAAGTTTTCGGTTTGACGGAAACGGCCTTCGCCAAGGGACTGACGAGTGAAGAACTCTCGGTCGTTTTACGGCGAATGTGTCAGAAGGAGACACCTGCCTTTGTGGTGAGCAGTGGGTTAACTCCGCCTAAAGAAATGCTGATTGAGGCTGAACATGCAGGTGTGCCTGTTTTAGGCTCTGATTTGTTGACGACGCGGCTTTCGAGTGTCTTAACAGATTATTTGCACGTTCAATTGGCTGAACGTCGCAGCATGCATGGTGTTCTTGTCGATGTTTACGGTCTGGGCGTGTTGATCACAGGTGATTCTGGTGTTGGTAAGAGTGAAACGGCGCTTGAATTAGTTAAGCGCGGACACCGGTTGATCGCGGACGATCGCGTTGATGTCTATCAGAAAGATGAGAGCACGATTGTGGGTGAAGCGCCGAAGATCTTGAAGCACTTAATGGAAATTCGTGGGATTGGCATTATTGACGCCATGAATCTTTTCGGCGCCGGTGCCGTTCGTCAGGACACACCGATCTCATTGATCGTCCATTTGGAGAATTGGCAGCCAGATCGAAACTATGATCGTTTAGGTAGTGCCGAAGACACGCAACAAATTTTCGACGTCCCAGTGCCTAAGATGACGATTCCCGTTAAAGTTGGTCGAAACTTAGCCATCATCATTGAAGTTGCTGCAATGAACTTCAGAGCCAGATCAATGGGTTATGATGCCACTCAAGTTTTCGAACAAAATTTAAACGAATTAATCAAAGAAAATTCCAGTGAGGATGAGCAAAAATGAACGCAATCTTATTAGCTTTAAATCCAGTTGCATTCTCACTCGGTGAACTGCACGTACGTTGGTATGGTGTGATTATCACGTTGGGTGTTGTCATTGCAGTGTTTTTGAGCATGCGTGAGGCCAGACGTCGTCAAATCGATCCGGATGATATCGTTGATCTACTCTTTTGGATGTTACCTATCGGGCTGATTGGTGCCAGATTATATTATGTCATTTTCGAATGGTCATATTACTCGCAATATCCAGGTGACATCATCAAGATTTGGAATGGTGGCTTGGCAATTTATGGTGGTTTAATTGCTGCCTTGATTGTTTTATTGATCTTTTGTTATCACCGTGAGATTCCAACTTGGTTGTTACTCGATGTGATTGCGCCAACGGTTATCTTGGCACAGGCAATTGGTCGTTGGGGTAATTTCATGAATCAAGAGGCCTTTGGTGCAAAAACCACGTTGAATTTCTTGCAGAGTTTGCACCTACCCGAATTCATCATTACGCAAATGAATATTAATGGCGCCTATCGTCAACCGACATTCTTATACGAATCGATGTGGAGCCTAATTGGATTCATCTTGTTGATTAGTCTTCGTCATCGGACTCATTTATTCAAACAGGGTGAGGTTTTTCTAAGTTATATCATGTGGTATTCTTTAGGACGTTCGGTTATTGAAGGGATGCGGACAGATAGTCTCTATCTTTTTGCCAACATTCGCGTTTCGCAATTGCTTTCTGTTGTGCTATTTGTGGCGGCACTTGCCATCCTTATTATTCGCCGTTATCGCGAACCTCAGTTGAAGTGGTATCTTGATGGGACTGGGCGTTCATTATCAAAGAAAGCTTAAAAACAGACAGGATACCTCAACGTTACTTGATTGTGTCATAATCATATTAAATCGTGTGTTTCAGCGGTCAATGAAGCCAGTGATAATTATTAAATTTCAATCGCCGGATTAAACACAGCTAGGAGAAAAATATATTGTCAATTAAAATTGGTGTTTTAGGTGCAGGATCTTGGGGAACAGTTTTAGCCGACTTATTGGTTAATAACGGTCATCAAGTCGAATTGTGGGGGAATAGTCAAGCCATTGCTGATGAAATCAACACGGCACACACGAATCGCCATTATCTCCCTGAGTTCGAGATCAACCCACGGGTTCACGCCAGCTTAGATTTAAATGAGACGTTACAGGATGCAGACGCTGTGCTGTTCGTTCTGCCAACCGCAGCGATTCGTTCAGTTGCTGAGCGAATGCGGCCGATTCTTGCGACACTTCCTAAGCAGCCGCTGTTGATCAGCGCAACTAAGGGCTTAGAAATCGGCACGCATAAGCGGATCTCTCAGATTATTGCCGACGAATTTCCTGAAGCATTGGCCAAGCGGTTGGTGATTTTCTCAGGCCCGAGTCATGCAGAAAACGTTGCGACCCATGACCTCACCTCACTGACGGTTGCTTCGGCTAACCTGAAGGATGCTGAATGGGTTCAATCGATTTTTATGAATGACTATTTCCGCCTCTATACGAATGACGATATGGTGGGCGTTGAGTTGGGCGGCGCGTTGAAGAACGTGATTGCCATCGGTGCAGGGATTCTGCACGGTCTTGGCTACGGCGACAATGCCAAGGCTGCCCTGATGACTCGTGGAATAGCTGAGATTAGTCGATTAGGCGTGAAGATGGGTGCAAATCCGCTGACTTTCATGGGGCTGTCAGGAATCGGCGACCTCATCGTCACCTGCACGAGTGTTAATTCACGTAATTGGCGTTGTGGTAATGCCTTGGGACAAGGTCAAAAGCTCGACGATGTCTTGAAAAATATGGGGATGGTCGTGGAAGGCGTTGGTACCGCTGAAGCCGCACACGAACTCTGCCAGAAGCTACAGGTCGACACACCAATCTCCGAAAGCATTTATCGCGTTCTCTATGAAGACGCTGATATCCATGCTGAAATCAGTAAATTGATGCAGCGCGATGGCCGTAATGAAATGGAATTTGTTAATTAGGAAGTCGTCACTAGCCGTTAAGCACAGTGGTAGACAACTTCATAAAAAGAGAGTAAACTAATACTTATTAAAAGTAAGGGAGAAATGCGCATGTCCAAAAAATATGATGTTATCGTCATTGGCGCAGGTCCTGGTGGTATGACTGCCGCACTTTACGCTTCACGTTCTAATCTATCAGTTTTGATGTTGGACCGCGGGATTTATGGCGGTCAAATGAACAACACTGCTGAAATCGAAAACTATCCTGGATTTAATTCGATTTTGGGACCAGAGTTGGGGGAGAAGATGTATGCTTCTGCCACACAATTCGGTGCTGAGTATGCGTATGGTACGGTCAGTGATGTGATTGACCATGGCACCTACAAGACGGTCAAAACAGACGAGGGCGAGTATGAAACGAAGGCAGTCGTGATCGCAACGGGTGCTGAACATCGTCATTTAAATGTCCCTGGGGAAGACCAATACTCAGGCATGGGGGTTTCGTACTGTGCGGTCTGCGACGGCGCATTCTTTAAGGGTCGCGAAGTGGCGGTCATCGGTGGTGGCGACTCTGCCGTTGAAGAGGGTCTCTACTTGGCAAATTTGGCCAGCAAGGTGACAGTCGTTCATCGTCGTGATCAATTACGTGCACAGAAGATTTTGCAGCGTCGCGCTTTTGCCAACGATAAGATGTCATTTGTCTGGAATGCACAAGTCGAATCGATCGATGGTGATGGTCAAGGGATCAAGTCCGTTAAATACCGCGATAAGATCACTGGAGAAGAGAAGACCTTGCCAGCAGAAGGTGTCTTTATCTATGTTGGGATTGAACCGATGACCGAGCCTTTCAAGAATCTTGGCATTCTGAACGAAGCGGGTTGGATCGAGACTGATGAGACGACGCGCACCAAAGTTCCTGGCGTCTTTGCCGTTGGTGACGTGCGTGATAAGCATCTTCGTCAAATCGCGAATGCGGTTGGTGAAGGTGGTTTAGCCGGTCAAGCCGTTTTCGATTATTTGCAAGAGTTAGGCGACACTGAAACAACTGTTGCCGAAAAATAAGACAATTTAAAAATCCCATATGACGTGTTGGCTAATGAGCCCGTCATATGGGATTTTTGTATGGCTTAAATTCAGATCGACTTAAGGCACCTGGCTAAAAATTGTGAGCAACACCATCAGAATCGCTGGAAATTTTGTCCAGGTTCGCCGAACAGGATAGAAGAGCAAGGCGATGATCAAAGTGAGTCCTATCAAGATGACTGCTGGAATCGACAACATCTTCGCTGAAAGGAGTGAGAACACGACGATGAATCCCAAGAATGGCCAGATGAAATCCAAGAAGTTCTTGAAGGAAAAGCTGTTGGTAATTTTAATGAAGTAGAGTCCGAAAATGAGAATCACTTGATCCATCGACATGGATTGGACCATGGTATCGAGCAAGGCGATTGAGAGAAACAGGGGAATGACGCCTTGATCGAGGACCATCGTCAACTTCGTGTTCAACTTAGGTGTTTGATTCGTCATTAAATAAATAATGTATTGCATAAATAATAGGATGGCAACAACGAAAGCTTGTTGTGTCAGAAGAAGTACAATGGGTAAGATCAACGCAATCTTGAAGATGATCGTCGGCATTGACCAGAACGCTACGACTTCATTACTGAATACGTAGATCACCGCGAAGAGTACGACGATGACGAAGTCGATGATGGCAACAGGTTTGAACCCGTGCGCAATGACGATCGGAGGTAGCAGCAATGCAATCAGCTCGATGATCATGTTAAGTATTAAAAAATCAATAGGTGCCGTATAACGATCCTTCAAAGTTGTTAACCTCCAATTCATAAGTTCCATCCTAATATTTTTATGAATCATGGTCAATTGAAAATGTATAAAATTTCATTAGATTTAAGATTTACGAGCAGTAAAAAATGAGAGATCAAAGCATAAATCCCACAAAATAGCGTCTTCATGTGAAACAGGGTTATAGATTTTGCTTTAAATAACGGTCGTCTTATGCTACACTGTCTTAGTTATTGTATTTCCGATGGGGTCCCAGATAGGGAGCTGCCCTGTAACCGTTAAGGGGGAAAAGAAAGAATGGAAAATCGTCACTTGTTTACTTCGGAATCAGTTTCTGAAGGACATCCTGATAAAATTGCCGATCAGATTTCTGATGCGGTGTTAGATGCAATACTTGCGAAAGACCCGACAGCACGCGTGGCCTGTGAGACGACCGTAACAACCGGTCTTGTCTTGGTGGTTGGTGAGATTTCGACTTCAGCTTATGTCGATATTCAAGCTATCGTCCGGCAAACGATTATTGATGCCGGTTATGACCGCGCTGAATATGGCTTTGATGGTCATAATTGTGCGGTTCTCGTTGCGCTTGATGAGCAATCACCAGATATTGCGCTAGGCGTTGATGAGGCAATCGAGAAACGAACGACAACCTCTGTTGATCCACTGGACCAAATTGGTGCAGGTGATCAAGGGATGATGTTTGGATTTGCCGTAAATGAAACACCAGAACTGATGCCATTACCAATCTCATTGGCACATGCCTTGATGAGACGGACGGCACAAGTGCGTAAGGAAGGCATCTTGCCTTACTTACGTCCAGATGCAAAATCACAAGTTACAGTTGAGTATGATGAAGCAACTGGCAAGATCCCACAACGCGTCGATACCGTTGTTTTAAGCACACAGCATGATCCTGATGTTGATCTTGAGACATTGGCCCATGATGTGATTGAAACGATCGTAAGGCCAGTTATTCCAGCTAATCTGATTGATGATCAAACGAAATTCTTGATCAATCCAACCGGTCGTTTTGTCATTGGTGGTCCACAAGCGGACTCTGGCTTAACGGGTCGCAAGATTATTGTGGACACATACGGTGGCTATGCGCGTCATGGTGGCGGTGCTTTTTCGGGCAAGGATCCGACTAAAGTTGATCGCTCTGCCAGTTATGCAGCACGTTACGTCGCTAAGAATATTGTGGCCGCTGGGCTTGCTGATAAGTGCGAAGTTCAATTGGCTTATGCGATTGGCGTTGCCCAACCGGTTTCAATCAATATCGAGACATTTGGCACGAGTCGTTATTCAGAACATGATTTAATTGCTGCGGTCAGTGCAAACTTTGATTTGCGGCCCGCAGGTATCATTCAAATGCTAGATTTACAACGCCCGATTTATAAGCAGATTGCTGCTTATGGGCATTTTGGACGTACAGATGTGGATCTACCTTGGGAGAAGACAGATAAGGCCGCGGCCTTGCAAGATTTCTTGAAGTAGATTTATGAGCGAGAAGAGGCGATCCAATTGGATTTTTTCCAATTGGGTCTTTTTTTACGAAAAAGTGAGGAAAATATGAAAACGAAAAAAACAAACTTGGTCCTAGTCACAATCGCAATTTTCGTGGCGACGTTCATGACTGCAATTGAAGGCACGATTGTTTCAACCGCAATGCCGACGATTATTGGGAGCCTGAACGGCATCTCGATGATGAACTGGGTCTTCTCGATTTATTTATTAACAAGCTCGATTGCGACCCCAATTTATGGTAAATTATCGGATCGAATGGGGCGGAAACCTATCTTTATTGTTGGGCTGGTCATCTTTCTGATTGGGTCAACGTTAGCTGGCTTGTCGGATTCGATGATGACATTGATCTTGGCACGCGCCTTACAAGGAATCGGTGCTGGTGCAATTCAGCCAATGACGTTCACCATGATTGCGGATATTTATCCGTTTGAGAAGCGTGCTAAAGTCTTGGGACTTAATGGATCCGCCTGGGGAATTGCTTCAATCATTGCGCCATTACTAGGTGGCTATATCGTTCAACATCTGTCTTGGCATTGGATTTTCTTCATCAACATACCCGTTGGCTTGATCACATTGCTCTTAGTGATCTTCTTCTTTCATGAAACACCACGCACTGCCAAGGCACCCATTGACTACTTTGGCGCAGCAACCTTGAGTGTTGTCTTATTAGCGTTGATGATTTCTGCTCAAGGTATTGGTACTGCGAACTTGTTAATCAACGGCTTCTGGATTATTGTGGCAATTGTCGCTGCTTGGCTGTTCGTTCGCTCTGAGGCGCACGCGAAAGATCCATTAATTCCATTGGCACTATTTAAAAATCGTCTTTTTCTAGGTGTAAATCTGGTCGCCGCCTTGATTAGTGGTGTTCTGATTGGGTTCGAGGTCTATATTCCCATGTGGATGCAAGGTATTCTCGGTTTGCCGGCTTCCATGGGTGGATTTGCGGTCACACCAAGTTCGGTCATGTGGATTTTTGGGTCATTTCTTGCCGGCCGCTTAATTGTTGAGAAGTCTGCGCCAAAAATTCTAACTTGGAGTTTGCTTATTATCGGCATTGGGATTGGTGTCCTAGGGCTCTTGCCAATCGGCACGCCATTCTGGACGTTCTTACTGGTTGCGGCCTTTCTGGGAACTGGATTTGGGATCACAATCACGACAACAACGGTTACTGCACAGAATGCAGTGTCTGAGGATCAGGTCGGATTGGCAACCTCATTAAACACACTTTCAAGGACAATTGGGCAGACAATCATGATGTCAAGCTTTGGTGTCATCCAGAACACCTTATTTGCTCAAGGAATCAAACACGATTCCCGATTAAAAATGGCAATGCTTAATAAGCTGATTAACCCAGAAACTGCTAAGCAAATTGCCAGCGAATTAATACCAAAGTTGCGTGATATCTTATTGACAGCAATGCACGGTGTTTATTGGGTCGGTGTTGTTCTGGTCGTCATTGCGTTAGCGATTAATTTCTGGTCGGGCCGTAGTGCCAAAGACAAGGCATAATTTAGCCGACACTTATGACCACGCCTTTTCGACTGAAACAGGTCATCATTAACTTAGCCAAAAAGAAAAAGTTATTCTGCGCATCTCAATGAGACGACAGAATAACTTTTTTAATGTTCGGACTAGGTTGCTGAAATTCAGAAAGAACCAGCTAGTCATGATTTGAATGTTGCGCGTCCATTTTTGCGCTGGCGTTCAGGTTGAAGATAAGTCGCGCGGGCAATTAGCCAGTGAGCGATTAAGTTGCCTAGCGCTAGCATGAATCCGGCGGTGACGTCACTTGGATAGTGGACTTGCACGTATAAACGACTGATGCCTAGTAGCAACAGGAGAAAAACCATGGCACCCATCCAGAATCGACGTAAATTCTGGCTAGGGATCGTGTAGTGACCAATCAACAGCAGGGTTCCGAATAGCAGGATGGCGGTTGTCGCGTGACCGCTTGGGAAACTGTAGCCCGTCTCGTAGACGAGGTGAGGCAACGTGGGGCGGGGTCGCTGAACAGCACTTTTAATCGCATGGTTGATCGCATTGCCGAGCACCATATTAATGCCCAGAAAAACACCCCAACGCCAGTGATTGCGCAGAATCAGCGCGAAGAAGATGAGCAATGAAAGCGTCGAGACGACGAGTGGATTACCTAGTTTTGTATAAAGGGTAAAGAAGCTAGTGGCGTGTGGATGCAAAGGTTTCAGCCAGCCGTAGATCAATTGATCATAGCGATTGATCCAGCTCGATTTTTGTAGGATGCCAAGGAGGAAGCCACCAAAAATGAGGTAACTCAGGATCATGACACTGAGGTTGATCACTAGATTTTTTTTGCCTGGTAGGTTCTGATGACGTGGTGTTGTCTGATACGATGAATGATTGCTCATATTGACCTCGAAGAAAATAGTATTTGTAGGCTATTATAGCAAAGTTCCCAACTGAGGGTTAATGAGTCATTGTAAACTTAAACAGTTCTGAACAAATTTATGCTGACTGAGTTGAATGGCTTGGATCATCTAGAAAAGTTAGCCACCAATTAATTAAGGCGGCGTATAATAAAATAATGGCTTGTCGTCATAATTCGGGAGTATTGAGGTTATACATGAAAAAAATTTTAACACGTTATTTTTCGGGTGAAGATTTTGACTATCATTTTGTCTTGTCATTATTAGGCCCGGTGATTTTCGATCAGTTTTTTTGGTGGTTTTTAATTTTATCAACACGGCAATGATCAGTTCTTCTGGTGAAGCTGCGATTAGTGCCGTTAACATGGTCGGGAGCATCAATGTTTTTCTGTTTCAGATTTTTGTGGCAGTCGGCTTGGGTGGCACTGTCTTGATTGCACAATATTTTGGACGTGGTGAGCACCAAATGCTGGGCAAAGTGGTCAACGGTACTGTCTTTGGGGCTGTCTTGGTGGCCACTTCATTGGCTCTACTGTTCTTGTTGGGCCACCGATTGATCCTTGATTTATTGTTCGGTGACGCGGCACCAGCAGTTATGAGTCAGGCCAGGTTATACATGGTCGACGTTCTGATCAGCTATCCTTTTGAAGCAATTGTAGAAGGCACCAATGGGAGTTTACGCGGAATTGGGCGCACTAGAAGTTCACTTCAACTTTCATTGGCAATGAATCTTTTGAACTTGTTATTCAATTTTATTTTCATCGTTTATTTCAAAATGGGTGTCTTAGGTCTGGTGGTATCTCTGAATTTATCGCGGTGGTTAGCTTCTAGCTTTGCGCTAGTGACGCTTGACCATCTACGTGAGCTGTTTTTTATGAAGTGGTCGAGCATGACACACATCGACTTCCGCATGATCAAACGTGTCGTGGTCGTTTGCATTCCGTTTGCGGCCGAATCATTCTTCTTCAACGGGGGCAAGATTATTATGCAGATGATGATCGTCAGCTTGGGGACGCAGGTCATTGCGACCAATGCAATCGCAACTTCATGGGTGCAATTGTCTGAGATTGTCCCAAGTGCGCTGGGAACTGCCTTGGTGCCAATCGTCGGTCAATCGATTGGACGGCATAATCTGAAAGATGCTCGCAAAATTACCAAATCATTCTTAGTGACTGGGATTTTAGCCTATGTCATGGGTGAATTGCTGTTACTGGCCTCTTTCAACCGTGGATTGAGCTATTTCATCCCTCGGCCATTATTAAACCACGAATTTTCGAGCTGTATCTGATTTTTGCAGTGGGGTATTTACTATTCTGGTGCTTCAGCTTCACTTTGCCGTCAACCCTGCGTGCGGCGGGCGATGCGAAGTTCACCACAGTGGTCTCCTTGCTAACGATGTGGGTGATTCGTGTTGGTATTGGCTACATCGTCGGAATCATCTTAGGCTACGGATTACCAGGCATTTATCTTGTTTGGGTCTGTGAATGGGCGCTTCGTGGAACGATTTTCTTGATTCGATTTAAGGGTAAGCGTTGGTATGCTCATCAGTTGAGCTAACTTGGGTTGATTTTGTGAAGCGGCATGGTGTATACTGTTAGCTATTATCGAGCTAGAAGTAGTAGTTGTCTGATCGTCGTTCAGCAAGTGGGTGGTTGATGCGAACCCATCGGCGGATGCAATGAACTCGTCTAGTTGATCTTAACTTGAAATTAAGTAGAGTCGAGCGTGTGCCAGCGTTAATGGTTTAGAGGGTTTATTCCAAATCTAGGTGGTACCACGGTCGCGCGTCCTATGAGCATATGCTTATAGGGCGCTTTTTGTATTAAAACGAGTTGCTGAACTCGTTTAAAATCAGCGTTAATTCATGATGGAGGTCTTAAAATGTCATACAATCACACCGTTGTTGAGAAAAAGTGGCAAAAACGTTGGAAGGAAAACCACGAATACCGCGCAACGACCAATCCGGACAAAAAGAAATTCTATGCTTTGGATATGTTCCCTTATCCTTCTGGTAAAGGCTTGCATGTTGGGCATCCAGAAGGCTATACCGCCACGGATATTATTGCCCGAATGAAACGGGCGCAAGGCTACAACGTTCTGCATCCAATGGGGTGGGATGCATTTGGCTTGCCTGCCGAACAATATGCCTTGAATACCGGGCATGAACCAAGTGAATTCACAGCAAAAAATATTGCAACTTTCAAACGTCAAATTAATTCGTTGGGCTTTTCTTACGATTGGGAACGTGAAGTCAACACGACGGATCCTAATTACTACAAGTGGACGCAATGGATATTTGAACAGATGTACAAAAAGGGACTCGCTTATGAAGCCGAAGTTCCCGTGAACTGGAGTCCAGATTTAGGAACTGTTGTCGCCAATGAAGAGGTCATCGATGGCAAGACTGAGCGTGGAGGCTTCCCTGTTTACCGCAAGCCAATGCGTCAGTGGATGCTGAAAATCACTGCCTATGCACAGCGTTTGTTAGATGATCTTGACTTGGTTGACTGGCCAGAAAGCATTAAAGAAATGCAACGTAACTGGATCGGTCGTTCTGAAGGTGCTGAGATCAAGTTCAATGTCACTTCAGACGCAACGACGGATCAAAAGACATTTACGGTCTTCACAACACGGCCTGATACGTTGTTTGGCGCTTCTTACGTTGTGATGGCACCGGAACATGAGCTGGTCGATCAAATCACCACAGCGGCTCAGAAAGACGCTGTTGCGAAGTATCAAGACAAAATCAGTCATAAGAGTGATTTGGAACGTACGGATCTCAGTAAAGAAAAAACGGGTGTCTTCACTGGTGCCTATGCGATCAATCCAGTTAACCAAGAAAAATTACCAATCTGGATATCGGATTATGTCTTAGTTAGTTACGGTACCGGCGCGATTATGGCGGTACCTGCGCATGATACGCGCGATTATGAGTTCGCCCGTCAGTTTGACCTGCCTATCAAGCCCGTACTCGAAGGCGGCAACGTGACTGAGGAAGCTTTCACAGGCGATGGCTTGCACATCAATTCTGGTTTTCTCGACGGTCTTAACAAAGCGGATGCCATTAAGAAGATGCTTGATTGGTTAACGGAAAAAGGAATTGGTGAACGCAAAGTTAACTTCAAACTACGTGACTGGTTGTTCAGTCGCCAGCGTTATTGGGGTGAACCAATTCCTGTGATTCATTGGGAAGACGGTGAAACGACGCTTGTACCTGAGCATGAGCTGCCTTTGCGCCTACCAAAGACGCATGATATCAAACCTTCTGGTACCGGTGAGAGTCCACTCGCAAACTTGACAGATTGGGTCAATGTTGTGGACGAAAATGGCCGGAAAGGTCGTCGCGAAACCAATACAATGCCACAGTGGGCGGGTTCGTCATGGTACTATCTGCGTTATATCGATCCACACAATAATGAAAAATTAGCAGACTTCGATAAGTTAAAAGAATGGTTGCCAGTCGATCTATACATCGGTGGTGCTGAGCATGCGGTCCTACATTTACTCTATGCTCGTTTCTGGCATAAATTCCTCTATGATCTTGGGGTTGTGCCAACACCAGAGCCATTCCAGCATTTGGTTAACCAAGGCATGATCTTGGGTGAAAACCACGAGAAGATGTCCAAATCAAAAGGTAATGTTGTTAATCCGGATGAAGTTGTTGAACAATTTGGAGCAGATACTTTACGACTCTACGAAATGTTCATGGGACCTTTGGATGCTTCCATTCAATGGAGCGAAGATGGTTTAGCAGGTGCGCGTCGTTTCTTAGACCGTGTTTGGCGGTTATTCATCGATGACGACGGCAAATTACGTGATCGGATTACAACCGTGAATGATGGTCGTTTAGATCGTATTTATAACCAAACGGTCAAAAAAGTTACCGAAGACTTTGAAGCTATCCACTTCAACACAGGAATTTCGCAATTGATGGTCTTCATCAATGAAGCTTATAAAGTTGATGCGTTACCACTCGCTGATGTTGAAGGTTTCGTGAAGTTGCTGGCACCCGTTGCCCCTCACATGATGTCAGAAATTTGGGAAAAACTTGGACACGAAGACACCATCACGTACGCCGCTTGGCCAACGTTTGACGAGAAGTTCTTGATTGATGATCAAGTCGAGCTCATTATTCAAGTCAACGGTAAACGTCGCTCTAAACTACAAGTTAAGAAAGACGAAGATCGCGAAGTCATTGAGAAACAAGCTTTAGCCGACGAGCATCTACAACAGTTCATCGCAGATAAGCAAGTGGTCAAAGTGATCGTTGTCCCAAACAAGATCGTAAACGTCGTCGTTAAATAATTAAGCACGAGATGCGCTAAGTGAGATGACAAAGCAAAACTTTTGATTAACGAGTGTGTCCAACAGACTTTACAGCGGCTGCCATGTTATACTGCATTTGAAAAGTCGCAGTAGCAGACGTTGTGAGGGAGGGCATAGCAATGTTAATTGCAATCTTGATGATTTTGGCGATAGTTGTTGTCTCGTATTTCGTATTTGGAGGCTTCGCCGAAACGATTGGTCAACTCATCCGTGCACACAGGCAGTCAGGGATGCCTTACCGGCAATTGATCAATCCCGCAATACGTGAAGCAAAGCAGAAGTTCTCAGGGAAATAACCTGAGGGCTTTTTTACTTAGGCTGAAACCTTGATGTTACCATTGTTTGTCATGGTTTCGATCATTCGTTGAATCATAAAACATCGTTAAAAGTCGGTAAGGGCCGTTTTATTCGTTGGTCAAGTAGGTTACAATTAATTCAATTCAAAATTGTCATTTTACAAGGGAGCACATGATTTGGCAAACGAAACTCGGCGCCGAACTGGTTCAAATTCGTCGCCTCTCACTAATCAAAATCATAATAGTCAAGAGAGTTTAGTTCGTGGTTCGGCTTGGATCACTGCTGGGAGTATCTTCTCTCGGATTCTAGGCGCGGTTTATATCATGTTATGGTTGCCGATGATCGGTAACGCGGAAACCGGGAACTTGGCCAACTCGCTTTTTGGTAAGGGCTATAATATCTATAGTGTCTTCTTGCTGATCTCAACCGCTGGGATTCCCGGCGCAATTGCTAAGCAGGTTGCTCATTATAATACCCTAAACGAATACCGAGTGGGTCAACGGCTGTTCAAGACAGGTGTGAAACTGATGGCGATTTTAGGCGTCATTTCTGCAGCTGTGATGTATTTTGCGGCACCGCTCTATGCGCAGTCTGCACCAGAAATTCCGGTTTATCGCTCACTGAGTGCTGCAATTTTGATTATTCCGTTTTTGAGTATTATTCGCGGGTATTTCCAGGGCTTTAATCAGATGGCGCCTTCAGCTGTTTCTCAATTTGTGGAACAACTGGCGCGAATTATTTATTTACTGGGTGCCACTTTTGTCATCATGGAAATTCAGCACGGACACTATACTGAAGCGGTGGTGCAATCGACTTTTGCTGCATTTATTGGTGCTATTTTTGGTATTCTGACTTTAGGCTGGTTCTATTGGCGGCAACGACACGATTTTCAGACATTAATTGCCAATTCAAACGATGATATTAAGGTGTCAACGCGCGATTTGATCATGGATATCGTCCAACAATCGATTCCATTCATCATCTTAGGCTCAGGGATCGCGATTTTCCAATTGATTGATCAGTATACCTTCAACCAATTTATGCGTCATTTCGTGATTGCTTCCTCAAGACAACTCGATATTTTCTTCGCAATTTTCAACTTTAACGCGAATAAATTAGTCATGATCGTGATTTCGTTTGCCTCCGCCATGTCCGTTGCGTCGATCCCACTTTTATCGGCAGCACATGCCCGTGATGATCGGAAGGATATGTCGCGTCAGATTGCGAACATTCTGCAACTTTTCTTAATTATTATGTTGCCAGCTTCATTCGGTGTCGCGGCGGTTGCTGGTCCACTCTACACACTATTTTATGGTTATGATCTTTTAGGTATTCATGTTTTACAAGTGAACGCCTTTACGGCTATTTTAATGGGGCTCTTCACGGTTTTAGCAGCAATTTTACAAGGTCTCTATCAGAATCGCGCCGCGATGTTTTATTTGATCATCGGAACAGCGGTCAAAATCGTACTGCAATATCCAGCAATTGCAATTTTCAAAGTTTACGGGCCGTTAATTTCGACGGCACTGGGCATGCTGGTTACTAGTGCATTGATGATTGAGTCGTTATATCAAGTTTACCATTTCAAACTCGAACAAACGGCACGACGCATGTTAGCTATTCTAATTTTCTCGCTGATCATGTTTGTCGTGACGATTGGCGTGGTTCATCTGTTCGGGCTCTTCCTGCCAGAAACACGTAAGATCTATGCCGCGTTTATTCTGTTCGTTGCGGTGATCATTGGTGGCGGTGTTTACGCCTTCTTGATTTTGCGGACGCGTTTGGCAGATCGAATCCTGGGTACAAAAATTGGCGGGTTACGCCGGAGGTTGCATATTCAATGAGATTAGACCGTTTATTAAGTGAGATGGGTTTTGGTTCACGCCGTGAAGTCAAGTTAGAAATTAAAAAAGGACGCGTACGTGTCAATGAAGTACTTGTCAAAGACAGTAGTCGCGCCATTCAAGCTGCTGATCGCGTCACTGTCGATGGTGAAGTGGTTAATTACGCTGAGTTTCAATATTATGTGCTGAATAAACCGGCAGGATATTTGTCAGCGACTGAAGATAAACATGGTCAGTTGACTGTGATGGATCTTTTAACTCCAGAGTTGCCTCATTATGCGGATTTAGCGCCAGTCGGCCGATTAGATCAAGATACGACGGGATTATTGTTGATCACCAACGATGGTCAGCTTGCGCATCATTTATTGCAGCCGAAGTTTCATGTGACGAAGACTTATCGAGCGCGCGTTTCTGGAATCGTCGACGATGAACTTATTCACCTTTTTGAGGTGGGGGTCAAGCTCAGTGACTTCACAACTCAACCGGCCGGATTAGAAATTGTTGAACGAAATCAGTCGGCCAATGAGAGCGAAGTGCTAGTCACGATTGCCGAAGGAAAATACCATCAGGTCAAACGGATGTTGGGTGTATTCAATCATGACGTGGTTGACTTACAGCGCGTGGCGTTCGGGCCACTGCAACTGGATGAATCACTTGAGGAAGGCGAATATCGCGCCTTAACCGCGGATGAACTTGCCGCTTTGAAACACGTTTGATGCTCAAGTAGACGGCATCCCGAAGACTGGACAGGATTAAATCTATTGATCAAAAAGCCCACAAGGATAGACGAAATCGTCTAAACTTGTGGGCTTTTTTTAAAAAAATTAAATCGCTGGGGCGGGTAGCTCCTTGAAATCAAAAGTGACGGCTAGTCAGTCAAATAAGCAAATAATTCTGACCTTGGCGGATTGGCTTGCTACACTAAAAGTGAAGTACCACTTAATTTCCGTCAGATCACTAAGGGAGGAATTTAGATGTCATACCGGAAGTTTTTTGCCATGTTAACTGTTTCTGGCATTGTCATGTTTGTTCTGATGTATCTTAATATTTTCTCGGTTCATGATTTTTTTGTGGGGCAGATGAAGATTTGGATGACCTTGATGATGGTTGCCGCAATGGCAATCGTGATGATGTTGTTCATGGGTAAGATGTACAAGAACAAGCGCCTGAATCGTGGCATTATCATTGGGAGTGCGGTCGCGTTTGCGCTGTGCCTGTTTCTTGTTCGTTCACAGCGTACGGTTGGTGATGAGTCGTGGTTGCGAGCGATGATTCCTCATCACTCGATTGCCATCTTGACCAGTACGCGTGCTCAGTTAGAAGACGAGGAAGTTAAGGCACTCGCTGAAAAAATCGCCCAAGATCAGCGTTCAGAAATCGACCAAATGACAGAGCTGTTAGAAAAACTCAAAAAAGATTAATCATTGACTCGTCGGAATATTGAGAAGACGTGGTAAGCTATTTAGCTTACCACGCCTTTTTGTGAGAATTAGTCTGTCATTTGGGCATATTTCGTCATGAGTCGGGGAACCAGGCGAATTAATTGTGAGGGTAGGACGACGTAGTGCGTGCGTGCCAGTGTTTCACCGGCCAAACCATGTAGATAAACGGCGGCGTTTGTGGCAGCAAGTGGCGACTTAAATTGGCCAATCATCGCCGCAATGATGCCGGTCAACGTGTCACCCATGCCACCAATTGCCATGGCAGGATGACCACTCGTGTTCTCGAAGCACGCTTCACCTGCGTAAACTTGGGTGCGATGTTGTTTCAACACTAGAATGGTTGCAGGAGGAAAGAAGTTGGTTAATGCCGCCTGATTTTGTGCCACAGTTTGTGCCGCAATCGGTAGTTGACTCAGACGGTGCCATTCTTCTTGATGTGGGGTCAAAATCAATTGCGCGGCGGTGGATTCAATGCCACTCGTTTGTTTTTCGGCGAAGGCTTGTGCAATCAACGTGAGTGCGGAGCCATCTAGAATCAACGTCTGTGTCTTGGTGACCGTTGCGAGTGTCCACGTCAACAACTCGCGGGCAAAGCCGTCTAGACCCAAGCCAGGCCCAATAACGATGACATCCGCCGCAGTGATTGAGGGTGCGAGTTCAGCGCGCTCGTGCCAGTTGACAAACATGATTTCAGGATGAGTTGCATGTAATGCGGTTCGATTGACCGGGTCGGAGGCTAGGGTGATCAACCCTGCGCCGGTATACAATGCCGCACTTGCGCTCATGATTCCGGCACCACCATAAGTTTGGTTACCGCCAATAATAACGACACGGCCATAATTACCCTTGTGAGATTCGGCTGCGCGCGGCCGAATGACTTGGCTTAAATTTTTATCTGTAATTGGAATCACAAGCACCACTCCTTTGAAATTGTCGTCTCTGAAGTTAAGCCGAATGGATCAGCTCATCTAATTCGAGCATAATCAACTCAGTAGGTAGTGTCAAATTGCAGCTATCTTACCAGTCGGTTCACCTTGTGAGTGGTGATTCCCGCTGAACTCAGCCATGGTGAACGAAATAGATCAAAGTCGCTGTGACTTGCCGAATCGTTTCATATTCGCTAAACTAAATCTAATTATCTTTTTGTAGCGATGAGCTCATCGTCTTTTAAGTTGTCGGGATTGCTGCAGCGCCTGGCGACTTCTAGCTTGACTAAAATGTGTGGGAGGAAATTGAATTGACACCGAAATTGATTGCGCTTGATCTGGATGGGACAACTTTAAATACAGAGGGGAAAATTTCATCGAGAACTCGTCGCGTCTTAACGAAAGCACGGGAGGCCGGCCATGAAGTGGTTATTGCCACTGGACGGCCAGATAGTATCAGCGAAGATCTATACGATGAGTTGGAATTGACCACACCCATGATCAACTTTAATGGCGCATTAGTCCACGTCCCTCATCAACAATGGGCTTTCGAATATCAACGGACGTTAGCACCTGCCACCGTGATCCAACTACTGACTTTGCGCGAACAGTTTCCAATCAAGGTCATGGTTGCTGAAGGTAAACGACTCTTGCTGGCAGACCGTCCATATGCTAACATTCCGTTCTTACCCGACATGCTCGAGCCTAAAGTCTTGTTGAGCGCGCAAACGTTGCAACAAGCCCCCATTTCTGTCACGATGTTCACGCCGGAAGAGAATAGTGCGGCTTTGCGTGCAGCTATTCAGGCTCAGAATTTCCCCGTCAGTGTCCAAAGCTGGGGCTCATGGAGTGGTAAAAACGCAGCGCTTGAAGTGGTCAGCCAACACATCAATAAAGCTGTTGCACTAAAATTCGTTGCTGAGAAATTGCACTTCACTGCCGACAACATCATTGCGTTTGGCGACGATGACAATGACATCGAAATGTTGCATTATGCAGGCTTAGGCATTGCGATGAAGAACGCTAATCCTAAAATTATGACGCAAATCAAACAACAGACGCCATTGACCAATGCAGAAGATGGTGTTGCCCGTTATTTGGAAGCCTATTTGGGATTATAAATGAATAGACTAGATTCACGACTGAAACCACTAGCAACTCGAAGTTGCCAGTGGTTTTTTGATGGCTGACGTTGAAATGGGCGGGGACATTTAAAGCACGAAGGCACAAAAAGAAGGCGGTTACGCCGTTTTGATTCTTCATCGTCCAATATTTTGTAACCAAATTGTAACTTACGAGCGTTTTTTAATTTCTGTATACTAATCACTATTGCGTTAAAAAATGTCGCTGTGCTGGATTGAATCTGGTGGTACGTGGATGAAATAACGAGACGTTTCATTCACGACAAATTCAGGCAGGGTAGGTATTGCGCAAAAAAATGTGTTTGAATGGGAGAATAGTATGCCTCGGAATTGGAAAGAAGAAGTTGTTTTTACAGCAATCATGGCAGGTTTGATGGTTTTAGTGATGGTTGGTTATAATGTTGCGTTGGCCCAAGGGTTCACGAAGGGTTTTATCCTGGATGTGTTAGCCGAATATCCTGGTGGTTTGTTGGTTGCCGTTCTATTGGACTTATTAATTGTTGGTCCTCTCGCTAAGAAATTAGCCTTTAAATATATTATCAATGATTATATGAAGAAAAACGTCGTATTGATTGGTATCACAATTTCAGTCATGATGGTTTTAGGTATGGTCTCATGCATGTCACTGTTTGGCATGATCATGGCTCATAACATGGGTGGCAATGTTTTAGCTACTTATGGTCACACCTGGTTGTTTAACCTCATCATGGCGTTGCCACTTCAATTACTGATTGTCGGGCCAATTGCGCGTACGGTTTTAAGCAAAACCCAAGCCGCTGCTGATAAGATGAGTGCGGCGCAAGAACAAGCGGTTGAGGATAACGATTAAGCCTAATCAGACAACGTTTCTAGCGTAAAAAATTGATTGAGTGTTAATACTTGCAACCGGTTACAACTCATGCTAATATATAATTGTAAAGAG
>NZ_AZFX01000095.1 GCF_001435835.1 Lapidilactobacillus concavus DSM 17758
GGCAAAGCCAACTAATTTTTATTATTTAATGTGTAAACTTGACAGGGCACAGTACCCCACACCCATGATTCGCCAGTTGATCTGTACCACTTAATTGAAATAACTTCGAAGTGTCTCAAAGATACTTTTGAAGAAGCTGACGATGGCATCCCAGACCTTTTGTAGAAAATTACGGTTTTCTTCAGTATTGAGTTTATTGAAGATGTTTTTGGCATTCGCCTGAATGTTACTGGCGATTTTTGAAGCTTGTTGTTTGAAACTCGAAGAATTTAGCGCACCGGAGTCGCGAATTTTTACTAACATGTTAATGATCTGTGTCTTTTGATTATTATTGATGACGGTGTTCAAGTTGTTATTGTTCAACGTGTTGTTGACGATGGTTGTGATCTGTCCAATTGTGATTGAGCTTCCCTTTTCGGCCATCTCTTTCTTGGCTTCGGCAACCGCATTGTTCAATTGCGCATCTGAATAGCCATCTTTATCTTTGTTCGCCTGATTAATGTCACTTAACGTCGACATCTCGTCCTGCGCAGCCGTGATCTGCTTCTGATTGAGTGTGTCACCATTTTGAGCAAAAGCAGCGTAGACACCGGCTAAAGCGCCAGAACCATCGATGGGAATTGCGGAAGTCACATAAATATTTGCATCGGTCACACCGGCAGTCACTGCAGCATTCTTATATTGATCCGCCGTAATCGTGGTAATATTGTTTGCACCATTGTAATTGAGAATTTTGACATTGATCCCCGAACCCGAGCTCGTTTTTTGCACCATTGCGCTCGACCAAACGCCAGAATTAACCGTAAAAGTCGAACCAGATGGATTTAAATATTTCACTAAAGTTGCGCCATTGACCGTCAATGTTGAATATTCTGCACCATTCAGACTGGCTGTTAACGTGCTGATTGTCCCTTGCTTCTGATCATCTGTCAATGATGAACCAAGCGTCACAACTGGTTTCGTCCAGTCCGTCGTCGTTGCCGCATTGACCGAACTAGCGCGTGACCACGAGAAGCCAACACCAACGATCAGTGTTGCGAGCAAGAAGAACCAAGATTTCTTTTTAAGCATATTTTTAACCTCGTTATGAAAAATAATACCTGAAACATCAGGGTAAGTTTAACTTACCCTGCTATTATAACAAAGCGATCGCGCCAACAAAGACTCAAACACTCAAGCTTAAGGTCTGCTTAAGGAAAATCAGTCTTAAGGATGAAACAAAAAGCCCACCAAGCAGGCAACTTGATGGGTGGAGGAAGGATAATTATCTCGCGTAACTCACCATCGGGCAATGGTGAGTTACAGGTTGTTGACGAGAAGCGGGCAACTTTCGTCAACAAGTGCACTTATTCTGAGCGGGCACTCAGTCAGTGCGGAAGCGTTTATTAAGGGAGGAATCAATGAAAAAAAGTAGCAATCACTAACTACGAATTAGGCTACGGGCCTGTCTCACTTCGTCACTGGAGTAGGCGACGAAGGAGAAAAATTGATGTTTCGTTGCAATCACCTCTGCTTTCTATGTTGATTATCATATCGCGGAGGTTTGAAAGAAGTGTGCGACAAAAATGGAAGTTGTTGGGTGAATTTATGATGGAAGTGTGAAGTTGTCGGGGTACAAACCGAAGTTGCTACGGACAATTGGCATGCTTGCATGTGCATTGTCTCGCCTCACCGAAGTTGCTGCGGAAAATGGTTGTTCCTGCTGTGGGGCCGTCTACAGCTTTTTTAGCAAGCTAAAAGTAGCTTTTGACTAAAATTGGAGCCTTCAAAAACGTGCTACACAAGGCAGCTTCTTGCGCTTAACCACAATTTCTAAATGATCCGCAAGCGTATCATTCAGAAATCATTGTTAATGCTCAGAAGCTAACCGCTTTGTTACACACTCTATTCGAAGTCTCCAATTTACCCGTTTTGTAAGTCTGCGAAAAGCGTGCAGACCAACAAAACTTTCACAGCATCACAACCGTTTTCCTCCGCAACTTCTGATTTAGTCTAAGCTATTGAATAACTGTCTTAGTAATCTATGCTAATTTCTACTCCTTAATTTAAAGCTCAGCTCTGCCTTCACATCTGAGTCAGGGAACGGAGTGGAAAGTTGTTGCCGTGCTGTGAAAATGTTGTTAATCCGCGGGGGCCATGCGGATTTTACAACATGGGACAAACATTAGCCTTCGCAAACGTGTTACACACGCTAGCGAAGGCTAATGTTTGAGGCGGAAGATTTATTCGCCGAGTGCGAAGCGCGAGCCGAATAAACCTGCAGCCGGACCCACAAGCGAAGGCAACAACTTTCCACGCAGTGGGCTGACGGGTCTGAAGGCCTGACAGATACATAGTGGACTGCCGGGTCTGACAACTTGACAGATACATAATGGACTGCCGGGTCTGAAATCCAGTTGTATGAAAGAACCAAATCTACAACCCAGCCCGCGACAGAAACCAACTCACACGATCCCGATAAGCCTCTGGGTCAATCGCAAATGCCTCCGCATGCTTCGCATTTGGAACGATCCACATTTCCTTCGGCGCAGAAGTTGCCGCAAAGTTCTTGTAGCACATACTCGTCGGCACGTAATCATCCTTTTCACCATGGATGAAAAAAATCGGCCTCGTATTTTTTGCGAGTGCTTGTAGGGAATTGACATCATTTAAACTAAAACCTAACACGATACGGTTGATGAGACTCGCGATTGGGAGTGTCGGGAATTGGGGAAGATGAAATTCAACTTTAGCGCGGTAGGCGAGTTGTTCGTGCAATGAACTGTAGCCGCAATCTTCGATGATTGCTTTCACTTGTGGTGGTAAATCTTCACCGCTCATCATCATGGTGATAGCACCGCCCATGCTAACGCCGAAGAGCAGCAATTCACAGTCGGAGCCGAGATGATCGATCAAATCTAAACACCAGTCGAGATAGTCGAGACGATCCAGCCAGCCAAAATTGATCCAGCGTCCGGCACTTTCACCATGACCACGATTATCTGGCATTAAGACGTGATAGCCGAGTTCCTGGAAGAGTTGAGCATAGGCCGCCATCATTTGAGCATTGCCGTGATAGCCATGTGCAATCACAACCGCTTTTTTAGTGGGTCGAGGATTTGGTAGGTAGACGGCGTGGATCCGATTACTGGGATCATCTGAGTACAGCCACCACTGCTCCTTCTTTTGTCGATTGAACCATTGGCTGAATTCTTGATAAGCAGCGAGATATTCGGGATCGTCGGTTTCAGGCGTCAAGGGTGGATCGACGCGGGCAAAACCATAACGATAGAATTTCGTACAGAGTTGACTGAAGCCTAAAATGGAAACAGTCGGAATAAGAATACTTGCGGCTTTTTTCCAATTCATAGGGGCACCTCAATTCTTGGGGTCGGTGAGGAAACGTTGTCTGAAGTCCTTCAAGTCGTTAGCAGAAAGTTGTAGGGCATGGCGCCAATAACCTGCAATCCCACCGTAACCTTCGTTAATGGTACGCAAGACGCCTTCAATATAGAGCGCTTCGCCGGTCTTAGTATTCATTTGGTCGACGGTACGTTGAATTCGGTCGTTAGTTGGCGGTTCGTGGGTGTCCGAATAATGATACAGGTCATTCGTCAATAAATAGTCCTGGATAATCGTATCATCGGGAACTTCCAAGGCCATCAAGATCAAGGCGGCAGTCATCCCTGTTCGGTCTTTACCAGCTGCACAATGAAAAACCGTGGCGTCATCATTTTGTTGTGAAAGTAGGGTTTTGAAGGTTGTGGCAAAGGCTTGTTGGCTATGATTGCTGAGAATCACGTTTTGGTAAATGCGAGCGACTGGATTGTCTAAATTGGGGATGGCGTGGCGCCAGTTGAAGAAGCGTCTGACTCGATGGTGATTAACGATCCGTCCAAAATTTGATGATGGATAGAGGGGATTGCTGATCAACTGGACACCAGGCCATTGCTGATCTGGATAGGATTGTTGTTCAGAAGGAGAGCGCAGATCAATATCGTGGACAATATCTAAGTCGCTGAGCAATTGTCGATCGCTTGCGGTGAGATTACCCAAGGAAGCGGCTCGATAAATTCTGCGCCATTTTGTCAGTTGACCTCGTTGATTACGATAACCGCCTAAATCACGAAAGTTGATCGAACCACGCAAGACCACGACGCGTTCCGGTGCAACGACCTTATTGAGATTAGTTGAAGATTGAGCCATGATGATCACTTCCTTCTGAGAATCTTTAACAAAACAAGAATTAATCATAAAAGTAAATCAAAAAATAAGCATTAGTGACCAAACTGAATCACTAAAGGTAAATCATTAAAAATGTAATTCATTAAGATAGTAAGTCATTAAAAAAATTCACTGAGCTTGAACGATTTAGAATTGTAGTAAATTAGTCGTGAATTTAGAATCGTTAGGAAATCATTTTACCAATTCAGTGTGAACGTCTATAATTAGAAGCAGTATGAAAGGTGGAGGACAATGTCACTGACACCCTTATTTAGTATTATCGTGCCCCTATATAATGTTCGGCCATACATGGATCGTTGCATTCGCAGCCTCTTAGCGCAGACCTATCGCCAGTTAGAAATCATCATTATTGATGATGGATCTACTGATGGTACAGGGGAGCGCCTCGATTATTGGGTGCAGATCGATCCGCGTATTCATGCTTTTCACCGCGAGAATCACGGGATATCCGAGACGCGAAATTTTGGTATGCAACAGATGACCGGTGAATACTTCACGTTTGTGGACGGGGATGACTGGGTCGAGAGTCAGTATATCGACTTCATGGTCAAGGCTTTTCAACGTTCACATGCAGAAATGGTGGCCTGTGGTTATGCGATCGATCCCCGTGGACGTTCCGCTGCCTTGAAACAAGAATCGGGACTACTCACGCGTAAAGAAATGATTAACCGGGTCCTGAAACTTTCTGGTAGTGTGCGGGGGTATACTTGGAACAAGGGTTACCTAACGTCGGTGGTCCGTAAACATCGCTTGCGTTTCACATCAGACTTAGATTTGATGGAGGACCAGCTCTTCAATGTCCAATATATCAATGTCAGTCGATTCTTTTATATGGACACCGTGCCACTCTATCATTACGTTCAACGCGCAGATAGCCTGGTTCATGCGTTCGACCTACAAAAAGTACCGGATACGGTGGTTGCTAATTATCGGATTTTACGCGAGCTGAATCATACCAACGCCGCAGAGCAGAGTGTTAAGAAACGACCACGTCGCCCTAAAAAACGTCGTAAGTATCGTAAAACGGACCTAACGATCTAGATCTAAACGATCGCGAACATGATATTTGATGACCGATGCGGCATCACTGGGAACGGTTTGTAGATCCTTTTCGAAATAAACGGCGAAGGCATCCTTCTTCGTGGCATCTTCGACAATAATTAGCGGGGACTGTAACGCGTTACGTTGTTTGTAAATCTCGGCGCTGACGCGAGCCGCCGCAAAATCATGGGCATTTGCAATTGCGTCACCAGGGTTGAACAAAACATCTTCACTCATTAGAATCACTCCTTTACTTAATTATAACGACAGAACGATGAAACATACAGTGAAACGCTGTCAACTGCTTTGATGGGAGATAAAAATGGAAATCAATGTCAATCACACAAAAATTTATTATGTTCAGAGTGGCCAAGGCCAACCGTTGATTTTACTGCATGGCAATGGGGAAACGCATCAAATATTTGATAAGTTAATGCCTACGCTGAGTGCGTACTTTCATGTTTACGCATTGGACAACCGTGGACATGGTAAGAGCGCGCGGGTTTCTGAGTTGCATTATCAGGACATGGCCAATGATGTGGTTGATTTCATTCAGCAATTACACTTAGAATCACCACTACTCTATGGCTTCAGTGATGGTGGTATCGTCGGGTTACTGGTCGCCAGTCAACACCCGCAACTCTTGCAAAAACTGATGATCAGTGGCGCCAATCTGAATCCGAATGGCTTGCATCGGCGCGATCGCTTCTATTATTGGGGCTGGCATCTCGTCACGCAACGTCCTGAGCTGCGCATTCTCAACACCGAACCGAATATCACGAAGGCTGACTTGCAGAGGATCCAGATTCCGTCATTGGTCATGGCCGGCGAGAAGGATTCGGTGAAAATCAGCCACACCCGTTATATTTCCGACCAGATTCCTAACAGCAAGTTACTGATCTTGCCCAAAGAGACACATAGCAGTTACGTGGTGGATAGTTTTAAACTCTTGCCAATCATACGCAAGTTTTGTGAGGAAGAGCCAGAATAATTAAGGTGTCCTAAGAGACACGCAGGTGTCACCCGCAATCACTCGCAACAATTAAAGACAGAGATCTTCTTCATATTTTTGAGTGAAGAAGATTTTTTTAATGGGGTCGTTTGGTGATTTGAAACAAATTTCTGTGGGGCATATCGATTAGCTTTGTTCAATCGAATGAGACAAAAAAGCCAAAGCACTCGAATCGGGATGCCTTGGCTGATGAGATTAAATTTAATTAACTTAGAGTAGCTTTTCGATATCTGGGCGCATTTTATCCGGATCGGTCTTGGGTTCATAGCGTTTCACGACGTTTCCTTCACGATCAACGAGAAATTTCGTAAAGTTCCATGAAATTTCTTTGCCTAAAATCCCAGGTTGTTCCGTTGTGAGGTATTCAAAGAGCGGCCAGCCATCATTGCCATTCACATCTTTAATTTCGTGCATCGGAAATTCGACGCCATAGGTGGTTCGGCAGGATTCAACGGCTTCTTGGGTGTCATCCAATTCTTGCTTGAATTGATTCGATGGAAACCCGAGCACGACCAAATCGCGGCCACGATAATCTTCATAGATTTTTTCTAAAGCTTCGAACTGAGGCGCGAATCCACATTTAGTCGCCGTATTCACGATGACCATTGGTTTGCCGCGATATTCGTCCAGCTTATACTTAGTGCCATCTGATAAGATGACTTCATAATCATAAATTGACATCTACATAACCTCCTTTTAGTTTTAGTATACGTGAATGATTAATCAACCTGTATCTTTCTGCTCATTATGAGCGTCTAGTTGGCGTCGATCCGCACGGAAATGATTGATTTGTTCATCAAAAAGCGTGTATGATTAACTTAATCATGATGAGAGCGTATGCAAGAAGCTGTCGCGGATTGCAAGATCAAAGGGGAATTTAGATGGCAAATTATGTTGAAGTGGTTAATGCGACGAAACAATACCGCATGGGCGAGCAAACGATTATCGCTAATGATGCGTTGAATTTTAGTGTCAAGCAAGGTGAACTCGCGGTAATCTTAGGCCCAAGTGGTGCTGGAAAATCAACGATTCTAAATATTTTAGGCGGCATGGACAGTCCAACTTCCGGGCAGATTTTAGTCGATAATGTCGATATTGCCGCATTTTCCGAGCGACAATTGACGGCCTATCGGCGAACAGATGTCGGCTTCGTCTTTCAGTTCTACAACCTAGTCCCTAACCTAACCGCTAAAGAAAACGTTGAATTGGCGACGGCGGTTGCACCGGATGCGTTGGATCCAACGACAGTTCTGCAGGAAGTTGGCTTAGCCCAGCGGATGGATAATTTTCCCTCGCAATTATCTGGTGGCGAACAACAGCGTGTGGCTATTGCTCGAGCGCTCGCCAAGAATCCGAAGCTATTACTTGCGGATGAACCCACGGGCGCCTTGGACTACGAAACGGGTAAGCAAGTCTTGAAGTTACTGCAAGATGTCAGCCATAAGCGCAATCAAACCGTTTTGATCATTACTCATAACGCCGCTATAGCACCGATGGCTGATCGCGTGATTCGCATTAACGATGCGAAGGTACGCGAGATCACCGAAAATCAGACCCCAGTCTCTATCGGCAAGATCGAATGGTGATCCGCATGAAAAATCAACTCCAATTTCGTTTACTCGGTCGTAAAATCCGTGGCAGCTGGGGCCGATTCGTCGCCATTGCCTTGATTATCATGCTAGGTGTCTTGCTATTCGTTGGCATCAAGTCTAGTGGCCCAGATCTCTATCGTAATGCCACAATTTATTTGCGGGAGCAAAAGGCAAGTGATGTTCAACTAATCTCGACGAGTGGTCTGACATCGCGCGACGTGACACTTGCGCGGCAACTTTCTGGCGCCCAAGTTCAGGCCAACAAGTCAATTGATGCGATTGCCGCCCAAGACAACGATACGTTCAAACTGATCAGTTACGCTAAAAAAGATTCATTGAACCAACTCTATCTCACCTCGGGGCGTCTGCCCAAAAGCGACAATGAAATCGTACTCGATGATTTGGCGCGCAAGACTGACTATCGGATTGGTGAAACCATTAAATTTGATCAAGATCAGTTGAATCGACAGACTTATCGCATCGTCGGCTTCGCGACATCGCCGTTATACATCCACACGAGTTCGCGTGGTACCACAACGATTGGTGATGGCACCCTCGATTACTTTGGTTATTTACCGTTGGCGAATTTTAAGGCGACGGTTTATTCAACGATCGATTTGCGATTCAAAGCGTTTCAAGATCGGAACAGCTACAGCCAAGCCTATCAAAATAAAGTTGATCGAAAAATCAAGCAGCTTAAGACGATTTTTAAAGGGCGTGCAACTGCTCGTGATCGTGAAATTCGCCAACAAGCATTAACCCCAATTGAGAAACAACAAGCCAAACTCAATCAAGCTAAGGCGCAACTAGCCACCGCGAAGCAACAACTTCAGACGGCAAGCGCTGGCCAGCTGTCGACTACGCCAGAACTTAGCGCGCAGGAAGAACAATTAACCAGCGCCCAGACAAAATTGACCACTGCAAAAAATAAAGTCGCGACATTAGCGAAGACAACTTATTACTTCAATGATCGCGCGGATCGACCCGATTTTACCAGTTATGGTGATTTGGCCGATCGGATCGCGGCAATCGCGAATGTTTTCCCACTGATCTTCTTTCTGATTGCGGTGCTGATTACCTTCACGACTATCACGCGAATGGTCGAAGAGGAACGCACGCAGGTCGGCATCTTTAAGGCACTGGGTTACACACGTTTCGAAATTTCCCAGGATTATTATTTATACGCGCTATCTGCGACGGTCATCGGCATCGTCACCGGTGTCGTGATTGGGACCAACACTTTGCCGGCACTCGTGATCTCAATCATGCGCGATCAATACAGCTTTCCACCCAACCCGGTGAGCTACGATTGGCCAACGATTGCGATTGCCATTCTGTTATCACTTGTCGCGTCACTCGGGGCTGTTTTAATTGTTGTTAACCGCGAATTGCTCGAAAAACCGGCAATGTTGATGCAACCACGGGCACCGAAAGCCGGCAAACGAATCTTACTCGAACGCATCACGCCGTTATGGCGCCGGTTAACCTTTAACCAAAAAGTCAGCTATCGTAATCTTTTCCGCTTCAAATCACGTATGTGGATGGCAATTCTAGGCATCGCAGGCGGGACCGGTCTCATTCTCACTGGTTTTGGTATCCGTGACTCAATTGATTATTCTGGACAGACGCAATTCAATCAGATCATCAATTACCAAGCTGTTCTGACCCTGAATCGGCAAGGCAAGCAGACGACGCGCACGGCGGCCATCTTAAATGCCAATCAAAAGTACCGCGCACACCTACCCGTCTACTTGGAAATGGTCAAACTGCAGAAAAAACACCAGTCGGTCGACAGCGTCTCGCTCTACGCAACCAGTCAACCTAAGGTTTTTCGTCGTTATGTGAAGTTATCTGAAGCGCTACCTCAAAACGGCGCGCTACTGACTCGTAAAGCAGCACAACTATTGAAGGTCAAAGTCGGCGATCACGTTACGCTACATGACGCCGACAATCATGATTACCAAATTAAAGTTGGTGGCATCACCGAGAATTATGCGGGCCACTTTATTTACATGACAAAGGCCTACCTCAACCGTGTAACATCCAATCGTTATCAACCCTCAACCTGGTTGGTTAAATTAAAGTCACAGTCTCAAGCACAGGAAGAAAAACTAGCCGGCCAATTATTAAAAACCGGCGAAGTCGTTAACAATTCTTACCTGTCCACACAAATTGATGCCGTTGACAAGCAAACCGCCAGCTTACGGCCAATTGTTTTGATTTTTATTCTGCTATCGGGATTACTCTCATTCATCGTGCTCTATAACCTAACGAACATCAACGTTTCCGAGCGAATTCGCGAACTATCGACGATTAAAGTCCTCGGTTTCTTCGACCGAGAAGTCACGATGTATATCGTTCGCGAAAATGTCATCTTAACGCTATTCGGAATCATCGTTGGTCTCGGCTTCGGCAACCTATTGACCTGGTTCATCCTGCACCAAGCAGAAACCGACGCGCTTATTTTCCCACTGATTATCAGTCCTGCTGGATACCTCACGGCAATCGTTATGACGATCGTGTTCACCATCGTCGTTATGATCGTGACCCACTTTAAACTGAAACGAGTCGATATGATTGAAGCACTGAAGGCAAATGAGTGATGAGACTGTTGGCTGCGGAACGTGCAACCCGAAGTTGCTGCGGAAAATGGTTGTTCTTGCTGTGGGGCCGTCTACGGCTCTTTTAGCAAGCTAAAAGTAGCTTTCGACTAAAATTCGAGCCTTCAAAGTTCGAAGTCTCCAATTTACCCGTTCTGTAAGTCCACGCTACTCGCGGTCTAACAGAACTTTCACAGCATCACGACCATTTTCCTTCGCAACTTCTGATTTAGTCGGCACTTAAGATAACTGGGTGTGATTTACTGGCAGCCTATTTCTTCGAACGAAAAATGATAGCCACACTAAAAAATCGTGATTGCTTCAAATGGCGAAGTTGAGCCACGACTAATTTTCAGATTCACGCCAAAATACTTGCTTCGTTTGATTGAAAATGACAAGTATTTTGGCGTGAATTTTTGTATTCTTCGTGTGTCTAGAATGACAAATCAAGAAAATCGAATTTTTTTATTGTTATTCGCCGAAGTTGCTACGGGAAATGGTTGTTCCTGCTGTGGGGTCGTCTACAGCTCTTTTAGCAAGCTAAAAGTAGCTTTCGACTAAAATTGGAGCCTTCAAAATTCGAAGTCTCCAATTTACCCGTTCTGTAAGTCTGCAAAAAACGTGCAGACCAACAGAACTTTCACAGCATCACAACCAATTCCTATTTCCCCAGGAATACGGTATCATATCACTATCACAGACTTCACATTGAGGAGGAAATCTCAGATGCTATCGCTACAACACCTCACCAAATCATTCGGCACCATGAAAGCCGTTGATGATGTGAGCTTCGATGTGCATCATGGCGAAATTTTGGGCTTGATTGGGCAGAATGGCGCTGGCAAAACAACGACATTCCGGATGATTCTTAACTTTATCGAACCGGATATTGGCGCCATAACTTGGAATGGTGCGCCTTTCACGCAAAATCAGTACGATGAACTGGGCTATCTTCCGGAGGAACGCGGGCTTTTTCCGAAGATGACGGTTGAGAATCAGATCGTGTATTTCGCTGAGTTGCGCGGCATGAAACGCGCCGATGTTCGACGGGAAATTCCGCAATGGTTGTCGCGCTTCGAAGTGAAGGCGAAGGCAACGGATAAGATCAAGGATTTGTCGAAAGGAAATGCGCAGAAGATTCAGTTGATCGCGACACTGATCCACCAGCCGAAACTCGTGATTTTGGATGAGCCTTTCAGTGGCTTGGATCCGGTGAATGTCGGGATTCTGCGTGAGGGAATCATGACGTTGAAGCAGCAAGGTGCCGCTATTATTTACTCTGATCACAATATGGATAATGTTGAGCAGGTCAGTGATCAGCTTGTCATGTTGCGTTCGGGTCAGATGGTTCTACATGGCACAGTTGATCAGGTGCGCCAGAGTTTCGGTCGAGTTAAGTTGACGATAGAGTCGCCACTGACTGCCGAAGAGTTACGCGCAATTCCTGGCGTGGTGACGGTGGTGCCGCATCATCAGAAGCTTGAATTGACGCTTGCCGATGAAACGGTGGGTCGTCGTGTGTTTGAATTAGCAACGAAGAATGGCTATATTCCTGAATTTAATCAACAACCACCAACTTTGGAAGAAATTTTCAAGTTGAAAGCGGGTGAACCTAATGTCTAAATTCAAAACAGTTTTTCGCCAAGTTTATTTAAAAAATCTACGCAGTGGGTCGTTCATCTGGATGGTTGTCGCGCCACTTGTGATCATGCTGGTGGGTGGTTTAGTCGGTTTCTTCGTGGCGAAGTCGCAAGAAGATGTTAAAATGGCAATCGTGACGCCACAAGCAGAATTGCAGCCTACCTTACAACAACTCAAGGTGGCAGATTTGAAAGTTGATCATAAAATCAAGACGCAAGCAGCCGCTAAGAAAGCTTTGAGTCAACAAAAAATTGACGGTTACGCGGTGGTTACAACGGTCAAAGATAATTTGAAAGTGGCTTATGTGAGTCGGACAGATGGACAGGATTTGCCGTCAACGGCTTTGGATGCACAGTTCACACAATTGAACTTGCAGTTCCAAGCGAATCGTTTAAAGTTGAGTCAGTCTCAACTACAAGAGTTGTTGCAGCCGACAGTCACCACGCATCAAGTTGTGTCGTTTGAGGATGGTCAGCAGGTGGATAGGAATCAACATCAGCGTGTGATCAACGTGGTTTTAGCAACGGCGGTTGCGGTCATCATGATGATGTTTATCATGAGCTATGCGGGTATGATTGCCAGCGAGGTCGCGTCTGAGAAGGGGACTCGCATTATGGAAATCATTCTGTCGAGTATCGATGTCAAGACGCAATTTCTTGGCAAGATCTGTGGCATCTTTGCGCTGATTGTGACACAACTCGTTGTTTATGGTGTGCTTTTCTTAGCGGGTCGGACGTTCTTGAACCAATATTTATTGGGGCAATATCCACAGTTGAAGACGCTGATTGGATCCATTAGTTTGCCTAGCATTTGGTCCGCACAGATGCTGCTGACGATTGCCTTCTTCATTGTGGGTATCTTGACCTATACAATTATTGCCGCAATGTTAGGCTCGCTGGTCAGTGCGGTTGAGCAAGTTCAGCAGGTCGTGACGCCGATTTCGTTCTTCGCCATCTTTGCATATATTCTGGGATTGATGGCTGCGAATGGGAGCGATAATATTCTGGTTCGTGTGGCTGCCTATGTCCCGTTGATCTCACCAATCGTTATGCCGGCACGTCTGGCGACAGAAGCTGCTTCAGGAGGCGAGGCTTTGCTGTCACTGGCAATTTCTATTGTGGCAATGGGATTAGGCTACTTCTTGTCATTAACGCTGTATCGAGCTAATGTGCTTGTTTATTCGGATGGGAATATATGGCAGGCAATGCGGCATTCCTTCCGTATCTTGACGAATCGAAAGAAGCGTCAGGGTTAACTGAGATTCAGATTCAATCGTTGAAATGAGAAAGAGGCCATCATGTTTAAACGTGATTCAGGGACAGATCAAACGTTAACAATTCTAATTGCAAGCCTGTTATGGATTGCCGGCGCCTATCTTTTAGGGCGAGATTATTTCAAGACGGGATTGCTTAACGGGCCGTTGGCAATTCTGCTGATTATTGGCTTGGTTATCACTGGCGCAGCATTAGTCACTCATCATTGAAGGAAAAAATAGCGAAGGCAAAAATAACCTGATGGGTCGGACTAAGATGACCGTATTTCTAAGCTGCAATTAAAAAATAAAAATACATTGCTCTCAATCACACGACCAGTTGCTGGAAATGCTGATTTAGGGCTTTTTTTATGCGAAAAATGAGAAAAAATCATTTAACTTTAATGCCCGTTTGTCAATGAGATATTATCAGGATAATCCGATGATATCAGTTGGTTCACGTTGACTATTGAGACGTCAATCGAGTGGGAACCATTCAATCGTTGAATCAATCGACGTGAAAAATCATTAAACCATTAAACAAATTAGAAATAGATTTAATTTACGGCGAAATCTTAATGATGACTTTCATTTTGCGACGAAAATAAGAATTATTTTTGAAGAAGACTAAATGCCTTATAATCAGCAATGTAAACGATTATATTTGTTGATTGTTGCAGATTAAAACAAAAAAATAAAATTTTTCTTCAAAATCTATTGACATTATTCTCTAATAATCATACAATTTCATCAATTCACCAGAACGATTCATTTCTGGCAAAATAGCTTTCGACATGAAGCGGAGGAATTTTAAATGAAGTGGCAAAAGAAAGGTTTAATGGCAACAATGCTTGTCAGCATCGCACTGTTGGGCGCAGCTTGTGGTAACAAGTCTGCAGCTGATGGTGGTTCGTCTGACAAGGCACCCACAACATATGCATATGTTTACGGTACAGATCCAACAACGTTTGATTACACGGTAACTTCACGTGCAACGAACAGTGCACATACACAGGAATTTATGGAAGGTCTGTTGACTCGTAACAAGTATGGTGAACTCGTACCAGGTGTTGCGAAGTCATGGGACGTTAGCAAAGATGGCTTAACATATACTTATCATTTGCGTTCTGACGACAAATGGACCGACAGCGAAGGCAACGAGCAAGGTACAGTTAAAGCTCAAGACTTCGTGACAGGCTTGAAACATGCCGTTGACGCAAAGTCTGAAACACTCTACGTGGTTCAAGGCAGCATCAAGGGCTTGGATGACTACGTTTCAGGTAAGACGAAGGACTTCAGCAAGGTTGGCGTTAAGGCTGTCGATGATCACACCTTACAATATACCTTGAATGCTCCTGAGACATACTGGAACTCTAAATTGACTTATGGGGTGATGTATCCTGTTAAAGAATCATTCTTGAAGTCAAAAGGTGCTGACTTTGGTAAGCCAGCATCAAACGGCATTCTCTACAATGGTCCTTACTTGTTGTCGAACTTCACAGCTAAGTCTGTCATTGAATACAAGGAAAACCCTAACTACTGGGATAAGAAGAACGTTCACGTTAAGACGGTTAAGTTAACTTACAACGATGGTTCTAACCCAGACGAATTGTACAAGTCATTCATCAAAGGTGACTACACTGCAGCACGTGTTTACCCAACCTCTGCAGATTACAAGAATGTTTTGAAGAAGAGCAAGAACAACATCGTCTGGTCTTCACAAGATGCTTCAACTTATAACTTCACTTTCAACTTGAATCGTGGTTCTTACAATGCAACTTCTAAGAAGACGAGCAAGGAGAAGGAAGATACAAAGAAAGCTGTCTTGAACCGTAACTTCCGTTTAGCCATTCAATTTGCCTTTAACAAGACAACTTACAATGCACAAGCAAATGGTGAAGGCGGTGCAAAGAAGTCATTGCGTAACATGTTGACACCACCAGAATTTGTCTCAGTCGATGGTAAAGAATACGGCGACCAAGTCGAAAAAGATCTTGTTAGTGAAGACTCTGAAGCTTGGAAGGGTGTCAGCTTGGCAAACGCCCAAGATGGTACTTACAACGTTAAAAAAGCCAAGGAATACATGGCTAAGGCAAAGAAAGAATTGGAAGCTGAGGGCGTTTCGTTCCCAATTCACTTAGATTTACCAGCAGACCAAAAAGCTGTTTTGACTTTGAACCAATCGAAGTCATTCAAGAGCACGGTCGAGAAGAACTTAGGCACAAAGAATGTTAAGGTTGATATCCAACTCTTATCAGAAGACAAGTACTTAGTTGCCACTTACCAAGCAACTTCAGGTGAGGCGAGTGACTTTGATATCAGTAACGCTTCTGGTTGGTCACCTGACTATGATGATCCTTCAACTTACTTGGAGATTTACAACCCTGAGACTGGTTCGATGTTACAAACTCTTGGTCTAGATGCTAGCGCAACTGTTCAAGGCGCAGATAAAGGCGCAGCGGCTAAGAAGGCTGTTGGATTTGAAGAGTACGTTTCATTATTAGCTAAGGCTGAAGCAATCAAGACTGACGCAAACGCACGTTACAAGGCATTTGCTAAAGCTGAAGCATGGTTATTAAACAGTGGTATCCAGATCCCTGTTCACTCAGCAGGTGGATCACCTTCTGTAACCAAAGTTGTGCCTTACACATCAGCCTATGCATTATCAGGCTTGGCATCAACTTATAAAGGAATGAAGTTACAAGCTAAACCTGTAACTGTTGCACAAAAAGCTAAGGCAAAGAAGGCGTGGGAAGCTAAGAGAGCAGAAATCGCTGAAAAGGCAGCAAAGGACTAAAACTCGATTGAATCACCGCAGATTCCAATCTATAATCATATAATTAAACGTGAGTTTGCTCCTGTGCTGTTAGGAGGCCACGAAGATCGATTCGTCGATTTTCGTGACCTCTTTTTTTAGTTGTAGACCTAATTATTTACTTTAATTGCTGTTCATAAAAGAACACATCAAAAAAAGAGCTCGTCATTTGGGATGACAAGCTCTTTCGTGAGCTAGCTTTAGGGATGGCTAACTGGTTTTACCATCAGCGATATCTTTTCGCAATTTGGTGATGTGATCCAGTACAACTTTGTTTTGATTATTAGCGGCTAGCACCTCAGCAGTATTTAAATTGCTGATCATCAATTCATGCTGGTTTGAACCACTGTCGTAGCTGTTGAACGCAATATTGTAATAAAAGTCTTCAAGTGGTGGAAAGCTGTGATATTGAGTGACGATCCCGATGGCTTCGTTAATGAGTTCATTGCTGCGAGTAAACTCGCGTTGCCGAGAATAGAAAATGCTGATGTTGTTAAATATTCTAACTATTTTACCGATAGATTCCGAGCTTAAATCTGAGTGTTCACGGCGAAATGAGCGGACATGATCTAGCGACAGGTTAAAATAATATTCAGCCTTCTGAGTGTCTTCCTGCATGGCATAACAGACGCCCAGCGAGTTGTATGCCAGAATTGTGAAGAGGGAATCTGTAGCCATGCTGGTAATCGTTAATACTTTGTTGAAGTAAAAAAGGGCATCATCAAACTGATTCTTGCCTAATAAGTAATAATTTCCCCAATCAAAATTAAACTCGGCCAATAAATCTTGATCGATTTGTAAATCAGATTCGTTTAGGGTGCTCAAGATATCTATTGTTTTAAGTGGTTCGTTAACAAAGAATAGATGCTCAACTTTTGAGAGTTGTTGGGAAAGCTTTTTAACTTTTTGCGGCATCGTATTTTGTTGATCAAATTCACTCAGCACGTCGTTTACCGTTAAATTTACTCGCAAGCATAATTGAGCGAGGACTAGTACGTCAGGTGGTTCATTACTGCTTTCAAGTTTACTAATGGTCGCTTGAGAACAGATGCCGTCGGCTAATTCTTTCTGGGTGAGCTGCATCTTTTTTCGTGCGTCATATATTTTTGATCCTAAAAACACTCTAATCATCCTCGAAAATTGACATTAAACTTCTCAGTTGCTACCCGTGTCGAGCAGAACTTTTATCGTCTTGGCCGGCGTTCGCCGTGCGATGCCGTTAGAATTTAGTGCTGCGAACAGAAGACTCGCTGATAGGATATTACCATATCAATAAGTAAAAGCGAGAAAGTTAGCACGTGTTTTAGCTGAGAATATTATGAGATATATTTAAAAATAAATATATAAATACTTTAGTTTTGATATTTTGATGCTATAATATTGACTAATAAGCTAATTAACCCGTATTTTTGAGATAATCAGTTCACATCACCGGCTGAAGACATCGAATGGTCGCGATGCTGAATTTGTAGAGATACAGCGATTTGTTACTTGATTATTAAAACTTCTTTTGAAAATTGGTTTAAGATGAGCTTCTTCTCAAAATAAAATCAGGTTGCTGAGATTGAGCATCGCATTTTTACTTTGGCTGGTTAATGACGATAGGATTGGGGTCTGGATTATGGATAGAATCAAAAAGTATCTAAGTTTGAACCAAATTATTCACGCTTATCTATTACCACTGACGGGATTTATTATTCTGATCGATTATTTCTTCTTATTTAGAGATCATTTCCATGTGCTTCAATATGACTCACTGGATGTTTATGCCAGGGCTAAGCTCAATATCGAAGAATATGGGGCAATGCGACTTTCTGGCAATCTCACTCGGATTAATGATCCGTTGACACGCAATCTCTTGATTATCGGCATTGTGGTTGGCTTGGTCGTCTTTATTCATAGTTGTTTCATCAAGCGCCCAGCATTTATTGCGCTCTTATTTATTTTTGGGTGTGCGCTGCCATTTCTGTCATCAATGTCGGATAGTGTTGGCGGCGGGTCAAATGTGATCAGCCGTGTATTGATTGGAATTTTGATGTTGATTACAGCGACTGGTTGCTATTTTTATTTCATTACCATCTCGGGCGACACTAGTGGCGTCAAGTAATGGGCTGACTTTACGAAGATGGTCGTGAATCACAAATAAACCTACCGTGAAATTGTGCTCAGTTGTGGTTTTTATCTTTAGTATTGTCGTGAAACATCCGGCGTTTCCTGCACTCTTATTCATTTTCGGGTTTGCGTTGCCATTCTTTTCACCTGTCAAAGATGACTTTGGTGGTGGCAATATTACTCTTCGGATTTTCATTGGGATACTCGCCTTGTTCGGCGCAACATTAAGCTATTATTACTTCATCACGAAGACGGCCTATTAAAGGCGTCATTGACTGCTGATGGTACGATAGCATGACGACCGCAAGGAATGTTTGTCGCTCATGAATTTCTAATAAAAAAGTTTTGCCACTGAAATCCATCTTCATAAATCATCAAATGTTCATGGAAACACCATCAATTCGTAATTTTTTTAAATTCATGGTACACTTTGATAGATTAACGATGACAACGCTTAAAAACGGCAATTATCCAAAAATAATTGCCGAAAAGTGTTGACATCAAACTCTAATAATTGTACTATTTTATCAATTTCTAAAAACGTTTGCGGTGATTCGTTTGATGAGAGAAAAAGATTATAGGTTGGAGGCTTTTTATCTATGAAGTGGCAAAAGAAAGGATTACTGACTGCAATGTTAGTCAGTGTTGCTTTACTTGGTGCTGCCTGCGGGAATAAATCAGGCTCAACAAGTGGCGACAAAGCAAGTACGGAGTATTCTTATGTTTATGCAACAGATCCCGATACGTTCGATTACACGGTAACTTCGCGTTCAACGAACAGTGATCACCTTGAGAACTTCGTCGAAGGTTTACTCACACGTAATAAGTATGGTGAACTCGTCGGCGGTGTCGCAAAGTCATGGGATGTTAGCAAAGATGGTTTGACTTACACTTATCACTTACGTCAGAACGATAAGTGGACCGACAGTGAAGGCAACGAGCAAGGCACTGTTAAGGCTCAAGACTTCGTTACTGGTTTGAAGCATGCCGTTGACGCAAAGTCTGCAACACTCTACGTTGTTCAAGGCAGCATCAAGGGCTTGGATGACTACGTTTCAGGTAAGACGAAGGACTTCAGCAAGGTCGGAATCAAAGCAATCGATGATCATACATTACAATACACATTAAATAAGCCTGAAACTTATTGGAATTCTAAGTTGACTTATGGGGTGATGTATCCTGTTAAAGCTTCGTTCTTGAAGTCAGAAGGTAAGAACTTTGGTAAGGCTGCAACAAACAGCATCCTTTACAATGGTCCTTACATCTTATCTAACTTCACAGCTAAGTCTGTGATTCAGTACAAGGCTAACCCTAACTACTGGGATAAGAAGAACGTTCACGTTAAGACCGTTAAGTTAACTTACAACGATGGTTCTAACCCAGACGGCTTGTACAAGTCATTCATGAAGGGTGATTTCACGGGTTCACGTGTTTACCCTACAAGTGCCGACTACAAGAATGTTTTGAAGCAAAGCAAAGACAACATTATCTGGTCAACACAAAACTCATCTGTCTTTAACTTCACTTGGAACTTGAATCGTGGTTCTTACAATGCAACTTCTAAGAAGACGAACAAGGAAAAAGCTGACACGAAGAAAGCAGTCTTGAACCGTAACTTCCGTTTAGCCGTTCAATTTGCCTTCAACAAGTCATCTTACAATGCACAAGCAAATGGTGAAGCAGGTGCAAGTAAGTCATTACGTAATGAAATGACACCACCTGATTTCGTTTCTATCGATGGTCAGAACTACAGCAAGCAAGTTGAAAAAGACTTAGTTTCTCTAGATCCTGATGCATGGAAGAACATTAACTTAGACGATGCACAAGATGGTACCTACAATGTTGCCAAAGCTAAGGAATACATGGCTAAGGCTAAGAAAGAATTACAAGCCGAAGGTGTTTCATTCCCAATTCACTTAGATTTACCAGCAGATCAAAAATCAGTTTTGACTTTGAATCAATCGAAGTCATTCAAGAGCACGGTTGAGAAGAACTTGGGTACTGACTTTGTCAAAGTTAATATTCAACTCTTATCCGAAGATAAATATCTGGTTGCAACTTACCAAGCAACATCTGGTGAAGCTAGTGACTTTGATATTAGTAATGCTTCTGGTTGGACACCTGATTATGATGATCCATCATCATATTTGGAAATCTATAACCCATCAACAGGTTCAATGTTACAAACACTTGGTCTAGATGCTAGCGCAACTGTTCAAGGCACAGATAAGGGTGCCGCAGCTAAGAAAGCACTTGACTTTAGTGAATATGAAGATTTGTTGAGTAAGGCCGAAGCGATTACTAGCGACAAGAACGCACGTTATAAGGCATTTGCTAAAGCCGAAGCTTGGTTGTTAAACAGTGGGATTCAAATCCCTGTTAATTCAGCAGGTGGTACACCTTCCGTAACGAAGTCAGTGCCATTCCAGATTCCATATGCACAATCAGGATTAGCTTCAGCTTACAAAGGCATGAAGATCCAAGCTAAGCCAGTGACAACGGCTCAATACCAAAAAGCATTGAAGGCTTGGAAAGCTAAACGCGCAGAAATCGCCAAGGAAGAATCTTCCGAAAATTAATCGTCAATACTGATCAAAGGACTGAAGGCTAGCAGCATTACTAGCCTTTTTTCCGTAAAAAAGGTTATAAATGTAAGAAAAGGTTGCAAATGCAAGATAAGGAGGACAAATGATATGAAAAAGTATTTATTCTTTCGTATAATTCGTTCGCTTGTCAGCATCTTTCTGGTAACAACTTTGACCTACATCATCATTTATTCATTGGTGCCAAGGCGCGATGTGTTCAAGGATGATACGATGGTGCAAAAGTTGAAATCGGAACCTGACAAGTTGACAGATTACGAGAACAACGCCTTTAGCAAAATGAATTACATTGAGTATTTGGACACGAAAACTTTGTTGGCAAAAGCTAGCAAAGATGGTAAAGAAGTGACAGCTGCCCACACAGCAGAGAACAAGAAGTTACTCGAAAGCTGGGCAAAGAAAAACGGGTTCGCACTGAAACGTTATCGTATCAGCAAGGACTACTATGTCACTCGTGAATTGCCAATTTGGGAACGATTAGGTCGTTTCTATGGGAATTTGATCCAAGTTGATAATCCTTGGGCAGTTCATGACCCTAAGAATCCAAATATGAAACGCTATGTCCGTTTCGAAAACGACAAATTAGCTGGTTTTGCTTTGGTGGGATCGGGGACGAAGTTTAAGTACCAGATTTATTTCAATAGTTCATTCCCTTGGATCCATCAGAATATTATTCATATTAATTTAGGAACTTCATATCCAACATTTGCTGGCCTACCGGTTTCTCAAGTTATGGGTAGCCGTCAAGGGCAAACCGTTTCTGAGAAATTCACTTTCCCAAATGGTCGGACTTTAAATACGTCTGACAACATTTATACCCGTCAATATCAACCAACCGCTAATCAAGATGATGATGCGAAGGAGCGTTATGGCGACCATTATACGGCCACCGATCAAATTCAGTCTGACCCATCAATGATCGGAACTTCCTTCAAGGCAGGTTTCTTTGCCTTAATCATTACCTACGTGATCTCAATTCCAATGGCGATCGTGATGGCTCGTTTCAAAGGCCGTTTCTTCGACCGTTTAGGAACTGGTATTGTTACAGTTTTGATCTCCGTACCAAGTTTAGCTTTCATTTACGCCTTTCGTTATGCAGGTAGCGCCTTGTTTGGTCTACCAGATAGTTTCCCAACGTTGGGTGCCGGAAACGTTAATTCTTGGGTCTTACCAACATTCGTCTTAGGTTTCTTGTCTGTCTCCGGTTTGGTCATTTGGTTCCGTCGTTACATGATTGACCAACAATCTTCTGATTACGTGAAGTTTGCAAAGGCTAAGGGACTTGAAGAAGGCGAAATCTACAGTAAGCATATCTTCAAGAATGCGTCGATTCCGATCGTTCAGGGTATCCCTGGTCAGATTATTGGCTTGATTGGTGGGGCGACGATGACTGAAACGATTTTCGCAATGCCTGGTATGGGTAAGATGTTACCTGACTCCATCATTGCGCATAATAACCCGTTAGTTATCTCTATCGTCTTCATCTTCACCACTATCGCTGTCTTCTCAGTTCTGTTAGGCGATATCTTGATGACCATCGTGGATCCTCGAATTAAACTTTCTACGTCAGGAGATGATTAACCGTGGCAGATACAACAAACAACTTAGATCATAGCGATGATTTCACGTTAGTTGAAGTCGACAATCGAATCACCGAAAAAATCGACACCCCTAAGTATTCCTACTGGGGATCTGTCGCAAAGCAATTCTTCTCTAAGAAAGTAACGATTTTCATGTTAATCTTGATCGTTGCCATTCTCTTACTTTCATTTATCCAACCCATGTTTAGTGGCTATAACTTGATGGACGTTGCGAACGTGAACGACTTCAGCGCTCGTTATAACTGGCCAAATGCCGAGTTCTGGTTTGGTACCGATGCTGATGGTAAGTCATTGTTCGATGCCATCTGGGCAGGTGCTCGGACGTCTATTTCAATTGGTTTTATTTCAACAGTGATCACAACGGTTATTGGGGTTACGATCGGTGCAATCTGGGGTAATTCTAAACGAATTGACCGTTTCATGTTGGAACTCTACAACATTGTTTCTAACGTGCCAATGCTGTTGATCATCATCGTCTTGTCATATACTTTTGGTAATGGTTTCTGGAACTTGATCTTTGCCATGACAGTAACGACTTGGTTAGGGACGGCTTACTTCATTCGTGTTCAGGTCATGATCATGCGTGATCGTGAGTATAACATTGCTTCACGGACATTAGGAACACCAACTGGCCGAATGATTACGCGTAATATCTTGCCATACCTGACTTCCGTTATTGTGACGCAGGTTTCGCAGTTATTGCCTTCATTTATCAGTTACGAAGTTTTCTTGTCATTCTTAGGCGTTGGTTTGAGCCCAGACGTGCCTTCGTTAGGTCGTTTGATTTCACAATACTCACCTTATATGACGAGTTATCCTTACTTGTTCTGGTTACCAGTTCTCGTCTTGGCCCTGATTACCGTTTCGCTGTATATTATCGGTCAGAACTTAGCTGATGCTTCAGATCCAAGAACACACATGTAGAAAGGAGAACATTTATGACTGAGACAACAAAGAATATTTTAGATGTTAAAGATCTTTCGGTCGGATTTCAGGTTCGTGGCCGTCAATTAAAAGCCATTCGTAATGTTTCTCTACAACTACATGACCAAGAAACATTGGCAATTGTTGGTGAATCTGGTTCTGGTAAATCAGTGTTGACCAAAACATTTACGGGCATGCTCGAGTCCAATGGTGCGATCACTCATGGCACCATTGATTACGACGGCAAGCGCCTGAGTGACCTTAAGAAAGATAAAGAATGGATCGGAATTCGTGGTAAAGAAATTGCAACGATTTTCCAGGATCCAATGACAAGTTTGGACCCAATTAAGACAATCGGTTCACAGATTGCCGAAGTTGTGGTCAAACATCAGAAAAAGTCAAAGGCGGAAGCTAAAAAAATTGCGATCGACTTGATGGCACGCACGGGTATTCCTAATGCGGCTGCTCGTTACAATGAGTATCCGTTTGAATATTCTGGTGGGATGCGTCAACGTATCGTTATCGCCATTGCCTTGGCTTGCCACCCGAAAGTCTTGATTTGTGACGAACCAACAACCGCTTTGGACGTGACGATCCAAGCGCAAATTCTGGAGCTGATCAAAGAACTTCAGAAAGAATATAAGTTTACGACGATTTTCATTACCCATGACTTAGGTGTTGTGGCTTCGATTGCTGACCGAATTGCTGTGATGTATTCTGGTGAAATTATCGAAGTCGGCACTTGCGATGAAATCTTCTACAATCCACGTCATCCATACACTTGGAGCCTATTGTCCTCCTTACCTCAATTAGCTGCACGTGGTGGCGAATTGTACTCGATTCCAGGGACACCACCGTCTTTGTACAAGGATATTAAAGGGGACGCTTTTGCACCCCGTAACCCTTATGCCATGAAGATCGACTTCGAAGAAGAGCCACCAATGTTCAAGGTGTCAGATACCCACTATGCCAAGACATGGTTACTCGATCCTCGTGCGCCAAAAGTTGATAAGCCAAGCTTGATCCAAGATCTGCATAAGCGTTTCTTGGAGATGCAAGATCAACAGAGCACTATGGACTTTGAAATGGGAGGTGACGCCGTTGTCATCAAATAAAGATGTTTTACTTTCTTTGAAGGATCTGGAAATTTCTTTCGGTGAAGGTAAAAATAAATTTGTTGCCGTCAAAGACGTTAACTTCGATATCTATCGTGGGGAAACATTTGCCTTGGTAGGTGAGTCTGGTTCTGGTAAGACGACGATTGGTCGTTCAATCCTTGGAATCACACCGACAAGCAAGGGTGATATTGTTTTCAACGGGAAGAAAATCAACTCGAATAAGCTCAATGCTGAAGATCGCAAGGAAGTTACACGTAAGATCCAGATGATTTTCCAGGATCCTCAGGCTTCATTGAACGAACGTGCAACCATTGATTATATTATTTCTGAAGGCTTGATCAACTTCCATTTGTTCAAGAATGAGAAGGATCGTCTAGAAAAAGTCACCAACATGATCGAATCTGTTGGGTTGTTGCCCGAACATCTTTATCGTTACCCACATGAATTCTCTGGTGGCCAGCGTCAGCGTATCGGGATCGCCCGTGCATTGATCATGGAACCTGAGTTGATCGTGGCCGACGAGCCGATTTCTGCCTTGGACGTTTCGATTCGTGCCCAAGTCTTGAACCTGTTGAAGAAGTTCCAGCGTGAAGACAACTTAACCTACTTGTTCATTGCACATGATTTGTCTGTTGTTCGTTTCATTTCCGACCGAATCGCCGTTATTCATAACGGTCAAATCTTGGAATTAGCCGAGACGGAAGAATTGTTCACGAACCCATTGCATCCTTACACGAAGGCCTTACTTTCCGCGGTGCCAATTCCTGATCCTGAGTTAGCACGTCAGAAGAAGTTGCTCGTGTATGATATCAATGCCCATCATTATGAGACGGACAAGCCGAAGTTTGTCGAAGTCAAACCTGGACACTTTGTCTGGGCCAATGGCGAAGAAGAGGCTTACTATCATGCCGTACTACAAGAAATGCACAAAAAAGAAGTCGAAAACAATTAATGACTTTAGAAAAAGACCGATGAGAAATCGGTCTTTTTTTGTTGGTGCGAACAGAGATAGCCGGTGCTGAGACAATAGTTGTATCCGCTCACGACTTGTTTATCCAAGAAGCGCGACAGAGAGGCCTATGAGCAAGACTGACTATTGAGCTGGCTCCATGTACCCAAAGAAGCCTGGGATGGGTCAGAGGGGCCACAAAATTGGTTTTGACGTGTTTTCTTGGCCATGTTAACCCTCTTCAATCAATTAGGCCGGTGCACGTTAGCAAATGCCTGGTACACATAGGTGGCGTGGCAAATTTTAGTGAATTGATGTTGAAATTTAATCGATAAAATGTTATTGTACTGGTAAATAAACACGTTGAGAAAACTTTTGGGCTTTATTTCAGAGAAACGATGGTTGGTGAGAATCGTTCGGAAGCCCGTTCCGGTTTTTTAGTGGGCGGTGATGAGCCGCACGGCATGGTCGTTAATCAGTTGAGTGCAGACATACGGGTGCAATGCGTGTGTCTGAAAATGGGTGGTACCGCGAAGTAGTCAATTCGTCCCTTTGGGGATTGGATTGGCTATTTTTTGTGCGCGAGTGTTGCGCACGACAGAATAGAACAATTGATTTTTTGAAAAACGAAAGGAAGATTGCGATGTTAGATTTAAAGTTAATTCGCCAAAAGCCAGATTGGATTAAAGAAAAGTTATCTTCACGGGGTGTCACAGCTGAGCAGATCGATGAATTGCTTGCACTCGATGAACAGCGTCGTGCAAAGATTGTTGAAGATGAGAATCTGAAGAAACAACGCAATGACGTTTCAGAAGCGATTGCCATGGCAAAACGCGCTAAGGAAGATGCTACGGCGCAGATTAAAGCCATGCGTGAAGTTGGTGCGCAGATTAAACAACTGGATCAAGAAGTCCAAGCACTCGATGAAAAAGTAATCTACATTCTCGTCCGCCTTCCCAATATTCCGGATGATTCTGTGCCGGTTGGACCCAATGAAGATTACAACCAAGAAATTCGCAAATGGGCGACACCTCGCCAGTTTGACTTTGAGCCTAAAGCACACTGGGATCTGGGTGAACAATTAGGAATTTTAGACTTCGAACGCGGGACTAAGGTTGCTGGCGCGCGTTTTGTCTATTATAAAGGGCTGGGTGCCAAGCTTGAGCGTGCACTCTACAACTTTATGTTGGATGAACACAGTAAAGAAGGCTATGAAGAAGTCATTCCACCATATTTGGTGAACAACGATGCGATGTTCGGTACGAGCCAATTTCCGAAGTTTACTGAAGATGTTTACACGGTCATCAACGAAGGGGAACCCTTGACGCTGATTCCAACAGCTGAAGTTCCATTGACGAACTATTATAGTCATGAAATCTTGGATGAAGCGCAATTACCCGTTTACTTGACGGCATTAACCCCTTGTTTCCGTTCCGAAGCAGGGAGTGCCGGACGCGACACGCGTGGCTTGATTCGTTTGCATCAATTTAATAAAGTTGAAATGGTTAAATACGTCAAGCCAGAAGACTCTTTTGCTGAATTGGAAAAATTGACAGCGGATGCCGAAGACATTTTGCAAAAGCTTAAGCTGCCATATCATGTTGTGGCGTTAGCTTCAGGCGATGCCAGCTTCTCGTCTGCAAAGACTTATGATCTAGAAGTCTGGATCCCAGCACAAAATACTTATCGTGAAATTTCGAGTTGCTCGAATTGTACTGATTTTCAGGCGCGTCGTGCGCAGATTCGTTACCGCGATGAGAATGGCAAGGTTCAGTTTGTCAATACGCTGAATGGTTCTGGACTCGCAGTTGGTCGTACAGTTGCTGCCATTCTAGAGAACTATCAAAACGAGGATGGCTCTGTTACGATTCCTGATGTTTTGGTTCCTTACATGAACGGCGTCACGAAGATTCCTGCACAGAACAAGTAAACTAATTTAATCAAACGAGATAACAAGTCCGTCGAGACCTGCTATCTCGTTTTTTTAATCACACGATAATTTTTTTGAATTAATAAATCCCAATCTAACCGCCCTGAGAGCCGTTTTTTGAAAATAACTTCAAGAAATTCGATTTTTCCTGTTGACGAATATATGCTGGCTTGGTATTATATTACATGTTGCTGATGACGAAATATTTGTTTCGCCGATCATGCTTTTAAGACAAAGTAGGCCTTTGAAAACTGAACAAAGTTTCGTAATATGCAGGGTTCATGACAAGCA
>NZ_AZFX01000023.1 GCF_001435835.1 Lapidilactobacillus concavus DSM 17758
AACCTTTCCGCCAGCTGTCTTCGCCTGCGCTGGCTAACTTGCACTTGCAATTTGCGTTTATTTTTTTATTCAAAAATTAAATAAGCTTGATAACTACAATTTATTATAATAAATAAATAATAAAATACATAAGTTATATAATTGATAATCCTTGAGATTCATTTCACCTGCACGATATGATTGTCCTGTAATGATGGAAAGGGTACACGCGGAAAGGGAGTGAGTCAATGTGGAAACGAAGTAGGATGAGGGTGAAAACAACCAAAAAAGGTTCAGCAGTTCTGATGCTTTTTGCTGTTTTATTGCCCTTTGTCCAACTTATTTTTAGTCTCGATCAGCATCGTAGTGTTCATGCAACTGATTCAACAGCATTAGTTGATAACGATAAACTCAAATTGAGTGTCGGCAGTGAGCTTGTTGGTGACGATGTTGCTTGGACGTTTCGGTTTGATAAAAAGAAAAGCACTGAGGCGAAACGGCAGCTTAAATTTAAGCTGATGTCTGGTGAAACTTTTTATCAAATCGACCAGTTTCAGTCGACGACTCATCAGGCCAATTGGCAAAATGGTGGCGAAGATGATCGCGATTGGATAGTTGCTAAAACATTCAGTTTTGAGGAGACTGAGGACGAATTAAAGATTACATTGCCATATGAGATCAGTCAGCAACTTTCGATACATGTGCAGATGGACGAAGAAACGATGGTTCAGGATTATTCGGTAAGTGAATCATTGACGAATACAGAGCCTGTTGAAGCACCTGCATTAATTGAGAAGAAATTAGTAAGAAACATACTTGCTGAAAAAGACGCAGGACCTCACCAACTTGCTAGTTTTGTCCCAAAACGGCAAGATAATACCGAATCTGAGCCGCAAACTCCGGTAGAAGTTCCGGCAACTGATGAGGATGACGCTGAGGCTGAAGAGGACCCTGATCCAGAAGTGGATCTAACACAGACTGTCGAATCGTCAGGAACAACTAGTTCAGTGGGTTCGCTCTCAACGTTAGGTCCAAGGATTGCTGGGCGTAACTTGATTATCGCGCCGGATGCATTCGCAGAATTATCTGTCGAGTCAACGATTGGTGGACAGCAGATTGTGAAGAAAAATCCAACTGCAACACATGATGCAAATCGTGCGTTTACAAGTGATGACCAACAAGGCGTCGATGATGCAAATACGATGTATAAGAATTTCAATGGATTAGGTAACGGCGGTGGGGCTGTCTCTATTATCTATCCCACTCAGAATTTTGATTCCCTTGAAGCAGGAGCGGGAATTCCGCTAATTGGTCAAGATCAGGACGGTAACCGAGTATCTGAAGTTATTGAGCTTGAATACAGTTATGTTGGCTATTTTGATCAGGGAAATGCAGATAATCCTGATTTAAGAAAAGTTGGCGCTCAGGTCAAAATATCAAATATTATTGTTGGCCCCCAGCCAAGTTGGGGAGGCCTTGACGGAAGACCATATATTGAATTCTCAAATAATTTATTTTCTGGTGTTCTTTACGGATTTATCAAGAAAATGGACATTGAGTTTACTTTCTTTGATGCAGAGTCGAGAGAGAAAATAGATTTTACGGAACAAAATGAAGCTGTGATCTCGTTTGCCTCGTTGAATGCGTATGTAGGGGCACAGACATCTGATAATCAAAATGTCACTGCACACGAGTTTGCTGGTTTGAAAGATGGTGGTGAGGTCGCTAAAGAATCAGTTGGTGCACTACTTGAATACCATCCTACGGGTTCTTATGGTTATGATTCTGGCTCCTATTATGCAGAAAAAGCAGTTGAAGGCGTGGATTTTGATGATTGGCTAGGTAGCTCCACTTATCATAAAGCGGCGGTAGCATTTCCAATTACGGGAACCTCGCATCAATTTAAATTTGGTTCAACTTGGGGACGTGCATGGAATACGTTTGCAAGTTCCTCAGCAACCCCCGTTGCGCAGCCTTCACCTACGAAGACAGTTCAACCGTTGAAACAATATCAGGCGGGTGATGCTTGGAACACACCAAGTGGTGAATCATCAGGCTATGGTCAGAGATATTTCAATGATCTTGATGTTCTAGAACCATGGGAATTAGGTTCAGACTATCGTGTTGATGGTCACGACATTGATAAGCCAAATGAATTAGCTCCTGGCGTACCGTCTTTTGAACAACGGTATGTCGAGTCTGGCAAAGATTATTATTACTTTATTAATCAAGAAACCATTAATCTGGGTTCTACTAGTCTAGTGGCGCCATCCACCTATAAGATTGTTGATGAACTCCCAATTGGCATCGAACTGATTGGTGGACTTGATCAAATTGTTGTGTATGATTTGCTGGGGAATCCGATACAGGGTGCTATCAAGAAAACAGGCACAGATGTATCTTCGATCAACGGTCAGACGTTGACAATCGTTTTATCAGAGGCGGCTACGACTCACATCAATAGGCAGTCAGGACTGGAATCCAATCATGGTAAAGATTTTAGTATTCGTTTACCAATTAGGGTAACTGGTGACCGATCAGAAATGATCAACCAGGCGACTTCAATATTTGGATATGGTTCAGGTCAAGCGACTTTCGAAAAAACAACCAACCGGGTTAAGATTCGTCTAGGTGAACCGGCACCAGAAACGACTGATTTGAGTTTTACTAAAGTTCATGAAGATAAGCAGATTTTGCAAGGTGTTAAATTTGAACTCTATGCAACTGATGCTGCAGGAAACAAAACAGGTAATGTCTTACAGTCGGCAACTTCTGATAATCAAGGGCAAGTTAGCTTTACTGATTTAGTTCCGGGCGTCTACGTTATTTCTGAATCGGCCGCACTCAATGGCTATATCACTTACGAAGACTTTACTGTGACTGTCAATAAAGATTTGACGATTACTGGATTACCAGATGGCCAACAAGTTGTGAATCAGCGAAAAGCATTCGAGTTGATTTTAACAAAACAAGATTCGCAAACAGAAAAGGCATTAAATGGTGCTGAATTTGAACTAACGAAGGCTGATGGTAGCAATCCTCGGACCTTATCAACTAATTCTGAGGGTAAATTAACGTTTGACCAATTAGACTGGCGAGAAGTTTATCGACTCACCGAAAAGAAGGCACCGGATAACTATCGTCAATCAGACACTATCTATCAAATTGAATATGACAAGGCGTCTGATACTTGGAAAGTTTCACGTGTAACTTCAGACGATAACTCTGGTGAAAAGCTTGAAGAGATCGCTACTGGTAAGTCATCAGCACTTAAAATTACGGCAGAATTAACAGTTAAAAATGATCCAGTTATGCCATTGCCACAAACGGGTGGTTCTGGTCGAACAATCTTTTGGATCATCGGTGGCATTTTGCTCGTCATTGCTTCTGGTTACTTCATTTGGAGACGTCAACAAGCTAAGGGGGTGAGATAAGATGAACGGACGAAAAATTGTTAACTTTATACTCGTCGCGATTCTGACCGCTGTGAATTTTCTGACCCTTTTCGCAGCTCCGAGACAAGTTGATGCAGCTCCAGGTGATGGACAAGTAACTGTTAATCTTCATAAGTTGGTTTTTAAACCGGGACAATTACCTTCAGGCATTCAAAATGACGGGACAACCGCAACTGCGGATTTATTGCAAAATGGGGTACCTTTAGCGGATGTCACGTACCAGGTTTATAACGTGACGGAGCGTTACGCAGAATTGCGTCAAGAAGGCCCAGAATTGACGTCTGAGGAACTTTACGACATGTTGAAGCCAACGGACGGCTTTCAAGTTGGAAACGATCAGACAACAAATGATGAAGGCCTAGCGAAGTTTACGCTTGATGAAACTACGGTCGTTAATGGCAACCATCTAAATAGTGTCTACCTTTCCCATGAGGCAAGTGCACCGGAGACGATTACAGTAATGGCACCAGACATGGTTCTAGGATTGCCAGCTTATCGGTTCGATGCAAACACACAGAGTTATACGAATGAGAAGCTGACGGAAATTCATCTTTATCCAAAGAACGAGGATCCACCATCCTTAGACAAGGTAGTTGATTCGGATCGAAATGACTTTGGTATTGGCGAATCGATTCCGTATAAAATTACGACACTCATACCGGCGGTTATCTCGAGTTTACAACAATATTATCTCGTTGATATTGCCGATGAGAACCTTGAATTGATTCCGGATAGTCTGAAGGTTTCAATTGAAGATTTACCAGATGGTGTGAAGCCATACGAAGTTTCATTTACCGACGAGAGTAATTTTCGAATTGATTTCAATGTGGATGAGTTAGAAGATTATGCAAATAAAGAGGTTACGATCACTTATCAGATGAAATTAAAGCGAGGTGCACCGGCTGATGAGTGGTTAATCAACGATTCACATATATATGTTGGTGCGTATCGCGTTGACTCCAGTGCACAGATAATTACAGGTGGTAAGCGATTCGTTAAGACTGATTTAACAAATGCTAATCGAAAGTTAGCTGATGCTGTCTTTGTTGTTAGAAACAGCTCCGGTTATTACTTGAGTCTGAAAGAAGATGGCGTGTGGATTCCAGTGAGTGATCAACAACTTGAGGATGCAGCGAAAAATGATCTGTTGACGTTAACATCTGATCAACTAGGTGAGTTCGATATTCAAGGACTTGCTTATGGGAAGTATCAACTTGTTGAAGTGAAAGCTCCAGATGGCTACATTCGACTCACTGATCCTGTCGACTTTATCGTCGCGGAAAAAACTTATCAAGATGGGGATCGCTTGGCGACTGGGCAAGTTGTTCACAACATTCCTCAAACTGTGATTGATCCGCCAACTGTAACGGATCCACAACCACCAGAATCGGGCAGTCAAAAACCAGGGCTTCCAGGATTCTTGCCGCAAACGGGTGAAATGCAATCCACTTTATTAATTCTAATTGGATTGGGAATCATCGCAATCGCGGGATATCTTTATAAAAAATAAAACGACAAGAAGAGAAAAGGAGCCTGACAATGAAGAAAAAAATTAATTATCGATTGTGGTCGATATTCAGTCTGATCGTGTTACTTTTTCCACTGCTAGCTAGCTTGGGACAAGGATTGGCGGCCGTTGCTGAAGCGGCGACAACAACAGCGAGCGTTACACTGCATAAAAGAGTGGGTGTCCCCAAGAGCGAGCAACAAAATACGGGTACTGAAATGCCAAATTTTGGTGGAGAGGCGTTACGAGGCGTTACGTTTCAAGCGTTCGACGTTACGAACGAATTTTATCGATTACGTTCAGAGAATGCAGATGCAACCGTTGAAAGTATTTATAATTCATTGAAGGACAATGCGACCGTTACGCAAAACGGTACGCCAACGATTAGTTTCGGTACTGGTAGCTTGAGTGGGGCGTTTGTTGAGACACAAACGACCACTGGAGATGGTACGGCAGTCTTCAGTGCATTAAATAAGAAAAATAATGGTCGCGATGCAGTCTACTACTTCCATGAATCTGCTCGTCCTGAAACAGTGACTGGCAGAGGTGATATTGTCTTAGGATTACCAGTGTATGAATATCAAGATGGAAAATATACTGAAAACGAATTAGACGAGATTCATCTTTATCCCAAAAATGATCAAGCATCTGGCGGTATGAAGTTAATTAAGACAACAGATACGTTAGATGAAAACAATAAGCTCGTGGCTGGTGCGGAATTCGTGATTCACCGTGGCATCGGTGCTAGCGAGGAATGGGTAACTGGTAGAGATGCTGATGGTAATATTACTTGGGGTAGCGAAGCCAATGCATTCAAGTTTGTGACGGATGCTAATGGTGAGTTCGTGATTTCTGCATATGAAATTGATGGCACACCGGTTAACTTCAAATTTGCAGCTGGCGTTTATAAGGTCACCGAAGTAGGTGCACCTGAAGGAATGGTTATTCCAAATAGTGCCATCAACAAAGAATTTACGATTACAACAGATTCAACAGTTCCAGTTCTAGTTGAAATCAAAAATGATACTCCGGATATTAATAAAGCTTTAGATGTTTCAGAAGGCACAGGGAACGATTTTACAGTTGGTGATGCAATTCCATTCAAGATTGATGTTATGGTTCCTGGCGGGATTGCAGACAAGAACAACGATAATAACTATCGATACACTGAATTTAACGTTGTCGATACGGCATCTGAAAATCTAGCATTGCTTGATGAAAACATTCAGCTTTATGCTGGGGACACATTGGTGGATGATGTTGATTATCGAATTGAGAATTCGGGAAATGGGTTCACACTGTACTTCAACAGCGATCCATCAGTAACGACTCCAAATCATCTACAATTAGGTGCATATGCTGGTCAGAAGTTAACGCTGAAATTCAACATGGTGCTAACTGAAGGTGCAGTTCCTGATGAAACAGAAACAAATAAACCAACACTTGAATATACGAACGACGGAACTGAAGGTTCTGTGACTAAACCCCCAGTTGAAGTTATCACGTATGGTCATAAATTCGTGAAGGTTGATGCGGTAACGGGTAAAGAACTCGCAGGCGCGAAATTCGTTGTTCAAAAAACTGTAGCTGGTCAGATCCATTATTACACTGGCAAAGTTGGTAGCGCTTGGAGCGATGATATTAAGGATGCGATTGTCTATCAATCGAATGAATCTGGCACCGTTGTTGTTAGCGGGTTAGAAGCTGGCGATTATGTATTGAAAGAAACGGCGACTTCTAGTGATGAATATATCTTGTCAGAGTCAGGATTTGAATTCAACGTTGGTTGTTGCGGGCGGATTTGAGAGTGAAGACGGCATTACTGAAGTTAAAAACTTCGAAAAAGGTCGCTTACCTATTACTGGTGGTATGGGACGATTGATCTTCCTCCTCATCGGATTAGCAACGATGCTGGGTGTAGGTATCTACTACATGAAACGTCGTCAGCAAGCATAACAGATAATTCAGTAAGGTATCGTTGATCAGAACTCGTCATATTTGAATCAATGAACCGAATAAATCATTCCAATCGACGCCGGAGCGATTATAGTTTCCGGCGTCGATTGATACATAATAGAACTCAGAGGTGGCAGAATGAAGAAGGTAACGAAATCAAGAAGAGTCGTTAATATAATCATGTTACTGATTTTCGTAACTGGTGTGAGTGTCGCCTTATTCCCATTCATGAGTTCTGCTGTACGTCATTATCAAGATCAACGAGTTGTTGCACGCTATCAACAAAAAGCGAATAAGCAAAATAAGAAGACTGCAGAAAAAATACTGACTGAACAAAAAGCAAAGAATGCAGAATTAGCAAAAGAAAAAAACAATCCTGGATTAGATAGCTATAATGCTAATCTGGAAACGTCAAAGGTGAAGCGGCCACAATCATATTACGATAAACATATGCTAGGCAGTCTAACAATTCCAAAAATCAAAGTTGATCTTCCCGTATTTGATGAAACAAATGATATCTTGCTTAATAGAGGCGCGACGCTTTTACAAGGCACTTCGTATCCAACCGGAGGTAAAAATACGCACGCAGTTATTTCGGCCCATCGTGGGTTGCCTCACGCGGATATGTTCGACGAACTTCCCAAGTTAAAGGTTGGAGATCAATTCTTTTTAAAAATTGGCAAGCAAAAACTAGCTTACCAGATTGAATCGACAAAGATTATTGAACCAACTGATACTTCAGACTTGATTATTCAACCTAGCCGCGATTTGGTAACGCTGATGGCCTGTACACCATATATGATTAATTCGCATCGATTGATTTATACAGGCAAAAGAATTCCTTATCCGAAAAAAGCCGATAATGAAATCAAAGAAACTATAAAGAGAAATCAGTGGTTGGTCGTTGCGTGGATCTTAGGCACATTAATCTTATTGATAATTGGCATATTAGTATATAGATTTCGAAAGAAGAAATGATTATTTCCCAGGAAATAATTACAATTCAAAAAGGAGCTTCTAGATTATTTCCCAGGAAATAATCTAGAAGCTCCTTTTTTGAGGTGAGAGGTTCTAACCAAGTTCTTCGTTTTGGCGTTTGGCAATAGCAGGCAGAATAAAGCCTAAACCGATTAAGAAAATCGGCATCGCAATATTTAAAACCAACTGGAACCACCAAGTAGATGGATTAGCAACGTAATCAACCTTCGGCACCATACCTAAAAGACAGGCAAAGGCGGTGAAGACAAAGCACCAAAGCCCGGCGATAAAGCCGAATTTGCTGTTCTTAACGAACATATAGTCGGAATGGAATTTGTCTAAGTGCTTATTTAACAGCATAAATGCAAGAAATACCCAAAGATAGCGTAATGGCATAACGACGGAATTAAGGTTCAGTAACCAGTTATATAGATTATTAGTTCCGTTGATACCTAATGCTGGAATGATGATGATGACACTAACGAGGATACCTGTCAATTTGTAGCCATTGATCGGAGCCCCATCAGCAGACTTCTTTCTCAAAGCCGCAGGAACAAATTTTGGATCAGCATCATCCAGAAGAATTCGTAACGGTGCATCGATTGAAACAGCAAGGGCAGCAATCGTTGCCATGGCGTTTGCAATGGCATAAATAATCATCAATGCATTTCCAACATGATAGAAGTTGCCTAAACGTTGAAAGGCAACATAAGCACCGTTTGCCATCAAGTCGGCAGGAATATGTTTCGCATCGAAGATCATGCCCATCGCAAATGACCCCATTAATGCGGAGACGACAACCATAATTGCAAGTGCAATCATGCCCTTAGGAAAGTTTTTTGCAGGATTTTTTGTTTTATTCACATAAGGTGAAATCTTTTCCGCACCACCGACGGCAAAAACAAGCATTGAAATCGTTGTGAAATATTTGAAATCAAATTTTGGAATATAAGTACCAAGGTGGTTCATGTTTGCAGTTGCAATTGAGGAACCTGTCATTGCCGGTGCAGATAATCCTAAAACAATGAACAGGATTGACATGATAAACATTGACATACCGGCAATACTACCAATACGATTCAACGTCGTGATACCACGAGAGGCCAAGTATAGGAAGATTAGAAAAATAACTAAACAGAGACTTTGCACAATTTTTGATGAAACGTTGATGAAATTTCCGTTACCTTGAAATAACCAACTACCAGCAATTAAGATTGCTTGTGGCTTCTGAGCAAGGTAGGGTACATGAACGACCCAATAGGTCCATGCGGCAAAGTAGGCGAGTCGCTTTGTTGAGACTTCCTTGATCCAGCTTGAAACGCCACCCTCCGCATCTTTAAAAGTCGCTCCCATTTGGCCGACCATCAATGTGTAAGGTACGAAATATAAAATCATGATCAAGACCCATGAAACGACAACAACTAATCCTTCTTGAGCAAAGTTGTTAACGACATTTCCAAGTCCCCAGACGCTGACGAAAGCAAGTAATGCAATATTGTACCAAAACAGTTGCTTGGTATTTTTTTGTTCAGGCATAAAAAAACTCCTTCCCCTAATTCGATACGACATCCTAACTGTCGCACTAGTTTACTTTGACTACTATACACTGATTGCGACATCGTATCATGAAAGATAAGTGAGAAAGAGCACTTATTCAATTATTCTCATTTAAGAGCTACAAACCTTATTTCCACGCATTGTGGGGATTGCTTGATTAAAAAATATATTCTTGCTCTCAGAGTTAACTCATTAAAAAAAACATCAATCGACCACTGTGGAACGCTGTACATTGCTAGAATTAGCATGCAGTCAGTTCCTAATGACGTGATCCTGACCAGCTTTCAGATAATCTAACCGGTAAGTAAAGAGTGTCTCTTCAAGTTCATCATGCATCGCTTGTTTTTGTCTTGCCGACCAGTTTAGGATTCGTGTCATTTCATTGATGACGCCTGTTTGGATTTGATTTAGGTTAGGGCTATCGAATAACAAGTGGTTCGTGCGTCTTAGCAGATAGTCAACCGGTGTGAGCACCATTTCTTCCTGTAGGCAATAATGAAGGATTAAAGTTTCTCGTAGCGAGAGTCCTGGCGCAGCTTTGGTGCTGTGGATTTGATAGAAAATTGAACGGGCATTCGAACCAAACAGATTGGCAAGGACTCTGGCGTCATGAATCGATAATCCTAGCAGCTCACCTTGCTCAGAAATAGTCTCTAGTTCATCTTGAATGCGAAGATAATTAAGTTCGCCTCCAGAAAGAGTTAGTTTGGTCGAGTCGACAAGGTTAAAATGACAATTAAATCGATTAGCGAGTTGTTCGACAATTAAGTTGAGCGCACCAGATGCCATTCGACAATAATCGGTAATTTTTCCGCCTGAAAGAACAACTAACCCGTCTTCTTTCACGTCAAGAGAACTTCCACGCGAGACTTGAGAAGGTTGTAAAACCTTCTCAGACAAAGATTGTTCGCTTGCGAGAACTGCATCTGCAACATCAGAACGACTTGCTTTACCTTGTCGGTAATTGATGACTGCATCGATGACAAAATCGATACTTTTATCATCGATATGACCGCCGCCACCACCGTTATAGTCAGATGCGCTGTTTGAAGCAACCAAAGGGCGAATACCGGCCCAACCTGTTTCGATATCGTCGAGAGTGATGTGGGATTCAGGGAAACGTTGATTAATTGCCTCGAGTAAGTAGTTTAAATCATCTTGTAAAATTTGCGGGTGCGCTATATCACCGTTATAGTCTGTGCCTGTTGTCCCAAAATAGGTTTTATTTAAACGGGGAATGACAAAAATCATACGATGATCTTGATGAAGACTATCAAAATATAATGGCTGTTTCACTGGGATTTTTTCCCAATCAACGACTAGATGAATGCCCTTTGTTGGTCTTAGTTGAGGCACAAACGCAACTTCTTTATCAAGCCGATTCGTTTGATCTACCCAGGGTCCAGTTGCATTGAGGGTTATTCGTGCGTTAATGGCGAAAGATTTATGAGTCAGTGTGTCGGTTGCATAAACACCAGTTAATTGATGTTGATCGTTATGAAGTAGTTGAACCACTTTGACACGGTTTGCAATAGTTGCACCTAAAGTTGCTGCCATTTTGATGTTTTCGATAACAAGTCGTGCGTCGTTATTGGTAAAGTCGGTGTAGCATCCAGCACCTAATAAATTTTTTGGATTCAAGGTTGGTATTTTTTCAAGTACCTCATCGCGTGTCAACACGTAGTTGGCGTCTTTTGAATTAGATAATCCTGCTAATTTATCATAGAGATCCATGGCCACTTTCACAGAAAAGAGATCGTAAGTAGCATCTGGTTCTTGATAGATCATTCTCGTTGCTCTAGGAATATGCGGCGCAATCTTCTGAATTCGCGCACGCTCACTAACTGTATCAGCAACTACCCCGACATCGAATGTCTTAAGATAGCGGATACCTCCGTGAACCATCTTAGTTGAACGTGAAGAAGTTCCTTCAGCAAAGTCTTGCATTTCGACGAGGGCGGTTTTGAGACCGCTGGCTGCAGCTTGTAGCGCTACACCAGCGCCAGTGATTCCACCACCAATAATTAAAAGATCAAACTGTTCATTGGCAAGTTTATAAAGATTTTCTTGACGCGTTTGTTGTGAAAATGGCATGTGATGTCCCCCTGAAGCAACAATATCGTTCAAGTCTATAATAGTTGGAAAGTCGTCTTAATACCAGAAAAGTCGTGAAAGAAAGCTCACTAGATTTAGTGTTTTTAGTTGATTATAAGAGTGTTATGATTAACGCAAGAAGAACGATACAAAGGAGAATTTTGATGGCTAAATTAATCATTGCACTAGCTGGTTTTGGCAAAAGCGCCAACCGTTATCATTTACCGTACTTGAAATTACGTTCACAGATCAAGATTAAAACAGTTTACGATCATCGATTACGGCATCATCAAGATGTTCAGACAGAATTGAAGGCAGCCGGTGTTCAGCTGACGACTAACTTTGAAGATGTCTTAGCTGATCCTGAAATTCAGATGATTTCCATTACAACTCCTGCATCAACTCATTATCAATTGGCGAAGGAAGCGCTACAACATGGCAAAAATGTGCTTGTTGAAAAACCTTTCTGCGAGACGTTTAAACAAGCAGAAGAGTTACTAAAGCTCGCGCAGGAAAAAGGATTGGTCGCAATGCCATTCCAGAATAGACGTTTCGATAGTGATTACTTAGCACTGAAACATGTTTTAGAAGTAGGCTTCGTAGGAACCCCGCTGCAGATTGAATCGCATATGGATCATTTTCGTCCTAGCGAGCAATTTATAAATAGCGAACCAATTAATGGCCAGTTTTATGGACTTGGAATTCACACAATTGATCAAATGATTGCCTTGTTTGGACAACCGCGACAGGTTTATTATGACATCCGCGCGCAACAAAACCAAGGTAATTTAGATGATTATTACGAAACAGATCTATTCTATTTGAATTTGAAAGTTAAAGTGACCTCAAGTCCGTTGGTCGCCATACCGTATCCTTCTTTTAGACTAAATGGAACTAAAGGGAGTTTCATTAAATATGGGATTGATCAACAAGAGAATGATCTTAAGGCTGGAATGATGCCTGAAGCCCCACACTTTGGAGAAGATACACCAACAGCGTATGGTCATTTGAAGTACTTGAACGGTAATGGTGATTGGATTAAGAAAGACGTTATAACGCCAGTTGGTGATTACGGACGAGTCTATGACGCAATGTTTGAAACCATTTTGAACCAAAAGACTAAATTAGTGACAGATCAGCAGCTTTTGCTTGAAATGAAGATTTTAGAAGCGGGTGTTGCGACTGTTGGCCCACATGTCACAACTTTTGCATGATTTAATAGTAGATTCTGAATAAACGCTAAACGGAGAAGTAAACGATGGTAAGTATACGAGATGTTGCAAAAATGGCCGGCGTTTCTGCAGCGAGTGTATCGCGGATTCTAAATAATGACCCAACATTTAGCATCAATGAAAATACGCGGCGGCGTGTTATTGAGATTGCAAATCAATTGCATTACTCGAAAGAAGTTGGTCGGCATCAACATCGCTTTGTAAATAGTAAGATGACAATTGGATTGATTTTAAGACATGATCGGGTTTCTGAAGCGAACGATCCTTATTTTTATGATATTCACCAAGGTATTGAACTTGAAGCGGCTAAATGGCGACTACATGTTGTTAAAGCTTTTGGAATGCGAGATCCAGACAAAGATTGGCAGCAATTAAAAAATTATGGTGCTGTTATTATGATTGGTGAAATGACAGCGGAAGGAACGGCGCTGGCACAACAATTAAACTCAAACTTGATCCTAGTGGATAACTATAGTCAGAGCAACGACTTTGATTTGATTCAGACGGATTTTGCCGCAAGAACAAACGAAATTCTCGATTTGCTCTATCAGAATGGTCATCGCAGGATCGCATTTGTCGGCGGCCAGAACAGTCAAGTTGAGATAGATGGCACCGTGAGACGGAACAATCATGAAATTCGTGCAGACAGTTATTGCGCGTGGATGAAACTACATGACCTTCAGCAATATACCGAAGCAAAGATGGGACGCTGGTCATCAGAAGATGGGCTAAGGATGACGAGTGAGTTGATCAATCAGGCACGGCGTCCAACAGCAATTATTGTGGCGAGTGATCCAATGGCTTTAGGTGTCTACAAAGCCATTAGCAATGCGGGGCTGAAAATTCCAAATGATATTTCTGTTGTTAGTTTTGATGATGCCGAGATGAATCGTTATCTATCTCCGACTTTAACAAGTGTGTCTATGGATGCTCAGGAAATGGGACGTACAGCAATTCGGCTTGCACGTGACCGTATGTTGGAATCGAAGAAGATGAATGTTCGGCTAGTTTGTGCGAGTCATCTGCAGCAACGCGAGTCAATTAAAAACATTTCTGAATAAATTTTTTATTTTGGGGTTGCATAAACGTTTACTAAACATATATACTAAAATCTGTAAACGTTTACGAAATAAAAACTGGGAGACTTGAACAGTGAAGAATAAATCTAGTTTTCAAGATAAAATAACAGCGTTTTCTCAGGCAATCGGGAATAACCGCTATCTGTTGAGCCTGCGTGATGGTTTCATGGTTGCGTTTCCTGCAACGATGTTTGGTTCGATCATGGTTATTTTACAGAATTTACCAACGACTTTGGGGTTATCATTACCACAATCGTTTTTAGATTTTCTAAATAACTTCTTCGGTCCAGTTGGCAACGCCACAATGAATGTTACGGCACTCTTTGTCTGCTTCGGTGTTGCGTATCAATTAGCCGGTCGATATAAACAAGAGAAGCTATTCTCTGGCGCAATCGCGTTATCTAGCTTTCTTATGTTATTACCTGTGGGTAATGATAAAAAAGATGGGGCCTTCTTTGCAATTTCGCATTTAGGCGCAGAAGGTATGTTCGTTGCGATTCTTGTCGCAATTATTTCAACGGAGTTATACTGCCGAATTAGTGCAGCACATATTGTTATTAAAATGCCGGATTCAGTTCCACCAATGGTTGCACAATCATTTGTTGCTATTATTCCCGGTGCAGCACCACTGTTCCTCTTTAACTTAATTCGTTATGGATTTACATTCACTTCCTATGGCAATGCCATTGATTTTGTTTATCAAATTTTACAGCAACCATTAATGGGATTGGGCGGTACTTTACCAGCCGTATTGATTGCCGTATTCTTTACACAATTTTTCTGGTGGTTTGGTATTCATGGGACGTTATTGGTCAACTCCATTATCGATCCAATCATGAGTTCATTAGCATTGCAAAACTATGATGCATATAAAAATGGTGCAGAACATTTACCACATATCATTAGCACAACATTTATGGGCGTGTTCGTTAACCAAGGTATGCAATTAGGTATTGCAATCATGTTTGCCTTCTTCCTTGCACGTTCTGTTCGGATGAAACAAACCATGCGTTTGGTCTTTGCACCAGCAATCTTCAATGTTTCTGAACCAATGACTTATGGATTGCCTGTTGTATTGAACCCAACTCTGTTTATCCCTTGGATTTTGGCGCCTTTAGCTTCAACAACTATTTCATACTTCACAATTGCTGCTGGCTTAGTTCCACGACCAACAGGTGCAACTGTTGTATGGACAACACCTATCTTTGTTGCAGGTTGGTTAGGAACTGGCTCAATCCGTGGTGGTATTTTACAATTAGTTGACGTCGTTGTGATGACGTTGATCTGGATTCCATTCATCAAGGCTTTGGATAATCGCTGGTATAAAGACGAGCAAAATCCAGACCTCGATGCAGCGGAGAAGGATTCCCTTTAAGTTAATGACTTGATGAGTAGGAGCGGATTTCATGCGTACAGATACATTAAGTTACAAATATCATTATCAGGCAAAAAAAGTTGATTTATTTCGAGTTTTAATCAGAGAGCAACTTACTTATTTTCGTCGTAGTGATCCTACCATCAAAGCATTAGAACCGGGAACTAAGATTCAAACACATTTACAGACGAAGCTTAATAAACTTGAAACAGAAAACACCATGGTGGTTAAACAAATTGTAACTGATGAGTTATTTCAATTGGAAACGACTCAGCAAGGTGGTGTTATCGTTCAAACTTTCAAGTTCGAACAAGATCGTCATGGTCGAGAACGTCTTGTGTATTCGGAACAGAATACTTTCGACCAGAGCCGAAGTCAGATGAACTTTATGGTGATGGGTGGTCTGTATAAGTTTTTCTATAATCGTGGGATTAAAAAGCGGATGCAGTATCTCGATAATCTTGCGTTAAGCGCGTAATTAAGAGAGATGTGCCTTAACAGGCTTGAATAAGAGCTGGCTCATGGTAGAAACTTCGTGATCGTTTGTGAGTCACGAAGAATCTGTCATGAGCCTTTATCTTTTTAATGGATGAACGTGGTTTGGCTCGGCAAAACTTCAAAATGATAAGGAGACTAGGCAAAAATGATGATTGACGTTATTTCGAATCATGTTTTTCACTTGCATAACGAAAAAATTAGCTATCTTTTTTATGTGATGCAAAATGGACAGCTAGGGCATTTATACTTCGGTCAAAAAATGGACAAGCTTTCTGATGATGATATCTCGTATTTTCTGGAGCAAAATAGTAAGTCTGCAGGAACGGTTAAGTATTCTCCACAAACCGGGAACTTCAACTTATCAGATCGATCACAGGAATATCCAGTTTATGGATCGTCTGACTTTAAAGAAGGTGCAATTGATATTTATCGCGAGGATGAGCCCTGGTATTTAGATTTCAAATATGATCATCATACTGTTCAGACGGATAAAACGCGCAACTTAGCTCAGCCAGCAACATACGCAGTTGGGGAAAACGAGTCGGAAACTTTAACGGTGAGTTTAATTGATGAAGCACATCAATTACAGCTTGATGAAAAATTCAGTATTTTTCATGATCAATCAGTCATTGCCCGTAGCCAAAAAGTGACTAATCTTGGGCAAGACGCTGTCCAAATTCATCGGATGATGAGTGGCGCGCTTGATTTGCCAAATGCCGATTATCAGTTTGTCAGCCTAGATGGCGCTTGGTTAAAAGAGCGCCATATTCATTCACGGCCGCTTGAACAAGGAACGGTCTCTGTTGCTTCGTTAAAGGGCGCATCGGGTCACCAACATAATCCGTTTATCGCGTTAGTTAATGGTAATAATCTTAATCATGGCGAAGTTTATGGGGCTAATTTAATTTATTCTGGTAATTTTCTCAGTCAAGTCGAAGTGGATGAATGGCGACGTTCGCGATTGCTGATTGGAATTAATCCAGAATATTTTGATTGGCTGCTTAAACCTCGAGATGAATTTGAAACACCAGAATCAATTCTGTCATTTAGTGCGAATGGTCTAAATGGATTAATTGCGGCTAATCAAGATTTCACCGTAAAACATGTGATTGATCGTAAATGGCGCGAACAAGATCGTCCAATTATTTTGAATAATTGGGAAGCAACTTATTTTGATTTTGATGAGCAGAAGCTATTATCATTAGCAACAACAGCCAAAGAATTAGGAATGGAATGCTTTGTTGTTGATGATGGTTGGTTTGGAAAGCGGAATAACGATCGAACCTCTTTAGGAAACTGGCAAGTTAATCGAGAAAAGTTTCCAAACGGAATTGGTTCATTTGCAACCAAGATTCATGATATGGGTTTGGAATTAGGTATTTGGTTTGAGCCAGAAATGGTGTCACCAGATACTGATCTATTCCGAGATCATCCAGATTGGGTAGTTCGTCATCCTTATGAGCGAACGTCAATTGGTCGGGGACAATATGTCTTGGATTTCGCTAATCCTGCTGTTGTACGTGCTATCTATGCTCAAATGAAGCCTACGATTGAAGAAACTCATTTGGATTATATTAAATGGGATATGAATCGGAATATCACAGAGGCTTATTCACAATATTTGAGGACCGAAAAACGGCCACAAACTGAGTTTTTCCATCGTTACATCATGGGTATTTATGATTTATATCGGATGATCTTAACAGACTTCCCCAATTTGTTGATTGAAGGATGCGCGGGTGGCGGCGGCCGTTATGATTTAGGCATCTTATTCTACAGTCCGCAAATTTGGCCTAGTGATGATAGTGACGCGGTTGAGCGTTTATCGATTCTTAGCGGAACAACACTAGCTTATCCGTTGTCTTCGTTTAGTAATCATGTATCAGCAGTGCCTAATGATCAAGTTAAACGTATAACGCCGTTACAGATGCGCCAGAATGTTTGCGACTTTGGGCCTTTAGGATATGAGCTGGATATTACACAAATTTCCGAAGAAGAACGTCGTGCAATCATGCAGAACATTTCTTTCTACAAGAAAAATCGTCAACTTTTAGTGAATGGTCATTTCCAACAATTAATGAGTGTGGATCCACAAACCAATACTGTTGCTTGGGGTGTTTACAACAATGATCGTTCTGAAGCTTTCATTGGATTCTATCGTAAGTTGGCACGGCCCAATGCAGGTGTCTTACACTACTTTAAGGTACCATTTTTGGATGCTCAGCTTAAATATCAGATTAATGCCGAGGAAACGGTTAGCGGTGAAATCTTAAAGAATTTCGGATTGCGCGAGCCTTATCAGTTTAATGGTGCTAACGAGGACACTGCACAAGCCGTGGGTGATTTCCAATCATTTATTTATCATCTAGTTGCAATTAAGTAGGAGCGATTTAAAAGATGACAGATCATTTAAATAAATTCGATGCAGAGCAACAACTTTTATATGGTGGAGATTATAATCCGGATCAGTGGCTGGATCGTCAAGATATTCTTGCTAGAGATTTGGAACTCATGAAGGAAGCAAAGATTAATACGGTTACCGTTGGTGTCTTCGCATGGGGACCAATGGAACCAACTGAAGGGCAGTATAACTTTGGATGGTTAGATTGCGTGTTTGATGATGTCGAGTCAATGAATGGCCATATCATTCTGGCGACACCAAGTGGTGGACGACCACAGTGGCTAAGTCAAAAATACCCTGAAGTTAATCGTGTTGATGAATATGGGCGACGTCATTCTCATGGATTCCGGCACAATCATTGCTATTCTTCGCCGATTTATCGACAAAAAGTTCAAGAAATGAATACAATTCTTGCGAAGCGTTATGGGAAACGTCAAGCTTTATTGATGTGGCACGTCTCAAACGAATATTCCGGAGAATGTTATTGTGAACTGTGCCAAGCAAATTGGCGTCAGTGGCTACAAAAGAAATATCAGACATTGGATGCACTAAACAAAGCTTGGTGTCTCAGCGTTTGGAGTGGATTGTATAGCGATTGGTCGCAGGTATTGCCACCATCACCACTTGGCGAAACAAAAGTGCATGGTATGGATCTGGACTGGAAACGATTTGTGACGCATATGACGATTGATTTTTATGAGCATGAGGTCGTACCCTCACGCGAATTGACGCCAGAAATTCCATGTACAACTAATTTCATGGCTGAGGGTCAGGGAGATCGTCAATTTGTGCCGTTGATTGGATTAGATTATAGTAAATTCGCGAAACATGTTGATGTTGTCAGTTGGGATAGTTATCCAGACTGGCATAATGAATACGAATCGACCGCCGAGACCGCAATGAAAACCGCCTATATTCATGATCAATATTATTCACTGAAGCATCGCCCGTTTTTGGTGATGGAGTCAACACCAAGCACTGTGAACTGGGCGCAATACAATAAAGCCAAGCAACCGGGAATGAATCAGTTGAGTTCACTACAACAGATTGCTCATGGTTCTGATAGTACGTTGTGTTTCCAGATTCGTCAGGCACAAGGGAACTCCGAGAAGTTTCATGGTGCTGTCATTGGACATGATGGCTCTGAGCAAAATCGTGTCTTCAAAGAGGCGGCAACGTATGGTCGTCAATTGGCACAATTAAGTGAAATCAAGGGTGCACGCAAACAAGCGAAAGTGGCACTTCTCTACGATTGGGAAAGTAATTGGGCGTTGAATCGTGGGGGTGGTTTTGGTCGGCCAACGCGTTTGGGTATTCAAATGTTTCAAAAGCATTATTCGGTGCTCTGGGGGCAGGACATTGCCTGTGAAATCGTTACACCAGAGTCAGATTTAAATCAATATAAATTAGTGATTGCACCGATGTTGTACCTCATGAAACCAGAAACGATGGCCAAGTTACGAGACTATGTTCAAGAGGGTGGACGATTAGTATCTAGTTATTTCTCGGCAGTTGTTGATGAATATGACCGAGTAAACCTAGGTGGCTTCCCCAAACCACTTCAAGAACTGTTTGGCATCACAACGGGTGAGCTAGACACGCTCTTACCTCAAGAACATAGTCAGATAAACTTTGACAATCAGATTTTTAAAACAGCAGATTATAATCAGTTGATCACGCCAACGACGGCGATATCATTGACTACTTATCAAGATCACTTCTATCAAAATACTACCGCTATAACGTCGAATCAATATGGCAAGGGAATGGCCTATTATTTAGGCACACGTTTGGATAGAAAATTTCTGACTGAGTTCTATGGACCTATCTTTGAATCGCTTGGATTACAAAATACTTTGATTGAACAACCTAAGTTTGAAGTTTCTTGCCAAACTCGAGTTAAAAACGGAGTGGCTTATCATTTCTTCATGAATTTTTCTGAAGAATTGCAGACAATTACGACAACACGACTGTTACGGCGAGTCGAAGATAATGTCTTGATTGCAGCAGGTGATTTAACGCTTCCTAAATATGGCACAATGGTTTTAAAAGAAAATCAATGATAAACCAAAAACGATGATAATATTGTATCATCGTTTTTTTTGTGGGCGAATTTACAATTGAAATGCAACACAAAGTAAAAAAATAAACCCATACCGGGTA
>NZ_AZFX01000024.1 GCF_001435835.1 Lapidilactobacillus concavus DSM 17758
CAGCAAAAAAACTGATGTAACTTCAGGAAGCTATTACCTAATTTTTCATGGCGGAACTGTCAATCATTTTATGTTTATAAAACATTGGTGGGAGCTATTGAAACCACCTTCTAATACTCACGCATTCACTAATAATTCACTTCAAGATTAGCACCTATTAAACGCACGGTAATCTATCTACGCATCTAGTTTTTTAATCAATGTCTATGATATACTAACTTATACCCATTCTTATGTACTTAGAGGAAATAAATATGGATCAGCATCAAAAGAACCAAAACTTCGAAGAGTTTGAAAACAACAATAATCTTTATCGCTCTGTAGTTCAGCTGGCCTTGAAAAACAATCGATATGCACGAAAATCAATTATCTTTTCTGGTTTCGTGGGAACATTACTTTTTGCGTTTAGTTTTTCAATCCTCTTTATTCAATTAATTTTCAACATAGAATTAAGCATCACAAGTATTTATATTAGCGTGCTTCTGTTTTTACTATCTTTTTTATCATTGTACGCTGTTATACACTCACTGCGATTACAGAAATCCGAAACAGATACAAAAAAGTATTATCAAACAATGTCAGAATTAATACAGAACTTTATTCCTGACGCAAATACCACCAGCGAGGCTGACATTACTGTACTAACAAGACGTACGATAGAATCTAATATTGAATCTTTATCAAAGAAGTTGAATCAGCTAAAGCGCGATCAGCAAACAAGCGTGTCACAATTGTTAAAGCTTGTTCTGATAATTTCATTACCCTTTTCTCTTCTACTATATAAATTTGCAACACTTCCAGTGTTCATTACACTAATTATCATCGGTCTATCCTTTTTAGGATATATATCGTTTCTTCTTGTTAATGAATCTTTTTTTCTACTTCGACATTCGTTGGAAAATAATCAAAGATTGCTAACAATTGCCTATCACGAATTACTCCACTGCCTCACTAGATAATCGGTTAAATAAACAAGCTAAATAGAAAATTCATAAAGTTGAAGTGCTTCATAATTGTTAGACAAACAGTCTAATGATTATGAGGCACTTTTTGTATGGTCAAATATAATCCTGAGTTAAAAGCACAAGTCGTTGGTCAATATTTTAACGACAAGATGAGTGTGGTTGAACTTGCTCAGAAGTATCAGGTACCTCAACGTCAGCATCAGTATTGGATTCAGAGATATCGCTTAGGCGGCGTCGAAACTTTGAAGCGAAAGACAAGTAAACGAAAGTTTTTTACTGATTTCAAACTAAGTGTGATAGACTACTACCAAACTCATGATGAGTCTTTAGCCACTGTCGCCACAAAGTACGATATTTCAGCCTGTCAAATTAGTATTTGGCGAACTAAATCTAATCACGACGGTGTTGAAGCTTTACGGTCTCATCAACAAGGTAGGCCAGCCAAATTGAAACAGAAGAAGAAACCAACATTATCTCCAGAAAAACAAAAAGAAGTTGAACGACTGCGTGCAGAGCTTATTCAAAAAATAAAGACTTATACGAGGCAAGGTTAGAGAATGATATTCTAAAAAAATCAATAGCTCTGTTCGGACCTTCAAAGGACGACGCAAAACACAAATAGTTGATCGGATCAGAGCTGACCAAGCTAAGCTTCCCAAGTCTGAACGTTATAAAATCGAAGATATCCTTAAGGACATTGACCTAAAGAAGGCGACTTATCACGACAAGCGTAAACGAATTAGTAATCGTGATGATAAGTATGCGCGTGTGAAAGAGAAGATCATTGAAATCACGAATAGTGGGAAATATTGAGGACGTTTAACTGGTTTTTTGTTTGTCTAAAATATGACCGAACATTACCTAAAACGCGTAAATGATCGTCGTACTTTCAGAAAATACGACGAACACTGCAAATGTCTAAAACCATACACGGTCACTTTGCCAAATTATGTGTGACCCGAATTGGCCTAAACTACTTTACTAGCGTATTCAAGGACTTATAACCATTCTTTCTATTCGCAAAGATCAGAAAAAGACTTAGAGCAAGCCAACAAACACGATCAATTACCAGAAACATTTAATGCCTTAGCCCATCAATACGGATCAACGATTGCTATCACACGTGAGCTCGATAAAGCAATAGGCACAATCTTATTAGATACACTGGTTAACGGTTCAGAGATGAAACCACGACAAGAAAAAATACTCGCCGCAGTGTTAGCGGAACATGATGAGATGATTAATGATTGGCACAGGAGCGAAGACTGGTAATCAACGATATCGGCTTAACGCAATAACTGTTTGTAGACTTTTATCCACAGACAACCCAATCTTAATAGGAACAAAAAAATCACATTCATCAGTTTGAATGTGATTACATAAATTTTCTGGATTCTATTTAGTTATACGCAGACTGATTCAAGGACTGGTAAAAATAATCTGAAATTAAGGCACAGCTAAAGGAAGTGCTTGAGGTTTTTCGGGGAACCACATAGCTAACTCTATCGTTGCTAATCTCTGATAACGCTTTACATATCCTGCTTAAAGAGCTTACTGACATCAATATCAATTTCTTTTAGATAACCCTCAGCTTTACTCAAAGTGACATCGTCACTATTAAATTTCGCAAATGTGTATGCCTGCAATAAATAGAGACTAGCCGATTCAGTCCACTTACCAGCTTGATTTTTGATCTCTGCGGCATAGAGATAATAATACTGATCAAGAAAATATGTTGTATGATGTTTCTGAGCAAATTTGATGGCAGTATCAAGGATTTTAAAAACTTTGTCATCTTTTTTATCACTCGAATAATATTTACTTAAATTGGCATATAGAAAAAGTGCCAAAAACGGATATTCATCTAGATCGGTTTGTACCATCATTGTCTCGACTTGATCAAAATAATAACCAGCCTTCTCAAGATCATTATTTTTGTTAATGTAACAAACACCGAGTTCGCAAGTCGCCGCAATGGAATAAATGCTCATTCTAGTATCGGGTAGCTGTAGAATTCTGCTATAACCAAAGATGGCATCATCAAAGTTTTTCGTTAGCCACATCTGTGCATTTGTTTTTAAAAACAAATAATGAGCCTGTTGTTCCGGTTCCGCAATATTCTCCATGTCATCCAAAACTTCTAATAACTTTTCATATTGATAGTTCATGCTGAGACGGTCTGCCTCAGATAGTTGTTGCTCAATTGCTACATTACTATCACCTGAGATTACCTCAGTTGGTTTCATGCCTAATCTTGTCGTAATCCGCATTAAAATATCACTGCTAGGAACACTGGCGTTGCGTTCCAGCGAGCTAATCGTAGCTTGAGTTGTGATACCAGCTGCTAGTTCTGTTTGGGAAAAACCCAATTCAACTCTTTTTTTACGTAACTTTTCCCCATCAATCAAAATAATTCTCCTAACAATGTTTTAATTTTATTATATTATGGTATTATTAATAGAAAAAGAAAGGTATGTGAATTATTATGAAAAAGATCATCGTTGCTTTCTTGGTTAGCTTAACACTATCAAGTGCTAATTATATAACATTTAATAGTCTTAATCAAAGTACCCCTCCCACCTCTGTTGCTTCGGTACAGAAAATATCTAAGCTTCAAAGTGAAGATCCGGTAGAACAATTGCCCTATCATTAATTAAAAGGTAACTTGGATTTCAAACATAAATGGAGATAAACATTCTAAACGAATGCTTGTCTCCATTTTTCAATATCATAATTCCATTTTTATAACGCCACCACATCGTCTAACGTTTCCGCTAATTCGGGGCGTAGATGGTGCGTGATCATGATCAATGTCATTTCTTTTCGATGAATCAACATTTGCTCAATCGCATTGGCCATCACTGGATTCAAGGCAGAAGTGCCTTCATCAAGTAATAAGATAGCAGGATGTCCTAGTAACCCACGGGCCAACGCAATTCGTTGTCTTTGCCCACCAGACAGATTATCACCATGCTGTGTCAATTTGGTGTTCAAACCTTCAGATAACCCTGCAAGCCATGACTCTAATTGTGTCTCTTTAAGAACTTCCATTAGCATTTCGTCGCTGATCTCACGTCCAATGGTCAAATTAAATCGCAAGGTATCATCGAAAATATAAGGATCTTGATCAAGATAAACAATTTTTTTGGTCAGCGTTAATGGATCAATTGTGCGATATTCAATCCCACCGATCATCACGCTCCCCTCATACCCAGTCAAACGTCCAGTCAAAATATTTAATAATGTACTTTTCCCACGACCAGATTCTCCAATCACAGCATATTTACCGCCCGATTGGAAGGTATACGTGAATTGATTCAGAATATGCTCAGTACCATTGGGATAATGATAGGTGAGATTTTCAATCTTAACAGTATTATCACTAGGTAAAGTTGTTAACTCATGTCCAGATTGATTGCTAATAAATTGATCAAACTTAGTAAAAATCGGCAAAACGCCACGAATCGTTGAAGAATTATAGCTCAGCATGATCAAACCATTAAAAACACCACTTGCCACTGTGATAGACGAAAACAGTGCGCCCACATTGACTTGATGCTGATAGACTAACCATCCTGTTTGTCCAAGAATTGCGAGTTGACAAAACAAACTCACCAGGTTAATGGCCAGATTGACAGAACCACCAATAATTGAGTTTCGTACGTTTACTTTTTTGACGTTTTGTGCAGAAGCAATGATTCGTTGACCAATGATATGCAAAGCATTCAATGAATATAAGGAATTGAATCCTTCAAAACTATCGTTAACAACGCTTGTAAATTCAGAGTTTGTACTTGCAACACGTTCTGAAGATCGTTGTTGAATTTTTTTAAAGAAAAACGGGGCAAAATAAATCAGTAATCCACCGATTATTAGTGTGACAAGATAGGTATAACTGACAGTCGCAAGTGTAGCTGCGGAAACAACGATCATAACAACGGATGACATGTTCGTGAAAAAGGCGCTGAAGCCACTGCTATTGATCTGATTAATATCATTCGTCAGCCAAGATGTATAAACACTGCTATTATTGGAATGAAATTTTTCAAACGAAATTGATTCCATTTTAGCTGAAATATCATTCCTAATCTCATTATCCATGACTTGCTTTAGACCAGACTGAACAATTGAGTTCGCACCAGAAGAAACAAAATAGATGAGCATTAACACAACTTCGGTCAGCCCGAATCTGATAAAGGCATTCAAGTCCAATTTAATAATGCTTTGTAGCGCGTTCCCCTGATAAATGTACCCAATATTTTCGCATACTTGCCCGCCAATGCTGATTGCAAAAATGATAAAGAGGAGAATTCTATGATTTCGTAGATATCGGTATATTGGCATATGGACTCCTTCAATAAAAAAATAGCCAGGTGTTTACCACATAGCCTAAAAACAAGATATTAATTCTCTATAACGTAAGTGATCCCACCATCCTTGCAGACAACCTGGTCGGTGATTGCTGTTGTGGTTGATTTAGAGAAGAAATCATTAATCGGCTCTGGCATTATAGTAATGCTAAATTACAATTGTGTCAATAGAAATATAATTAAATTTAGTTTTTATTTTACTTGTATACAAATTTATAGGTAATTGTAGGAATGAGGAGGATGTAAGATGGCTTGCCCAAATGTTTCAACACTAAGTAATATCTTAGTAAACATGACCGTGCGCAAGGATGATCAGTGGATTTACGCAATGGACATTAACAACCCATTACCACTACAGGGATGGAAAATACACATTTCTTGTACACCTGATAATTTTGAAAAGGTGCTGTTTGCCCTTATTAAAGAATGTAGTAGTAGACCCAGCTTCTCATTTAAGATTCCCTCCACTCATCATAATATGCTAAATATGATCTACGGTCGTAATGGTTATTTAGTTACTGGAAAGATGATTACAATTTATCCAGTGGATCAGTCTGAAAAAGGACTAGCACAGCTGTGCCTTCGTATAGCACCAGTCACTCAATCCACGCCTATTCCAATAATTCCAACAGATATCCGTTTTGGTGATACGAGCCTATTTTTACGCTACGGGGCATTCACCAAGATTAAAGAATATGATACTTTTGGCGCTGAAGTACCGTCTCTGTTTAACAATCATGGGAAAATAGTTCCAGATATTCGAGCAATTAATCACTTTAAGCCCAATTGGATTGATACCCCACAATTTATTGAGCTCAGCAAAGTAAGCTCCAACAACTCAGATATTGATTTTGCAAGTCACGGTATTAATAACTTACAACTAATCAGTAGAAATTCTAAGGGAGCAGTTTTTCATATTATTCAGAACAATGCTGTCAGAATTCTTAAACAAGGTCTAGGCGAGTTGATGGTTGATGGACATCACACTTCTGGTGCAGATCGTTTTCTGAACGAAGTGACTGTTTTGAATCAACTGCCAAAATATGTTGAGCATCCAAAAGTATATGATTACTTCACTAATGGAAATAATTTCTATGAAGTGCAGGAAGAGATAGTTGGGGAAAAGCTTTTTAATCTGCTCTACTTAAATAAAACTAGAATCATTAAAGACCCACTCAAACTAATAGTACAGATACATCAGCAACTGTGTATGTTACACAAAGCAGGATTTATTTTTAGAGATTTATCTGCCTATAACATCATTATTGATAGCAATCTAAAACCACATTTAATCGACTTTGAATTATCATGCAAGATAGGGAGTGCAAATCCTTTGCCTGGTGGTTCTCCCGGCTTTTTTCCTCTTCACATTAAAGAACGAACGGACGCCGGAAGTAGTCAGTTTGCGGACAGCTATGCCCTAGGAGCTATAATTTTCTTAATCACAACAAAAATTGTTCCTGTTTCCCCAGAAATGACCGACGGAAAAACACGTTCGCAGTTTATTAAGCGATTACAGAACCTAACCTTACCGCTTAATCTAAATCAACAAGAAAGGCAACTAGCAGCTATTGGCATTAAATTAATGAACAATATTGATACCTCAGATAGTACTATTTCAGAACTATTAAGCACAGTAACTCATGAGAATACCGGCATAACAAATTATTCAATAGCGGCCCACATGGGTGAACTTCCATTGAAATATCCAACACATATTCTTACAAACCAATTTTATCAACAAAAGCTGAATTTAGAATTGATACTTCCTCTTTCACATTTTGTAAAAGAAAAACACTCAATTCCAGAATTTACTGAGTTACTTGGCTATCTTAAAAATTATTTATTGGTTCACCCGTTTGATGAGCTTCGTCCACACAATCTTATAAAAGGTGACATCTATTTGATTAACCTAATAGAAAAAGTTGTACAAGATCATGATTTATATAGACAACAATTTATTAATTATGAAGCAATGTGGCTACAAGCTTTTTTAACTTTTGATTACAATAAATTCCCGATTGGAATTCTATATGGTATTTCTGGCATCGGGATAACTATACTTAGAAGCATGAATAATTCTCCCACTCCAGAAATCAAACAAATCAAAGAGAAAATCGTCAATATTGTCTATAACGAGAGTGTCAAGAATTTTGTGTAAATGAGTAACTCTTATTTGCATGATTAAATGAC
>NZ_AZFX01000096.1:0-19980 GCF_001435835.1 Lapidilactobacillus concavus DSM 17758
TTTAATGAATCGGCGATTTAAAAAACCTGGCACTCATGTGGATCATTCACAACGCCACAATTTAATCAAGCACCAGCCCAATGCAAGGATATGACGTGTGTCTTGTTAGATATTTTTGAACGATTTCCAGCTTTAGCTCGGTTGGATAACGGTGCGGCCAAGCTCGCTTTAATCCCGCTTCGCCATCTTTGTGATAACGTTGGACCCATTGCTGGATCTGTTCACCTTTAATATTGTACTGAGTGCCAACTGCGTTAGGAGTAATTCCCTGCTCCACTAAGCTAATACACGCCAGTTTTTCCTTCAATGTATAGCGGGAACCTTTTCTTCCCATAAAAAACTCCTTCCTAAGTGTACAAGCTTTGATTATTTGCTTGTCTACTTAAGTAGGAGTATAGCCGATTAAAAAAAACATATCTTATATCCTTTTTTTATTATTTCAATGATTCTAGGTACACCGCCACACCGTGTTCAACATCGAATTGAGGCTGATATCCAAGCTTAGATAATTTACTAATATCCGCTAAAGAATCCTTGATATCTCCCGAACGTGGTGGTTGTAACTTCAAGGCTATTTTTTTGTGTGTCAACTTTTCAAAAACTTGAATAATGTCAGCCAAACTACTAGCCGTCCCTGTTGCAACATTGTACACATCATGGCTGGCGCTTGGAGTTTTCATTAACAGCAATAGTGCTTGCACAACATCACCAACAAAAACAAAATCACGCGTTTGAGATCCATCACCGAAAAGTGTAAATTGTTTATCATTTATAATAGCATTGCTGATTAATGATAATACTCCAGAATATGGTGATTTCGGATTCTGTCTTGGTCCATATACATTAAAGAAACGAACACAAACAGTATTTAACCCATACAGATTACCATAATCAATAACAAAGCGCTCCGTTGCGAATTTATCAATAGCATACGGTGTCAAAGGCCTCACCATAGTTGTTTCTACCTTAGGTAAAGTTGGATCGTCACCGTAAACAGCGGCAGATGATGAAAATAGTATTTTCTTGACCGGCAATTTGTTAACTCGAATTGTATCTAAGATAAACAAATTTGCATTCTGATTAATTTCATGCGTCTCCAAAGGACGATCAATTGAATCCGCAACACTTGCAACTGCAGCCAACAAATAGACATAATCCGGACGCTCATCAAGTAATAGTCGCTTCATAAAAGAATAATCAGTAATACTCTTTTCATAAAAAATAATCTTATCTGAGACTGGTAGATTACTCTCCAACCCCATTGAAAGATCATCAACAACCATAACTTTGTCCGTTATTTTAACTAATTCTTCTATCAAGTTAGAACCGATAAATCCAGCTCCACCTGTTACTAGTGCTGTTGCCATATTCTCACGCTCCAAAAACCATCGTTGTTATTATTACTAATAATGGTTTAAATAATTGTGTTTAGTCTAAATCTTTAACTCTTTTTGCAGGCACACCCACATATAAACCGTTAGGAGCTGTATTCTTTGTTACAACCGCTCCCGCACCAATTACACAACCTTTGGCAATCGTTATTCCAGGCAATATCGTGACGTTACAACCTATCCAGCAACCATCGTCAACATAAATATCCGTGTATTTAATTTCTCCAGCTCGTTTGTTTTTGGGACCAATTATGTGTGTGCTTCCCTCAAATAACACATTGGGAGCAATCGAGCCATTATTACCGATCTTTATTTTTACATTGCCTGCTCCGTTTTGAAAAGAAACATGATTATTGATGAAACTATTATCGCTAATTTCTACATTATTAGCGAAAATATAATTATGAGGTCCAATAATGACGTCATTGCCTATCCTAAGGCTTTGAGATCGATATAAGCCGATTCTTACCTTCATAGGTATAATTGATCCTGACGCAATCGTGTTCATGATAAAAGATTTAATGTGTGGAGACATCTATCTTCTCCTTTATTTTCCACTTATGATTTTAAAGCTGATTCTGACATTATTGCTGGCATAAACTTAATATCAATAAAATATCATTGAAATAAATACACGTCATATTTTTAAATCTTTCTTGATTTGAGAAGTAGAAATCTCGGGTGTCCTTGGTAAATAAATTACTTGTGCGTCGGTTTTACTCTCTAAATAGTCAAACTTACCGGACCAATCGTCGCCCATCACAAAAGTATCAATGTGATATTCCTTAATATCTGTTGTTTTCTGTTCCCACCCAGTCTCCGGGATAACAAGATCTACATACCGAATAGCCTCAAGCAATTGTTTACGTTTCTCATACGAGAAATAACTTTTTTTCTGTTTTTCATCCCAGTTAAATTCATCGGTTGATAAACCCACAATTAGATAATCCCCGTATTCTTTCGCCCGCCGTAATAAGTTAATATGACCATAATGTAGCAGGTCAAATGTACCGTAAGTAATCACACGTTTCATTTTTTTACCTCCGAATTTGTACATTACATTTTTGTTTTATCAAACTATAAATATTATACCACAATAAGTAAAAGCGTATGAACCGATTTCTTCATCTGGCTAATACCAGACGACACGTTTCAATGCTTAATCTTGCATAGCCTTAAGTATATACTGGCAACTTTGTTTGGTTGCAGTACCAAAGAAGTTTACATATTGTTTTTTAAATTTCTTGACATGTTGTATTGCTGATTCTTGACTATTCAATATATTTTGACTTAATCCATCAGTTGTCCTTGATGACAAAAGATTATCTTCAATATTAAAATACATTCCGCGCATCTTTTGATAATCCTCGAAATCAAAAGAAAAAATAAAAATTGGTTTCTCGGTGATTGAATAGTCAAAGATTACACTTGAATAGTCCGAAACAAGCATATCTGAGACGTGCATTAGCTCATTAAGATCTGGGTATCTTGAAACATCTATTATCCTGTCAGATATTTCGTCTCCATGCTTAATAACATCTACTTCGTAGTGTGACCTGGATAAAATTTTGTAATTTGCTGGTAGTTTTTTGACCAGTTCTATCATTAACATATAGGAATTGCTGGTAATCTGATGAAGAGAATTATGTTCGAATTCTCTAAAAGTTGGCGTATAAAGTATGATTTGATCAGAATCTGTAAAACCAAATTTTCTTCTAAGATCCTCTCGACGCTGAACTTGGTGTGTTAAGTCGTCATTCCGAGGCAATCCAACTTTGAATATCTTAGAAGAATCGATTCCAAACGCTCTAGAAAATATGTCACATTCATAATCACTTTGTACTGTAAATTTATCTATACGATTGAAATCCGCTCTTGAGCTAAATGACTGATTATTCTTAATATCCAATCCCATTTTTTTGAGTGGAGTACCATGCCACGTATTAAAATATATAGTGTTGCGCTTTTTGAATTTTAGCCCTCGTTCTATTGATGAATTTGTTACCCAAACCTTTGCTCTGAGCGCAACAAGAAAGAATTTAAGGGTATCAACTTTGACTTTATGACTGTCATCAACAGATTCAACTTCTTCCGGTCTTTCGAATGCCCAAATCATTTGCAAGTCGTTAGGGCCTCTTGATTCCAAATAATTGTAAATTTCTTTGGGACTATCAGAGAAGCTCCTTCCGCCGAAACTCATAAATAAAATCGTATCCGAATGAGTTCTCACAAAATAGCCAAGAATCTTGAGAAGAAAACTGCATAGATAATAATAGACTGCATAAATAAATGGGTTATACTTAACTATTTTTTTTATTACAGCTTTCATCTTTTCAGGCTCCTTAATGAATTCAACAAATTATGTCTCTCAAAAACTAAAATTAATGTTCCATATATTAATATTGCCAACACAATTTGAATAATGGTTGTTTGGATTCCCTTCGCTGATCGGCCAATTAAATATATCGGTATAAACATAACAATTGAATAAAGAATAGAACGTGTAATTAAGCTGTTTCTGAGAGCTTTTATTTTTGAAGCTGAGAATGAAAGTATCACTAACAATATTAGCGTTTCTGATACAACCGCAACCCAAGCTGTAGCAATAGCCCCACCCGACAATGTCACACAATAATTTAAAACCAAGCTTACAACTCCACCAACGCTTAGTGCTCGGCTATATGATAATGCCCTACCAGAGGCCATTAAATATAAATATCCAAACGCCTCATTTAATGTTGCGGGAACTATTCTTAAGCTCAATACAATCATAACTGGTGAAACCTGACTAAATCCATTTCCAAAAAACCAAGAAACAAAATTGGGAGAGATAGCAATCAACCCGAACGTTAGGGGAACAGACAACAGCATGGTTATCTCAATGGAACTTTTCAGTAGACTGTTTGATTTATTATCGTTTTCTTTCATTGAAAGTTCATATGACATTCGAGGAAACATAACAGTTATAAAAGACGTGATAATATAAAGTGGAATGGACACAATTTTTGTTGCATTTGCATAATACGCAACTTGTATATTATTGGTATTCCAACCTAAAATTAATTGATACATCAAAGTCGTAAGTTGCAAAAAAGCAACAGGTATAAAATAAGTGATAATAGCCTTTAATTGGTCAATAAACGGTTTTAAATGAATTTTTTTTAACAAAAATTGTTTTAAATCAATTTCGCGCCATACATATAGCCACATTACTACATTAGCCATTACGCTAGAAGCCGCCAGAATTAGTCCATACAGTAATGTATCTTCGGGCCCATGAATCATAACAAAGATCAAAGTCATCCCAAGAAGTTTACTGCCCATCCCACGGACAACAGTCGTTCGAAAATCTTCCTTACCTTGAAAAAACCACGAGACATCAAAGTATACACTAACTAAGTATAATCCCTGAATTAAATAAAGTTGTTGATACTTATCCACAAAGTTTATTACATAAAAAAAATACAGAAATAATGTAACTGTTGTTGTCAAAATTTGGTTCAAATAGATGCTCTTAAAACAAACAAGTAGCCTTGAAGGTGAATCTCTGTTCTTTGAAATTATATTATTGCCATATTTTTGTGTTCCCAAATATGCAAATAGTACAAATACCTGAACCATTGACAAAGAGAACGCATTAACGCCCACCCCAGAAGGCCCAAGTCTTCTGGAAATATAAGGTGTTGTAATAATTGGAACAATTATTGAGAATATCTGATATCCCGATGTATATAAAAAGTTCTTAAGTACTTTCATAATTGCCCCTATCTAAAAATTGACAAGCCATATTGAAGGAAACTTCGATATGTCATCATAATTCCACCATCAAATTGTGAAACGTACTTATACATACCTAGAAAACAAATTACTGACACAGCCGAATAGATAATCAATTTAATCCCAACGCTTTTATTTTCGACTAAGTATTCAATCACCATGCCGTATGACAATAATAGATAAAACGGCATTCTAACAAGGATACCTTCATTAACAAATAAAGAATAAAACGGTAGGATACATAAAAATAGTTTAATCATAATCTCTTTATTTTTATCTAACTTAATTCTATCAAACCCTAAAATTAAAAAAATATCTAAAACCAAAAACTCGGCCAAATGCAAAAGGTTGGTTCCACCCTGATACGCATTACCGGAACCAGCAACCGAGTCAATTTTATCTTGTGCTGAGCCCGAGAATAAAGACGATAACACTCCTAAATGACTTAGCACATTAATATTGAGCATTGATATGAAGATAGTTAAAGTAAATACTATGGAGTAAATAATTATTCGCTTCTTAGTTAATTTAACATATCTTAATAAATAAAGTGGTATTAAAAATATAGTTGCAAAGTGAATGGTGGATGCTATCAGAATGAGAATACAATATTTTAAGAATTTACCTTCACGCAAGTACTTTATTGACAATAGAAAAATGCCAACAGCAATACACTGTCGCATGTATACAAACGTCAATCCTAAGAAAGCCTTATACATCATCACCACAACAATCAGATTCATATTATTTGTAAAATTGGATAATCCGGCATAAACGCAAACATAAAAAAACACGGAAACAATTAAAGTAAACCCAAAGAAATTAAATCCAAGTGTCTTTATTAAACTATTAAGAAATTTATATCCAATTTCGGATCCAAAAAGGCCAGAGCTTTTGATCGTATCTAACAAATGAAAATCATTCAACACTGGGGTTATATTAAATGTATTGTCGTAATTATAAATATCATACCCACCCATGTAATAACGCGTTCCGGTAATAATGCTTAGAATACCTATTGGAACGATTGCTATTAAATTACGATATTGTTTTTTGGGAATTAGCGTACTAAATAGAAGTAGCGTTGTTGCAAACAAAAAAACTAATGAATAAATCCACATAGTTAGGCACTCCTATACTTTTTATACCAATAATGATACAGTACATAACCAAAGGGAATAGCAAAAAATATTAACAATTTATAATGTGTCTCTTTAATGATTTGAGCAATATTTTTTCGCAGAAAAAAAGAATAACAAGATTTCAATAGCGCGTTTTTTATACGTATTTGAATCTTAATCCTCTTATTCATATGCAGTTCACAATTCAGTAATGCCCCTTTTAGGTTCTGCAAGCGCATTTTCCTACCTGCCATAGTTAATCCTGTGCTTAAATATTGCGGAGCAATATATATAACTTGATTAATATATAGCGTGCAATAAGACAACGCTAATGTTGTCCATAGCATCCCCTCACCTAGAAATTTTTCCCCTGAAATTTCTGGAAAACGGTATTGCTTAAAAGCACTAGTTCTCAATGTTTCACAGCAATCGCCATTTATATTCCGATTAACTCTAAACTCAATATGATCTGATAGAATTCTGTCTACTGGCATTTTTGCAAGAGGAATACCATCCGCTTTGCTCTTCATAAATGTTATACCAGCAATCTTGGAATTATCTGCTATTTTCTTCCATTCAGAAGCCACGGTATCCACGGCATCCGTTGTTAAAATATCATCACTATCAAGTATCATCACATACTCACCCTTGATAAAGGAATGTGCATAGTTCAACGCCGTATGTTTCCCACCATTCGGTTTAACATAATAATCGATCTCAAAATCTACAGTTTTATTCTTTAGATGTTCAACCAGTTGCTGTGTCATATCAGTACTTCCATCATCAATAATCAGCCATTGAAATTTTTTATTCGATTGCTTACATAAAGATTCCCAGCATTTTTTTAATGTTGAAACCCGATTATACGTGGGCGTTATTATCGTCAGAATTGTCATCATTACCTCCAGATAACCGTAAATATAAATTTGATATTTGAGGTAACGTTTGTGAAATATCATAATGAGCTTTTTTTATATCATCGGTGTGTGATTGTCTATGCTGCTTTGAATATATTTCTTTATTTTTAATGATTGTGTCAACCCATTGAGAATCTGCTTTTTTTAAAGATTCAAATACTAGTAACGATGAAACCATCGCTTCAACTGGAACAGCATCAGATGCAATACATGGTAATCCAGCACACTGTGCCTCAATCAATGAGATTCCCAAGCCTTCATGTAGTGATGGGAAGACAAACACATCCATTGCTGATAGATAATCTGCAACGTCGTCTGTAACGCCAACAAAGTGTACTTGAGAATCAATTTGGTATTCTTGAGTTAAACTAAGTAAATCATTTTTCAAAGGGCCCTTGCCAAGAATCAAAAGTTGTGAATCCGGATCTCTCTTAGTGACTTGATGAAAAATACTTATCAACCTCTTCTGATTCTTTGCCTCTACTAGGCGACCAACATTCCCCATAACAAAACTATCAGGGGAAATACCTAATAAACGACGAATTTCATTGCGCTTATCTACTGAATACAAAAAACCACTTGAATCAATTGCGTTATTAAACACATGGAAATTATCTCGTTTAACAACGTTTTTTCCAAATCGATCTTTACCCGCTTGAATCGATGCAGCCAAAATTTCATCTACAAAATCTTTGTTATGGTAATTCAATAAGCTAATAACATGATCATGTACATTGAACCCATCAGAGAATGAATTGTGGCTATGCACTATAGTTTTCCGACCAAGCGACTTAGCAATTGATAAATATATAAATGCGGAGCTTCCAATATGACCATGTATCACATGATATTCTGGATGTACTTTTAAAAAAGACTTCCACGCATGATGATAAGAAAAGAAATTCACCATGTTAAACTTCTGCATATAGTAAATTTTACCACCTAGTGATTTGATTTCATCATCAAAATCGCCTTTGTCACGCGAGTGAACCATAAAATCAAACTGTATTTTATTACGATCTATTCGTCGATATAAACTCATTATCATAGTCTCAGCACCGGCACGATCCATCTTTCCAATAACATGTAGCACACGAATTGGTTTTGTCATCAACTAACACCTTCATACTAATATTTTAAAAAGAGCTATAGATATCTTGCATATATTCTCTTACTATTGTTGTGCTAAAAGATGATACTTTTTTATAACCTTCCAAAATAAAGGATCTCAATTGTTTGTCATCATTAGTTAAGTGATGAATGTATTCTACTAATTCGTTCACACTTTTTGGATCCACTAAATATCCATTCAGCCCATTTTCAATTAAATCTACATTACCTCGAATATTTGATGCAACGATTGGAAGCCCTGCCGCCATTGCTTCCATTAGTGATACAGGTAAACCCTCTCTAAACGATGGAAATACAAAAACATCTACTGTCTTCATTATTTCTAACACATCAGTTCTATACCCTAATAACTTGAAATGTTCAGCAAAACCATTTGATTGAGCAATTTTCAATAACTCGTCTTTTTTTTCACCAATTCCACAAATAACGTAAAAAATATTGCTTTGATTAAGAGCGCTAAGTGCTTTTAGTACACTTGAATGGTTCTTATTCACATTTAATTCTCCAACAGACAGAATTACTGTTGCATCTTCAGGAATCCCCAATTCTCTGCGCTTTCTAGCACGATCAACAGTAATACTCTGTATATGTTCCACATCTATCCCAATTCCTGGAACATATCTAACTGATTTAGCATGAAATTTCTCTTTTGCAAGCTTTGTGTCTTCTTGATTCACAGTAATCAGAACGTCTGTGTAACGCGACAGAAATTTTTCTACGGGGTAAATCATTAACCAACTTAATTTTGAACTGCCATGAAAGAACTGAAATCCGTGTGCAGTGTATATAACTTTAACATGATATTTATGTCCAACAATTCGTCCACAGACTCCACCAACGGGAGACTGGCAGTGAATAAAATAGAATTTGTTTTCCTTCGTTATTTTAATCAATTGACCCATTGCAATTTTCAACGTTCTAGGTGTTCCAATTCCTCGTGGAAAATCTACCTGATGTGTATACACACCAATTTGTTTTAATTTTAGTTTCAATTTCTGATTTTCTTCTGGGCTCATCGTACTTCCGTGTTCAAAATTTGTTGCCACATGCACCTGATAACCGAGTCCTTGTAGAGTGGCTATATTATCCATATTAAATTGTTGGATCATTGATGCAACAGATGTGATCATCAGCATTGATTTGGACATTAGAGCGACCTCCTGATTGATTCTTTAAACGAAACGACTTGATAATCATTCAATAACATATCTGATGATTTAGATAGCCCTTTATCATATACCAATGACCCAAATGCTTTGTTCGCATATGCCCCAATCATGCTATTGTCATGATTCATTAGCAGATGTAGTAGTGAATTCATCCCTGAGACTAAGATGACATTGTTACCTCGTATTGTTCTGATCATTTTGACTAAATCAGTTGTATTCACATATTCCTTGTTTTGTGGGAAGTATGTAGCGGTCAATTGACTTTTGATAATCAATTGAGAGATAAACTCAGCCAAATTATCAACGAAGAGCATCGACCGCTGATTAGTTATTTTCGGAAAAACCGGAGATATCTTGGCAATTTTAACAAGAGATGGAAAGTTTCCCTTACTATTCGGCCCATAAATCATTGGTGGTCGAATAATAAGTACCTGAAAATTTACATCGGTCATTTTTTGTAAGCTTCGTTCTGCTTGTAATTTACTATCTCCATAAAAATTAGCTGGATTAGTTGGTGTTTCTGCAACAATATGATCTATCTTTTGTCCATATACAATGATTGAACTCATGTAAATAAATTGCGAAAAGCCGTTGCGCTCAGAGCGATACTTCTGAGCTACTGCAACGGCTAGATCACGATTAACTGCGTAATATTCTTGCTTAACTGCTTCAGAAACATGGCTCACGTCTGCGTGTGCCTTGCCAGCAACATGAAATACTGTATCATATACAGAAAAATCGCGTGATTTCCATGCGTTCCCACGTACAGAAATTACATCGATCTGAATTTCTTCTCTATGATTTGCTTCAACATATTTTCTAAAACTTTCACCAATATAACTATTTTTCCCAGTGATTAAAACTCTCTTCATTAATTATGGCTCCTTATGGTCGAACAATTGTCTTTCCTTCTTTGACACCATCGTGCTTCATAACCGATGTGATCGTGCCGAAGAAAATTTTTACGTCACCCGCAAATGTGATATGTCTACAATATTCACCATCAAATCCTGCTTTCACAGGAATAGGCAATTCGTCGCGTCCACTGATTTGCGCTAAGCCGGTTAACCCTGGTTTAACATCATTGGCATGATATTTATCGCGCTCATTCACCAAATCGTTTTGATTCCAAAGTGCTGGGCGTGGTCCAATAATACTCATATCGCCCTTGAGAATGTTTAGAAGTTGTGGCAATTCATCGAGACTGGTCTTCCGTAAGATTGCCCCTACACGGGTAATATAATTACCAGCATGAGCTAGCATATGTGTAGGCATATTGTGGGGTGTATCAATTCTCATCGTACGAAACTTATAAATTTTAAATATGGCTTTGTCTTTTGCGATTCGTTCTTGCTCAAACAAGACTGGCCCCTTAGAGTCTAATTTAATCGCAATAATGATGAACAGATACAACGGCGATAAGATAATTAACCCCAGTAATGCCAGTATGAAATCAATGTCCCGTTTTAAATAATGAATGTACATATTAATTCTCCCTGTTTTACTCAGTTCGAGTTTTCTCTTGCCCGTTATGTTGGTTTGAATATTCAACGATTTCTGTTGAGAGACTGTCATCATCTAGCGTTAACAAATGTTGTGCAACCTTGATGATGTCTTCAATGTTGTAATGTGACACATGCCCCAACGAAATTTTATCGTAAACTTTTTTGTTCGTTTTTTCTGCATCAGTAACTAACTCTTCATAAAGCTTTTCACCAGGGCGCATTCCGACTTCTTTGATCCCGATTTCTGCTTCTGTATGTCCGGACAAACGAATGACATTCTTGGCAAGATCTAAGATTTTAACTGGCTGACCCATATCCAAAATGAATAGTTCGCCGCCCTTAGCCAATGCACCTGCCTGAATTACGAGACGACTCGCTTCAGGAATCGTCATAAAGTAACGGGTCATCCGTTTATCAGTTAGGGTCAGCGGACCGCCGGCTTTGATTTGACGTTCAAACAGCGGAATAACACTCCCGCGACTCCCCAGAACATTCCCAAATCTCACAACGGCAAAGTGTGTCTTGCCAGGTTCATTCTCTCCAGTAACGATCATCTCAGCCATCCGCTTAGTTGAACCCATGACACTAGAGGAGTTAACTGCCTTATCGGTCGAAATCATGACAAAGGTCGTCACGTTCGCCGCCTTTGCAGCATCAGCGACGTTCTTAGTACCAAAGACGTTATTTTTGATGGCTTCGTGTGGGTTGTATTCCATTAGAGGGACATGTTTATGTGCAGCCGCATGATAGACGATATCTGGTTTGTACTCGGCCATCAAGTCGAACATGAGTTGCCGATCTTGAATATCACCGATAAGCGGTACAAACTTGATATGATCATCTGGGTAACGTTTCCGCATCTCGCGAGTAATCATATAAATCGAATTTTCACCATGACCGAGCAAGAGTACTTGTTTGGGGCTGAATTTAGAAACTTGGCGCACAATCTCAGAACCAATGGAACCGCCAGCACCTGTAACTAATATCACCTTTTTAGTGATTCGATCTGAAATTTGGCTCATATCCAGTCGAACTTCTGGACGTTCGAGGAGATCAGCAACATTAATATCTTGAAGTTGGCCGGCATTACTCTTATCGCTTAAGATATCATCCAGCTTGGGCATTCTATTGATTGTGACTTTTGTCTCACGCAATGCCGTCATCAGCTGATCATAACCGGCTGCAGGCAAACTTGGAATGGCGATAGTAACCTGTTCAATTTCATTTTGTTTGATCAGATTAGGCAAATCCTTCAAGGTTCCTAACACCTTGACACCATGGATCCAAGTGCCTTGCTTATCCGCGTCATCATCAACTAAGCCGACCACGTTTATGTCAGGTTGATCATAAGAAAGGCGATTCAGTAACACGCTAGCACCATCACCGGCGCCAACTAATAATGTCGGAATTAGTCGACCATTTTTTAACCCATTGCGATGCATTAAGAATTCAACATAATAACGCCACGTTAATCGACTGCCCGCGATAAACAACAATGCAAATAAATATGTAAGGACAAAGTGACGCGCGCTGAAACCTGTTCGGAAAACAATCAATCCAATTAGCGTGACCAGATAGGCCGCTGTCACCGCCAAGGCAATTGAACTTACTTCTTTAATACTTGTGTATCGATTTATTTTCGAAAACACACGAACAGAATTGGCAATGATTAGATACAAGCCGGCTTCTGAAATAATTGTTAACACAAAATAAATACCGGATAAGGAAACATATCGATCCACAAAAAAGAATGCCATCTCATTAGCTAAAACTACCAAAATGACATCAACCAGCATCAAAACCATTTTTTTAGTTCGACGATTCATTCTTATTCCTCCAAATAGCTACCCTGACCCATGTTACCAATAACCATCAAACGATTATCTAAAGGTTCAAATACATGTTCAATATATAAACCCTTATCAATATATCCGAAATTGTTGTATCTACATCATAGATGATTTTTATACTTGTGAAAAGACTATAAATAACGTTCGTTTTCTGTAAGCTCTCAAATGTCGATTGATTAACCTTTATCCCATTATTACATTTATGTTACTTCTTGATAAGTGACGTGAATCCAGTGTTTATCTACCATTTATTTTATTTGTGCATTCGACTTTTTGGGTATTTCACAAGTTTGATTCCGAAAAATATAGTCGTTTTAATCTGAATAAAACTGAACTTGTTCAGGCTTTGATTCTAGATCTCAATCGGCTACTTTTTTGATGTGATCAATTAAACAGTGGTTTAGAAGAACCTTTTACGTTTTTTCAGTAATGTGAGTGGAATTCGATGATCAATGTCCTCACCGTTGATCAGGTGCTTCGAATTTTCGTAAAATTGTGGCCCGTACGCGCGGTCTAATGCGTCGAGTGCCAGATACCCTTCCTTGAGTGCAAACTGGCGGTTAGGTAACATGTGGGCGTCTGAGGCGATAATGTGAACGAGACCGTGGGTAATCAATTCTTGTGAGAATTTCTGAACGCCTTTACCAAAGACACCGACTAAACTGGTGGCGGTCAATTGTCCTAAGGCGCCATTGCTAATGAAATCATAGAGAATTTCGGGATCCGCCTTGATGCGCGCGTTGCGTTCAGGGTGTGCAATGACTGGCGTGATTCCCCGCATGCTGAGTTGAAAGAAAAGTTCCGTCGTGTAAGTTGGCACTTCTTCGCGTGGTAACTCGACTAAGAGATAGCGCATGGCGGAATCAATGCCTAATAGGTCCTCAACACGCTGGTCAAGATCCCCATTCAGATGAACCTCTTGTCCCGGGAAAAGAGTTAAAGGGATAGCCTGCTCATCAAGAATCTTCTGGAAGTCGTGTACTTTTTGAACGACATCAAGTCCATGGTTAGTATAATTGCGGTCAAGGTGATGCGGTGTGCAGAGAATATAACCGATACCTTCTCGAACGGCGGCATCCGCAAGCTCAAGCGATTCTTCAACACTCTTTGAGCCATCATCGAGGCCAGGTAAGATATGACAATGTAGGTCGATGAGGCTATTTTTTCTCGGAGTATTCGTAGCCATAGTAACCATCTCCGTTGTTGTAGTATCCCGAATGGCCCTCTGATCTCACATCGTTTAAAACAACACCTAGAATGTTAGCTTGTGCTTGTTCGAGACGTTCCTTGGTATCTACCACAGCACGTTTATCGGTGTAGTTCTGACGAACGACTAAAATCACGCCATCGACCATGTTTGAAAGAATCTGACCATCAGTCACCGGCAGGATTGGCGGTGCGTCGACGATAATCAAATCGAAATATTGTTTCAATTGATCAAAGACGGTTGCCATCAATGGACTGCCAATCAGCTCGGCTGGATTCGGTGGTGTCGGGCCACTCGGAATAACCGCCAAGTTTTCAACCATCGTTGGATGGCAAACTTCGGTAATATCATCAATTTGACGAACAAGATAGTTGGTCAAGCCACGATTAACTTCCCGAATTCTAAACGTACGATTAACGGTTGAACGGCGTAAATCGGCATCAATCAACACCACACGTTTACCAGCTTGGGCGAATTCGACCGCCAAGTTAGCAGTCACGATCGATTTACCCTCTGAAGCCATCGCTGAAGTGACCATGATTGTTCGTAAACTTTGTGCTTGTTGGGCAAAGCTGACGTTGGTTCGAATTGTTTTAACCTGTTCGGCAATGACAGACGATGGTTCGTTGACCGTAAATAAATTTGCAGGTGCAACGGGTTCTGGTCCTTTATTTTTTCGATTGAACATTATTTGACCTCCTTAGACACGTTTTGTCGGTGTACGACGTAATGGCTCAATTGGCGTCGAACCTGTCGTCTGTGTTGTCGTTTTCACCTCAGGTCGATCAACAATCGGTGAGAGCGGCACGAATTGTTCGCGCGTACGAAGATTCTGATGTTTGCGGTGACCAGACTTCTTACTCCCCGTATGATAATGAGAGACAATGCCTAACTTGGTCAAGCCTAATTCGTCAGTCAAATAATCGATATCTTTAACATTATGATCGGTCAATTCCCGGAGGAAGGCCAGACCAACACCAATCAATAGACCCAAAACAAAACCAATCATCAAGTTTAACTTTTTACGTGGTGAAACGGCTGACTTAGGCTTCGTTGCACTGGCAATAATCGTGACGTTATTGATCGATAAAATCTGCTTCACTTTCTTTTGGAAAGTCTTGGCGATAATATTTGCAATCGTTGCGGAACGAGCCGCATCTGTGTCGGTCACGTTAATTGTAAAAACTTGCGAATTCTGTTGGTTCGTCACACTGATCATGCCTTGCAATTCAGAAGTTGAAATATCATAGCCCAGTTGCTCGCGAACTTCTTTGCGCACTGGCGTCAGAGTAACTGACTTCGTGATGATGTCTTTATAGGTGTTGATCATCTGAACATCGGCTTGTTGATCACTCAGTTGATTGTTGATATTGTTCTCTTGCTTTCGATTCACCAAGATATCCACACCCGCCTGATACTTAGGGGTCATGAAGGCATACGTTGCCACAGCTGAAACCAGCAGGCAGGCAATTGTCGAAGCGATGATCAGGCGCAGATGTTTACGTAGAATTTTGAGGATACTTTCAATGCTAATTGTTTGGTCCATGATTTACTCCTAGAATTGGTCTATTGAATAAGTTATCTTAACAGGGTTGAGTTTGATAGAACCCGTTTAATTTACTTCGTGGTCTCAGCCGTGTCGCTCTGTGGCGAATAAACGTGGAATTGTTGCTTGGAATCAGTACTTGTGAAACTGAAACCGTTTTGAACATTCAGGCGATTCTGACGCGTCTCTTGATTATCAAGTGTTTCTTTCGGTAAGCCCATCTCTGAACGTAGATTGTCAGATAATCGTTGAAGCTCTGTCGTCGATGGAATCTGGATCATTGCCTGTCCCCACATGGCATTCACGCCGTGAAGGTGATCATCTTTGATTGTCTTCGCATAACCCCGATAATCTTTGAAAATGCTGACCATATCATTGAACGTTAAGTTGGTCGTCATGTTTTTAGAAACTTGCTTCAGCACATCTTGGAAATTCGTCAAGGTCCGCGTTGAAACTGCCGCCTTGATTGCTGATGTGATCACTTGGCGTTGACGCGCTTGACGACCATAATCGCCCTGAGGATCATCGTAACGCATCCGTGAGTATGCCAGTGCCTGCTCACCATTCAAATGCATCTTGCCTTTAGTGAAGGTCTTCTTTTCATAAGTAAATGTAAACGGCACGTCAACATCAACGCCACCAACTGCCTCAACAATCTTCGAAAGACCACCCATGTTGATGGTGACGTAATACTCTAGCGGCACGTTAACTAACGTGGAAATCGAACGAAGTGCCATTTTAGAACCGCCAACCTCATAAGCTGCGTTAAGTCGCTGATAATTAAATTTATCGGTCCCAACAAGCTCTGCCATTGTATCGCGGGCTAAACTCGTTAAAGTCGTTTGTTTCTTCTTAGGATTAATTGTTGCAATGATCATCGTATCCGTACGGCCCTGATAATCACGACCAAAGGCACCGGTATCTGCACCCATTAATAAGATACTTAATGGCTTCTTAGCATCAATAACTGTCTTAGCCGCTTGCGTCTCACCCGCAGATTTATAACTAGAATCGAGTGCATGCTTAGCCGTGAAGAAGAACCAGCTTGCATAGCCTAGCACAACAACAACGATGGCAACCAATGCCCAAATGATTATTTTACGCAAAGTATGTTTGCGATGATGATGGTGGTGATGATGATGTGGTGTAGCTGGTCTTTGAAGCTGACCGTCATTATGATTGCTATCCATAATTTACTTCCTTTGTATTCATAATCACTAAAATGCACCTAGTATGCAGTATAGCATAATCATGTTCAAAAAAGAATGACTGTTATGAAAATGTGAAGAGCTGCGTCAAACCGATTTAGCCATTAATTTCTGGTAGCGGAGGGGAAAATGGTTGACACGCTGTGAAAATGTTGTTGATCTGCGTCACGAGTGATGCAGATCTGACAACATGGGATAAAATTGAGACTTCGTGCAACGAAGGCTCAATTTTAAGGTGGAAGCTCCTTTAGAAGCTTGCTTCTAAAGAGCTGGAACCGGCCCCACAAGCATGTCACCCATTTTTCCTGTAGCGTACTATTTCCACAGCAACTTCAGTTAACAGCACTTCCAATTCAGGACGCAAAAAAAGAGCCGCGCTCTGCGCAGCTCTTTCAGTCCGATAGTTACGAACTATCTTATCTATGTACTCGAGATAACAAACGTCATCACGATCTCCCCCCGAAGATCACTGATCACTTCTCAATAGTGTTAAACACAATCCCTGTATCAACAAAAACTATTGTAGCCCATAAATTGATTCCATAACGTTCATGATTTAATAAAAATTCTTTCGAAAAATGAATCTAGCTGTGATTGAAAACAGTTTCCTTACCAAAATCCCCCCACAAGCCTATAATAAAGGCGGTAATATTTGGGACAAATATCCACTCTGTCAGTAGTATCGATTGAAACGCGATCTGAGCACGACTTTTTTTGAAGATGTTTGACCTTTCTAAGTCACTCTATCCTCAATCTGATGAGTGACTTCTATTTTCGAAGTCATGATGACTTGACCGTGTCCAAAATAACGTTCCGGTCGATTCGTATTTGCCAAACTAAAATAAGGAGGAAACTATGTTATTAAAGCAAATCATCATCAGTAATTACCGTCAAGATCAAACCGCGCACGCCTTTCTTGAGTTCTATCTGCAGTTATTCCGTTCAGGTGAGCTCGATACTTTGTCAACACGCGATCCGCAGCATCAAATCATCGATATCAATCTCTTCTTGATTGATGTTTCGTCGCCAACACAAGAAGAATTACTGGATACGCTAGTTGCTCATGAGCAGGCTGAATTACAGGCGCTTTATCATGAACTGGCCGAGCACGATCCACACATCAATGAATTACGCACCTTGGTAGATTGGCAGAATTGGTACCGCCAGATGACGGCAGATATCGCGGTAAAAACAGCCGGCAGTAGTTGGAATCATGTCCAAACACGCTAACTCGCCACGTCGAATCTTTTGAGGACACCTCGCGAGTTGTTAAATTTATTTTTTAAATTTCGGAAGGAGTTGTGACATCACTCCTTCCCTCTTTATTGTTAAATGTTGCTCGTCTGGCACTTGCGGCCGGGAAATATCAGTCTGAAGATTGATGAGATACGACCCACTTTCTGCGAAAATAATAATGAACATGGAGGTTGAGGCTTATGGATAATCTAGTTAAAAATGTAAAAAGAAATATGTGGTTACGTGCAATTTTATTTATTGTATTCGGCTTATTGATTGCGATTCAGCCAGGCATGCTGATTGACTTCAGCATCAAAGTCATTGCACTTTACCTGTTGATAATGGGAATTATCGGCTTAGTCAACGGACTCAGAGAACGATCAGCAAGTTCTAACGGCTCAATGAATACGACGACAGTTTTCGGGATTATCGAACTTGTCGGTGCACTGTTCGTCTGGCTGTTTGCAAAGCCGCTGCTGAGTCTACTGCCATTCGTCATCGGCGTGGTGCTGCTGATTCACGGCATCAACTACATCATGCAGGTACGCAGCAACAAACGCTATGTCAACAGTAGCACATTGCCAAGTTACATTTATGGCGCATTGGTCGTTGTGGTCGGATTCATTATGATTTTCAATCCATTCGGTTCACTAACGGTTCTCTTCAGTATCTTCGGTTGGGTGCTCGTCGTTATGGGAATCGCAGAAATTTTCGGGACGCGAGTTTTCAAATAATAGTTTGTTGAGAATGACAGTTTTTCTGAACGGCTTCACTTCGGTATTTATCTGGAGTGAGGCCGTTTTTTTGTGTCCTTCTTAGACCTGTCAGTCCACTATCTGTCTGTCGAGTTGTTAGAGTTGTCAAACCCGTCAGTCCACTGCTTGTCTGTCGAGTTGTCAAACCCGTCAGTCCACTGCGTGGAAAGTTGTTGCCTTCGCTGTGGGGCCGGCTGCAGGTTTATTCGGCTCGTGCTTTGCACTCGGCGAATAAATCTTCCGCCTCAAACATTAGCCTTCGCAAACGTGTTCCACAAGGCAACTTCTTGCGCTTAACCACAATTTCTAAACGATTCGTTACACGAATCATTCAGAAATTATCGTTAATGCTCAGAAGCTACCCGCCTTGTTCCACACGCTACGCGAAGGCTAATGTTTGTCCCATGTTGTAAACCCGCATGGTCCCCGCGGATTAACAACATTTTCACAGCACGGCAACAACTTTCCACTCCGTTCCCTGACTCAGATGTGAAGGCAGAGTTGAGATGTAAAAAATTAAGACGCTTAAACAATGTAGACACCTTACTTGGTTATTCAATTGTTTAGACTAAATCAGAAGTTGCGGAGGAAAATGGTTGTGATGCTGTGAAAGTTCTGTTGGACTGCATGCTTCTTGCAGTCTTACAGAACGGGTAAATTGGAGACTTCGAACTTTGAAGGCTCCAATTTTAGGCTGGAGCCATTTTTGCAGCAAGCGCAGCGCGCAGCAAAAAGGCGGAAGCCAACCCCACAGCAAGAACAACCATTTTACGTAGCAACTTCGACAAACGGAAGTTAAAAAATTCGATTTTCTCAATTTGTCATTCTAGACACACGACTAATACAAATATTCACGCCAAAATACTTGCACATTCCAAGCGAAATAAGCAAGTTTTTGGCGTGAATTTGAATATTTATCGTATCTGAATTTTCCTATTTGACGCAATCACGATCTTTAAAACGTGATCATTTTTTCGTTCGACGAAATAAGTTACAAGTAAATCTTACCCAGTTATCTCTAGTTACCGACTAAATCAGAAGTTGCGGAAGACAATGGGCATGATTGCAGTGACAGTGGTGTTAGCGACAAGAGCGTGGAACAAGGCGGTTTGCAGTTGAGCATTAACGATAATTTCTGAATGATACGCTTGCGGATCGTTTAGAAAT
>NZ_AZFX01000096.1:19990-42815 GCF_001435835.1 Lapidilactobacillus concavus DSM 17758
ACGCAAACTGCTGCCTTGCGGAACGCGTTTCGAGCTTACAGCACGGGTAAAACTTTAGATTTTGTGCAACAAAAGCTACAAGTTTTAGGCGAAAGCTCCTTTAGAAGCTTGCTTCTAAAGAGCTGGAACCGGCCCCACAAGCGAGCCAACCATTTTTCCGAAGCGTGGACATACTCGCAAAGCACAAAAAAAGAACACTGAACTGATCAGTGTTCGTTGCTATTCTCTATTCTGTTCATTCGGGGGGAGAAAACAGAACTCGAAGGGGATTGCTATAAACGCTATTGTTGTTTGTTGTTGCGAGAACTAATTATACCACAGGTTAAGTTTCAACAGCAATAGTTATTATTTACATACCAAAATTATATTCAAACTGGGCGACACCCTTATCAGGCTCTGCATTGACGACGGTGAATCCAACTTTTTTGAAAAGATAGCTGATTCGCGCAAAGTCATTTTCACCATCGAATGATGATAACGATGCGGTAATTCGTTCAACATTATTGCGCTCAGCCAATTTAATTAATGCTTGCAAAGATAATTGGGCTAATCCATGATTTTGATAATCAAAAAAAGCAAGTTGGGAGGCGGCACCTAACGTCTCAAGAACCGTGATGTGAATGCTGTTTTCCCATCCGTTGTAATCAAACAACAGCTGATTTTGAAAGTCTGTGCGGATTCGGCCTTGCGAATCGAGATTCATCCACGGCGTGTAAACGAAAATCGAATTGGTTTTTTCTTTGACTTGATCGGCTTTGAAATCGGTGTAAACAAGATACTGTTGAATATGTTGGTTGACCAAAGGCTCCTCGTTATCCGCACTACGCATCAAACGCAGTTGTGGAGTCGCTTCAATCTCTTTCATTCGTTTTTTCAATATGTCTACGTCCGCCATACAATCACTCCTATAAATTCATCACAAACAATTATAACACAGCTTGAGTCCTAATCTAGCGCGATTTGTTGCGAAAACGTTGCCAATTGCTTGCCGTCAATAAATAATATTTTTGTGTGGTTTGTTCAATAAACGCAAATGGGATTTCAACTTGATACTTATATTCAAACCCGAATTTTCGTAAAAGGTGTTCAGAACGGGTATTATTTTCATAATGGCCTGCCCAAATCTCTGAAACTTTCAACTCTGTGAAGGCATAATCTAGGACCAACGCCAAAGCTTCACTCATATAACCCTGGCCCCAGAATTCCTCGCGCAAAACAAAACCAATCTCGCGCGTCTGATCGAGGTGACTTCGTTCATCAACCCCCCGCTCATTCAGCTCAATAAATCCAATTGCTTTTTTAGTTTCAGGATGCAAGATTACCCAGTTCTCGGGACGTCGTTCGTAGGCAGACAAGACCTCGTGTGACATCTGTGGACTGCTGATATTGGCAAATCCGGCCGTCTCGTGATAGAGCGGGTGCGCGCCTAGCCAAGCAATCAGTGGCAAATCTTCGTCTGTGAATGGCCGTAGCCAAATTCGTTTTCCTTTTAACACGACTTGACTCTCCTACTCTTGATGCGATTGTCATTCCATTGTAGCGCAAGCTGGCAACAAAAAAAATCCCTTACTTTGATTTTGATGTCCTTCTATTGGCGAAGTTGAAAGTCTGAATAACTGGGTTTGATCGTCAATCATAATTGACGGTTCTCAATTTGAAGAAACTCTCCACATGTTTCTTCGGGTTTGCTAACTATCTTCGGTAGCGGAGGAAAAAATGGTTGACACGCAGTGAAAATGTTGTCAGAACTGCATCACTCGTGATGCAGATCTGACAACATGGGATAAAATTGAGACTTCGTGCAACGAAGGCTTAATTTTAAGGTGGAAGCTCCTTTAGAAGCCTGCTTCTAAAGAGCTGGAACCGACCCCACAAGCGTGTCAACCATTTTTCCCGCAGCGTAACAACAACTTCGGTTAGCACCAATACAAAAAAACATCTCCGAAAATTCTCCGAAGATGCTCGATTCTAATTATTATTGTAAAAGCTGTAAAATCCAATGCCCTCCATACAACAGCACGAAGCTGTACGCTGCAATCGTAAATGGCTTCAGCAAAATAATAATCGTACTAAATTTCGCCCAAGTCATTTTTGTCAGGCCGGCAATCATCACCAACACGTCATCCGGGGCAACCGGTAAAAAGATGGCGAGTGCGAAAAACCAGTCAAACGTTTTTTGGCTACCGTGCGCACGGCTCAAATAGCGATCTAGTGTCTTCTTCGGGATAATGTGCAGAATAAATTTCTGACCATAACGCCGTGATAAGAAGAAGTTAATGAAGGAACCGATGACGATGCCGACATAGTTGTATATAAAGCCATACAGCGGGCCAAAGAGGACAACACCAACTGCGGTGCTAACACCGCCAGGAATAATTGGAATGACGACCTGCACGATTTGGATCAGGATAAACAAGAGTGGGCCGACGATGTGACGTTGATGAATATAGTCGTTCAATAATTCGCGATTTTGAAAAAGGCCCAGATGATACCAATAAATGGTCAATGCGATAATCCCAATTAAGGATAAGGCGGAGCCTACGTTGATTAAAACTCGGCTTGTTCGATTGGTCACTGTGTCATTCCTCCCCCCGCGGAAAGTCGTTGAATATTTTTCATATTCTATAATTGTGATTATACCAAGTCAATTTTGAAATCTCACGAACGACTTTTAACTCCGCGCGAACAGTTTTGTCACTTCAAATCAATCTCGGGATGGCGATCTTTGAAGTTCTTAACGGCACCAATCAAGTTGGCATCGTTGGAGAAGCGGCTCACTTGAATATCAACAACGGGTTCAGTTAAACCTGCCCACTTCAATAGATTCTTAACGCGTTTGGTGAGAATGACGGGTAGATCTTGGCGTGCTGAAACGCCACCGGCTAAAATAATACGATCCGGATTAAAACTGCTGATTAAATTATAGAGCCCGATGGCGTTATATTGATAGAATTTGTCGACTTCGGTCTGTGCCAATTCGTCGCCAGCTTCAGCACGAGCAAATAGTTCCTTCCCATTAATTGGCTGCTCCAAGCGGGCACGCTCGTTATAACGCTCTACAGCGCGGACAACTGTTCCCATTGTGCTCCACGTGCCTTCACGGGTCATCTGCATAAAGCCAAATTCACCGCCGACCAAGTTCTTACCACGGACCAATTGCCGATTAACAATCACAGAACCACCAACACCCGTTCCTAACGCAATGACGAGCGCATCATCGACATCCTGTGCACTACCCTGCCACAACTCAGCCAAAGCAGCACAGTTAGCATCATTTTCCATGGCGACAGGCAATTGATCGAACAGCGCTGTCAATTCTTTTTTTATTGGGAAACGGTGAATGTAACGAATGGCACTATCGCCACGAATTTCACCCTTCTCATCATCAACGACACCTGGTAAAGATAACGCGACACCTTGAACATCCGTGACCTTTTCCTTCAAGGTGTTAAATGTGGCCTTCAAATTTTCCTTCATTTCCGGCCAAGTTTTTGGTGTGACAAACGAGCCGTGATTGCCGAGCTCTCCCTGGTCCCAAGTCCCATATTTAACGCTGGTTCCACCGAAATCAAAAATAATAACTGACATGACTACCTCCAAAAATAACTAACATTTTAAAATTTGCTCACATTAACAATATAGCATATTTGAGATAAAATGTTAGCGTTTTCTAAAAATGTACGAATTTTTTCATCTTCATCATTGTCAGTTGTTTTCTAGTATGACATCTCATCTCTAGCGCTGAAAAATCATCAATTCAAACGTATAATGATCGACCATTGTCAATTGATGCTTGATTATCTGGGAATCAAGCATTTCTAAAGCTTTCGTCATTGTCACGGGGTCGAGTTCGAGGACGTCGCGCAAATACTCGTCAAGCTCAAGGCGCGTCATTGTTTCAGACAAGTCATAGTGGAAATAATGATGCTGGATCAAGTGTAAATCAGGTCGTAAGGCACTTTGATAAGTCGTCATTAATTGTGGTTGTACCTCTGGGTGTTCCTGTGGTAGGTTTAACTGAGACCTCAAACGATCGAGTTGATCGTTTGTGACCGCGGTTAATCGAAAGATCATGAGTTGATGCGTCACTAACTGACCTAGTTGTTGAATTTCCGCCGCATCAATTTCCGGCAACATACTCAGCCACAACACCGGTACTGGGCGTTGTTGGGCCACAAGCGTTTGCCAAGCCGCCTGCTCCATCTCAATCCATTGATCTAAGTTCAACGCTTGCACGCGCGACTTCAACAACCGAAGCATCGCCTCAGAGAAATCGACCGCCTGGACCTGCACCTTAGCTTGTGCAAATGGAATTGAAAAGCGACCTGCGCCACAGCCGAGATCCATCAATTTTGCTGGCAAGAGTGCCTGTTGCTTCAAAAACGCAATGACTTCCGAAACATAGGGCAACTGACTCTCGCGCTCTGCTTGATAATAATCCGGTGCAAAATCGTCCCACGCCGCTTGTTGTTCTCTGACCCAATCAACATCTGGAACTGCAAATGGGTTCTGCGACTGTGGTGTGCCGATTTCTCTTTGATCATTCGCGGTCCGATTTAGTTTACTCATCAAATATCCTCCTCGAAAGAAGCCTGCCGATGTTCAAACAAGCCTTCAAATTGAAAACTTTTTGGTTATTTCTGATTTTTCTAATCATGCTTGTCGCGGCCCTCAACGTCAAGCCAATCAACTGGAACGTGATTACCATTTGCATCCCGTGGCTCATCGTTATTCCAACACTAATTCCCGTGGAACATCAGCATCTGCGGAAGTAATCGCCTGAATGCCTTCATTATTTCATATTTCCAACGTCGTGTCTTGTGTCAGCCAGATGCTGCTCTGAAAAATCACAGACACAAAATGAGCGCTGACTTTGATGTGGGGATCAAAATCGGCGCTAATTTCGAAACAAAAAAATAGCCGCCCAGTAAACTTTGACAATCTTTGGGTAGCTATCACATCTAAAATGTCAACCGTCTTAAACGGTTCTGCTATGAGAAGTCCTATGACTGTAGGGCTTCTTTTTACTCCTTCATTATAACGTGGTAATGAATTCTGACAACAAAAATTGCCCGACGAAAAAAATCGTCGGGCAATTTACCTGTTTTACCAGATGTTGACACGTTTTTCTGGTGCTAACCACATGCCATCTTTGTCTGTAATATTGAATGTTGTATAGAAGTCGTCCATGTTCTGCGCTTGAACATTGGCGCGTAATGGACCTGGTGAGTGAACATCGATTGAAAGCAGCAATTGGCTGTATTCTTTCGTTGCTTTTATCCGCCAGACGTTTGCCCAGTTGGTGAAGAAGCCTGCCAAGTCGACATCTTCCTCGCCTTTTGCTGCTTCGAGGGCGCAAGATAAGCCACCGCCATCGGCAACGTTTTCGCTGATGACGAGTTTACCATTGACCTTTGAGCCAGCGTATGGGATCCCATCGAATTCTTCGATCATAGCTTTAGTCCGCGTTTCAAATGCGGCATAATCATCTTTCGTCCACCAGTTGACCATGTTCCCTTTTTCATCGAATTTCGCACCATTGTTGTCGAATGCGTGTGAAATTTCGTGGGCGATGACGGCACCAATCCCACCATAGTTCTCAGAACTTGATTGTTCGAGGCTATAGAATGGTGCTTGGAGAATCGCTGCCGGGAAGGTAATATCGTTGAAACTTGGGTCGTAGCAAGCATTGACTAAGTTACCAGGCATTGCCCAGCGTGTCCGGTCAACAGGTTGATTGATTTTGCTAAAATTGTCTGCGCGCAAAACGCGTTGCAATTCAAGTGTATCATTCAACAAATCGCCGCCTTCTGCAGCTGTCTTGACCTTCAACTTGCCATAAACTGCGCGAACTTGGTCTGGGTAACCAACCTTGATCACGATGTTATTCAGTTTAACGATTGCTTTGTCTTTTGTATCTTGTGACAACCAGCTGTTGTTTGCCAAACGATTCTTGTAAACATTGATCATCGTTTTGATCATTTTCGTGACGTCTTGACGAGCAGCGTCACCAAAATAAGTCTCACCATAATATTTACCAACAACATCGCTGAAGAAGCCATTTGCTAATCGATAGGCATGTTTAACTTGGTTAGGTGCTTCTTTTTGACCACTAATTGCACGGCCATATGTGCCACCTAATTGGCGCAGCTCTTCGCTTAAGTAACCCGTTGTGCTGAGGATCTCTTCGACTTGTAACCAAGCCTTGAAGGAATCGAAGCTCTCGTCTGTCACGAGTTTGTCTAAGTTTTCGAAGTATTTAGGCTGTGTTAGGATGACTTTTTCAGGCGTACTCTGCAGAACTGCAGGAATAGCCGTCGCGAAATCCAATGCAGGAGCTAACTTAACAAAATCTGCAAAGTCGTATGGATTATATTGCTTCGTATAATCGGCGAGTTCCTCTGAATTCTTGACGAATGGCACGATTGAAGCATCGAAGGCCTTCGCTTTTTCGACCAGATCGGTTGCTGCAGCTTCATCAAAGTCGAATTTCTTCAGAACGTCGATGGCCATCTTTGTCCAAACACCCATTAATTGCTTGCCATTCTCATTGTCTTCGACATAATATGTCTTGTCTGGCAAAATTAAGCCTGGAACGTCGATGTATAACAAGTATTGCGCTGTATTCTTCATATCTGGCTCAACGCCAATATCAAATGGCAACGCAATGCCATCTTCGATCAATTCGGCCAACTTCGCGTTGACATCTGACCAACTCTTCAAGTCAGCTAATTTTGCCAAGGCTTCCTTAGCTGGCTCCGTGCCGTCAGCATCACGCTTCTTGAAGTCGAGTGCTAATTGATTCAGCTTAACGGCTTCACGCAAAATTGGATCAGTCACTTGGCTTGGATCTTCGCGAAACTTCTCAAAGTCGTCCAATAAAAGATTCTCAACGCCAACGGAAAGATCCGCGAAACCACCGGCTGTCGAACGATCGGCAGGAATTTCAGCAGTCTTTGCCCACTCGCCATTGACGGAAAGGTAAAGATTATCTTGAACGCGTGCAGATTCGGCAGCTGTTGTGTCGCCAGCACCACCACGAACAAGAACATGATTTTTATTCATATGTGTGCAACAACCTTTCAATATTAGTTTGTCATCAAATGATTATAACATTAGAAAAAAGATTAGACAAATATGAGAGAGCTTTTTTAACTGCCTGTGTCTTTTTTTCGTTGAATGCCGCGCACTTGCACTCCTGACAATACCCGCCTTCTCAGCCATCGCAAAATCGACAGCTAACTTCAAAAACTGAGCGAAATTTTGGTCGTTATAACGACGTCACATGATTCAGGTGGCGACTCACGATCTGATCCACTCATGCTCAAGCCTCTGTCCACGAAAAATAACCGAAGTCAGCCACTCACTCACTTTAGTCAAAAAGAAGCTAGACGTTTTTTAACGTTTAGCTTCTTCGATGGATCTGAAACACCTTGGTTTTCAATTTGAACGGTTATTCTTGAATTGTTTCTCCCGCGTGCTCGGTTGCGTCGAGTAATTGAATCTTCTTGATCTCGATCACAACTGCACCGAATGGCTTCTCGAGGTGAATCGATTCAGCGAATGCCACAGACTGATCGAAATACGCGCCTTCATCATAATAGGTCGCCGTTCCGACGAAGCGGAAGCCTTTATACGTCTTCTTGCTAGCAACCCCAACAGAAATTCGACCATTGTCTAGAATATTGTGCCGTGCTTGTCGTCCTGTCATTTCGTTATAAATCAAATGTGAATCGTCCAGAACGCGCAATGTACCTTTGGGACCAACATTCGGATTGCCATCCTCATCAACAGTCGCGATAAAGGCAAGCTGTTTGCCAAGCATTTCTTTCATTTCTTCAGTTAATTGAACCATTGGAATCACTCCTTAGAAATATACTTACTTTAAATAAGATAGCACTCCTAAAATCTTTGTCAACGAATCTTGCTCCAACAGCCTAACTGACTAAATTTTCGCGAAAAACGGTCATGAGCAATTGAATTTTTGGCAATTAATCTGAATTGATCATTAAGACCTTACATTCATCTTGCAAGCGTTCAAGCAACCTCTGAGTTTAACTAGCAGGTAGACATGAGCAACCGGTTCAAGTGGCCATCCGCGACACTTCTCTGTCTGCTCAACAAGGAATCGATTAATCTTAAAAATCATGTTGACAATCCTATGGGCAATTCTATATACTATTTAGTGTTCGTGATGTCACACGGAGCTCAAGTATATGCCGTTTTAGCTCAGCAGGTAGAGCGCATCCATGGTAAGGATGAGGTCACCGGTTCAAACCCGGTAAACGGCTTAATTCGTTAAAGCAGTTGATTAAGGAAGCAATCCTTTGAAGGTTGCTTCTTTTTTTGCCATTAAAAAACTGCAACCCGAGTTTCCTCGAGTTGCAGTTCAAAACTATTGATCTTCAAAGTCATTGTCGTCCGTTGTTTCAGGGACCTTGTTGCGCTTCAACTTACTATCTTCATGGATCTGTGAATGCCGCTCTTGTGCCTGATCACGGCTTAAATACTTGAGACTCAGTGGCTTCGTCTTACCTAGAATTAATGGTACTTTCTCGACGATGACGTCCGCAAATTCAAGGCCAAACCATGAGGCAGGATTGCTCGTAATGTTCTGCAAACCAACTCGGAGCAGGATAATCATACGATCAATTGCACTGACCTGCGTTTGTGGCGAGATCACATCCTGCACGATAACGAAACTGAAGTCACCCACATCACGACCAAACATCGTGGTGTATTTCTTCGGCTGTGGATCGATCTGTCCACGTTCAATCATCTCATGAACGATGGCACGCAGATAAACATTAACACGCTGCTCACGGCGGAACCCGAGGTACAACTGAACGTTGATCACATTACGTGTTCCCATCGTGTTGACACTATACTCTGCCGTGTAAGGATCGTCGGTGACATTGACCGTTACGAACCAATAGGCCTTAGCGCGCTTTGGACGCTTGTCTAAGATCGAGTAGAGCATCTCGCGCTTAATCATATCCCCTGGCTTTACCTTAGCCATATAGACGATATTATCGCTAAAAATAGGCAGTGAATCATCGTTACTTAATTTTGCCAGTTGATCTTTATAATCATCGAGACTAATATAGGCAGACTGGAATTCTTCACGGTCGCGAATCCGATTCCCATAATACCAGATGTACATCACAAGCAAGATCAATCCAGCAATAATGGCAGTGACATAGCCACCATGAACGAATTTAACCAACGATGAGATCAAGAACATTGTTTCGATTGCACCGAAGAAAATCACCATCAGCGCAGCCAAGATAGTTTTAATATGGACTTGTCGTAAGAATTGGTACAAGAGTAACGTAGTCATCAGCATGGTTACTGTGATTGCCAACCCGTAAGCAGCCTCCATGTGTGCAGAGGTACGGAAGTAGAAAATAATGGCAATACAAGCGATCCAGAGAATCGCGTTGACCAGTGGAATATAAATCTGTCCATGTTTTTCAGAAGGGTAAATAATTTTCATTCGAGGGAAAAACTTGAGTCGAACGGCTTCGGAAACCAACGTGTAAGAGCCGGTAATCAACGCCTGGGATGCAATGATCGCGGCTAGCGTCGCCAACACGATACCAATTAACCGCCATTGACCAGGAAGCATCTCGAAAAACGGGTTGAAGGATTGATCGGCGCCAATCGCACTGTTAGACGCATTATTCATCACCCAGACGCCTTGACCAAAATAGTTCAACATCAAACTGATGAAGACAAATGGCCAGCTCCCATAAATGTTCACACGACCCACATGGCCAACGTCCGAATAAAGGGCCTCAGCACCCGTTGTCGCCAAGAAGACACTACCGAGGATGAAGACACCCACATGATTGTCTGAGCTGAAGAACAGCAGCTTAATGGCATAATAAGGGTTTAATGCACGCAAGATCGAAAAGTCCGCGGCCATGTGTGCCAACCCGGTCAAACCTAAGAAAAGGAACCAGATAAACATGATTGGTCCAAACGCACGCCCAATCACACTTGTCCCGAATCGTTGAATCACGAAAAGGAAAGACAGAATCACAATGGTAATCACAATGACTTGTTGCTGCGTGCTCACCAAAGTAAAGCCATCAAAATCAATTCCCTTTAAGCCTTCAATCGCCGTCGTGACCGTCACTGCCGGCGTTAACATACCGTCTGCCAGCAACGCCGCGCCGCCGATCAAAGCAGGATAAATCAGCCATTTTTTACGACGTCGAACTAAGGCATACAGTGAGAAGATCCCACCTTCACCATGGTTGGTCGCCTGCAACGCAATCAACACATACTTGATTGTCGTCAGCAACATGACCGTCCAGAAAATCAATGAGATACTGCCCATGATCATTTCTCGTGTCGCCGTGTTAATCCCACCGTTATCGGTGATGATCGTCTTCATAACGTACAATGGTGACGTCCCAATGTCGCCATAAACGATGCCGATCGTTATCATTAACCCCGCGAGCGACATTGTCTGCCGCTTCTGTTCATTTAACCGCAAGATAATCTTCCTCCAGCTTAATCACTGAGTTTATCGTGTCACTTTATTTTAACGCGTTGCCTACAATAGTGACATCATATTTGCAATAAAAAAATAGCCATAATGACCAGGTGCCACTTCGTAATGAATACAACTACGACATCTAATTATTCAAGCCAATGCGGCTACTTTACAAGAATTATGCTTAACTGTCAAGCTGATTTCGAATTGTCGCCCCACCACGCGCAATTAACTATTTAAACTTGCTCAAATAAGCTATAATAAGGAGAGTCAGAATGTTGCATGGAGGTTCGTCGTGTCACCTAATCAAGAAAATTATCTCAAGGCGATCTATGAATTACGCCACGATCAACGCAAAATCACCAACAAAAATATTGCGGATATTTTGCAAGTCAGCGCCCCTTCAGTTACAGAAATGTTGACGAGTCTCGCCAAAGAAGAATTGGTTAGACATACCCCTTATAATGAGATCTCGCTGACAGAAAAAGGAACGACGATTGCCACCAATCTCGTGCGTCGTCACCGCATCTGGGAAGTTTTTTTACATGACAAATTAAATTACAACATCAGCGAAGTCCACGAAGCCGCGGATGTCCTCGAACACGCCACCGATGGGATGCTTGTCCAACGCCTCAACGACTTCCTCGATCAGCCCGAGCGCTGCCCTCATGGTGGCTTGATTCCCGGCAATGCGCCACTCACTGACCAAAGTGATCAAGTACTCGTGGAAATGCCCGACAACAGTGTGGTTCAGCTCAAACGAGTTATCGATAATCACGAGTTCCTGATGTATTTCGAGGGGCTTCACTTGCCACTTGGATCTCAGCTTATCGTGAAACGCCACGAGCCCTTTGAAGGACCAATTATCGTGGAAACTACCAATCACGAAGAATTGGCGATTAGTTATAAGGCAGCTAGTTATATGTTTGTTGATTTAGATGAAGTTAACGCATGATAAATGTTGGAGGAGAAATCCTCCTTTTTTGTTGTGCTTCTATTGACGAAGTTGCTGCAGAAAATAACCGTGATAGGCTGTGGGGTCGGCTGTGAGTCTGAATAACTGGGTTTGATCGTCAATTATCATTGACAGCTTCTTGATTTGAAGAGCTGCGTCAAACCAATTTAGCCATTAATTTCTGGTAGCGGAGGGAAAAATGGTTGACACGCTGTGAATCAATAGGAGTTGTTGATACTCTCATCAACTAAGAAGTTGCGCAAGCAAGCTTACAGCACGGGCAGAATTCAAGACTTCGAACGAAGGCTTGAATTTTAGGTGGGAGGCGTTTTAGTTGCGGAATTGTCCGCAACTAAAACGCCTGGAACCGGCCCCACAGCAAAACACAACCATTTCTGGAGCAACTTCCAGACAGCCTGTCAACCATTTTTCCCGCAGCGTATTCGAGAACACCTTAAACCTAAAATAGCTCCGTAATAGCAACCATCAAGGCTGTCTACTACGGAGCTATCTTCTTATCTATATGAGTAAACTAACGATTAAAGACGACGTCCGAAATTTGGGCGGTAGTTTTTAATTGTTTGATATTGGACAGGTTTCCCTTGTCTTGGCGCATGGATGTAAACACCATTGCCAATGTAAATACCAACGTGATGAGCACTACCAACGCCACCCCAGAATACAAGGTCGCCGGCTTGAAGTGCACTTACTGGAACATATTTGCCAAGGCTACTTAGATCTTGGGAAGTACGTTTTTTTCCAAAGTCGATACCAGCTTGTTTAGCAGCATACCAAATCAAACCTGAGCAGTCAAAACCGGCTGGTGTAGTTCCGCCCCATACATAAGGCACGCCGATATATTTAGCCGCATTACTTGCAATTGAACCACCTGAAACTGATGGTGTGCTCGAAGCAGAAGATGAAGATGAAAATGAAGATGAAAATGAAGATGAAGACGAAGATGACACATTGTTAACAACGCTCGAAACAACAGCGCTTGAACCAGTTACAGTGCTCTTAACAGCCTTAACTGCAGCTAATTTGCGTTGAGCTGCGGCAGCTCTTGCAGCAGCAGCTTGTTTAGCTTGTGCGTCAGCTGCAGCTTTAACTGCGGCAACTGCTTTGTTCAAGTCAGCTTGTAAGCTTTCAAGAACATCTTTGTTGTCATCTAATTGCTTTTGTAAACTTGCTCCAGCAGCTTCAGCGTCTTTCTTAGCTGAAACCAAGCTATCCTTTTCAGTCACTAATCTTGCTTTGGTTGCAACTAATTGTGCCTTCTTAGAAACTTGTTCATCTTTAAGATCAGCAAGTTTGTTCTTGGCAGCATCAACAGCATCCATTGCCTGTTCGTTAGCTTTGTTTAACTTGTTAACTGCGAATGAACGTGAAATCAAATCTGTGAAATCATCACTGCTTAAAACGAAGTCAACATAGATATTACCAGAAACACTATTAGTTGATTTCTTTTGTAATTCAATTAGTTGTTCACGTAAAACAGATTTACGATCATTTAACTCAGCTTGTGCTGTGCTAATTTGACCCGTTAAGTCATTGATATGTTTTTCAGTGTCCGTGATTGAGCTTTGCGTCTTATCAATCTCAACCATTTTGTTTGAGACATCGTTATTTAATTTATCGACTTTATTTTCTTGCTCGTTGATCTGAGCTAATAATTTTGCAGAGCTACTCTGATTTGAAGAAATAGCTGTTTTCGTATCAGTAACCTTGTCTGCAGATACTGTGCTCGGGCTAATAAATACTGGACCAGCTAAAAGAAAAGTGGCCGCACTGATTAAGATACGCTTCGTAAGTTTTCTCAAATTTGTACACTCCCATGTTTTAAATACGAGAAGCAGTATACCATGCACATCTTTACAGGATCTTTACAAACAGACCAAGATCAGATAACAATTAAAATTTTTCTGTACTTTTTTAATGATTGTGAAATGCCGTTAAATCAACGTTTTGATTTTAAAAATGGATGGTTTTCTCTTTAATGTCATGTGACAACGTCCAATTTGTAACACGCCTCAGGCCTATGGTAGCAAGGTTTAAGTACAAATGTTATCTTAAATTGCCGCGTGGTAAATAGAAGTGTGACAAATCAGCTGATTCTTGTAATATTTCTGGGCCGTGAACAAGCTTTTCACAAATGTGTGGTGTAATTGTTGAGAATCGACTCGGAGTATTGTCCTTCTATTTCCGAAGTTGCTGTGGAGAATAACCGTGATTTGCCCTTCTATTGACGAAGTTGCTCCAGAAAATAACCGTGATCAGCTGTGGGGTCGTCTTGCGGTCTGAATAACTGGGTTTGATTATCAATTATAATTGACGGTTCTCAATTTAAAGAAACTCCCACTTGTTTCTTTGGGTTTGCTAACTATCTTCGGTAGCGGAGGGAAAAATGGTTGACACGCTGTGAAAATGTTGTTGATCTGCGTCACTCGTGATGCAGATCTGACAACATGGGATGAAATTGAGACTTCGTGCAACGAAGGCTCAATTTTAAGGTAGAAGCTCCTTTAGAAGCTTGCTTCTAAAGAGCTGGAACCGGCCCCACAAGCGGGTCAACCATTTTTCCCGCAGCGTAAGCACAACCATTTCTGCAGCAATTGCGGTTAGCGCCAGTATAAAAAGAGACACATGCCCAGCATGTGTCTCTAACAATCAATTATTTTTCAATCCGTACGAGTGTGTACTTCTTCTTGCCTTTGCGGATAATCACGAAACGCCCCTCAAACGCTGCGTCTGTGTTCACCTCAAACGCAACATCCTGTTGGCGCTCGCCGTTAACATAGATGGCACCATTGTTGATATCTTCTCGTGCTTGACGACGCGAAGGCTCGATCTTCGTGAGGTCCACCAGAAATTCAACTAGGTTGATCTGAGTGGGTGCAATCGTGACGCTTGGCATCTCCTTGAAACCTTGTTCGATTTCTTCCGCGTTGAGCTCTGAAACGGCGCCGGTGAATAATGCGGCAGAAATATGTTCTGCTTCTTCTACGGCTTTTGGTCCATGCACAAAGGCAGTCACTTCACGTGCTAGCGTCCGTTGCGCTTCACGTTTTTCGGGTGCTTTCTCAGTTTTTTCTGCTAAGTCTTCAATTTCTTCACGCGATAAGAAAGTAAAGTACTTCAAGTATTTGACAACATCGCGATCATCTTGATTCATCCAGAATTGGTAAAATTCATACGGCGTTGTTTTTTCAGCATCTAGCCAAACTGCGCCGCCAGCCGTTTTCCCAAATTTTGTGCCGTCGGCTTTTAACAGCAATGGAACAGTTAAGCCATAGACGCGGGCCTCCGCACCTTCTAGCTTGTGGATCAGATCTGTCCCGGCGGTAATATTCCCCCACTGATCTGCGCCACCAATTTGTAATTGAACGTCGTGTTCGCGGTACAAGGTCAGGAAATCAATCGATTGCAGAATTTGGTAAGTAAATTCTGTGAACGAAATTCCGACAGATAATCGAGAGGCAACGACTTCTTTGTTTAACATCACATTGATTGGAAATTCTTTACCATAAAGTCGCAAGAAATCTAATAGGCTCAATTTTGAGAGCCAATCGTAGTTATCAACGATCGTAAAATTGTCCGTTCCAAACAAACGGGTCATCTGTTTCGTGATGGCTTCTTTATTCTTCTGGATTTGATCCATCGATTGTAACGTTCGTTCCGACTTGCGGCCAGAGGGGTCACCAATCGAACCAGTCGCGCCACCAATGACGATGACCGGATGATGACCGGCTTGCTGGAATCGTTTCAGAATCATAAACGGAATTAAATGTCCGATGTGCAACGAGTCGCCAGTTGGATCCGCACCACAGTACAGTGAGATCGCTTTTTCAGCGGTCAAGGCTTGCAATCCCTCACGATCGGTCGTCTGGTTAATGGCACCACGCCACTCGAGATCTGCTAATATTTCTTGTCGTTCCATTTCAAAAAAACTCCCTTCACAATTGAGTCCTCATTTCAGAATACACCTTAACTGGCAATCTAAATTCGCACACAACGCTATCTAGTTTAATCTAACGCACAGCTTGACGAACTACAACCGAGCATTTGCACAAAAAAATCCCCAACTGACGACTCAGTTAGGGACGATAATTTACCGCGGTACCACCCAATTACCTGCAATTGCAGACAACTTAAAGGTGCGTAAAGTGAACCAACCTGTGCAACGTCTATTGTAATTCATTCTGAATGATCGACCGATTCGCAGCATCCATCGGCTTTCTTAGCGTGGACAGTCAGAACTACTGGATTAGACTATAATTATCAAATTGAAGTCAGTTTATCATCAAAAGCCTGATGCTGTCAAATCGTCTTGACGGTCAATCCTCGTCATCAACTTGATTGCTTAACACGGTAATGGGTAATTGATTTCCCAAAAAACGTTGAATTTTAGTTAGAATCATCGGTGTTTCCACGAAGGCGCCGTAGAATGACTCAGGATATGCGAGTACTTCTACGAACTGTGCAGACGCCACGGCGGCTTCCGAAATCCACGGGACTAATTTCAAATTGGTGTTTGCTGGTAACTTGGCCTTGGTGACGATGGCTGCCGATAGAGGTAGCACTACCACGAGGTCTTCGGTGATGTCGGCAACTGGCTCGGCTAATAGCTGTTGAAAATCGGTTAACGAGATCAGTTCAAAGTTGAGTTTTCGTGCCGTGAAAAATTGACGGAATTGTTGATCACTAGACTGAATTGCATCGGCCGTGGTGGTCATCGCAGTTGTTTCAGTCGTGGCAACGAGCCGATATTGCATTGTCGGCGGCAAATAGAGTTCATCCACCATCGACGTTGTCTGAAACCACTTCTGCAGGGTCGCATTAATTAAATTGAGGCGTGCCTGCCAATCATGTTGAGGCGCGTTGGGCGATGGTTGACGATCCTCTAAATTTTGTTGGCGACTCAACTCAAACCTTGCCTGTCCGCGAGCTTGTTGGAGCGCCCGTTGAAGCCGTTGAGCCTGGTGTTGTCGTTGTTGATCAAGTTTTTTGAGTTGTAACTCAAGGTCGTCCCATTTGACTTCACGAATAACTGGCTGTTGTACGATTTCCGCATGATGTTGCGTATAATCAACTGGTTTGAGCAATGGTTGGCGGCGCGATTGATCCATCGTTTCATCGGTCTGCTGATCGTGTGGTTTATTTTTATCCGTCATGGTTCAACAAACTCCTTGCCCATTATTACGACCACCACAACTTCACGAGCGCCTGGGTACCGTCGTCGCCTAATTGGCGCTCATCCACTAATTGTTCGTAAAGTTGCTTAGCCTGAGCCGTTGCGGGTAAATCAATCCCCATTTGGTCGGCTTCTTCAAGTGCGATTCGCAGATCTTTCAAGAAATGCTTGGCAAAGAAGCCAGCAGAGTAATCTTCTTTTAAAATACGGGGGCCGTAATTGGTGAGCGACCAGTTTGCTGCAGAGCCGCCACCGACTGTCGTCAACACTTTGTCTAAATCTAAGCCGGCTTTTTTAGCATACACGAGCATTTCCGTCATGCCAGTCATGGTGCCAGCAATCATGATTTGATTCGCCATTTTTGTCGCCTGACCGCTGCCCGCACCGCCGAATAAGTTAACTTGTTGGCCCATTGCTGCAAAAATCGGTTGCATCTTCGTATAAACACCCGCCGAACCACCAACCATGATCGTCAGTGTCCCTTTCTGTGCACCAATGTCACCACCAGATACGGGCGCATCCAAAGCATTCACGCCCTTTTGTGCAGCTGCGGCAAAAATTTCTCGGGCTAAACTCGGCTTGCTTGTCGTCATATCGATCACGGTTTGACCAGGACGCGCAACCGAGAGAATCCCGTGTTCTCCAAAGTAAACTTCCTCAACGTCCTTAGGAAACCCAACAATGGTGATCACCACGTCACTTTTCTGTGTCACCGCCGCTGGAGAATCTGTCCAAGTTGCGCCGGCATCGATTGCTTGTTGTGCGTGTGCACGTGTTCGATTAAAGACATTAACGGTGAAATTCGCCTTCAATAAATTCTTGATCATGCTAGTTCCCATGACCCCAGTACCAATAAAGCCTATTGTTGTCATCTCATCTCGCCACTTTCCAATGATTTTATGCTGATAAAAACGTCTCGTTCCTCAAGTTTATCCTAACAAATTGACGGTTAAAAAGCAGTTAACTCATCTGACGAAAGCTTCACGCCAATCATCATACTGTTATTGTTCTGGCAGGTGATCTTCCATTCGCTTCTGATCATCGCTCAATTCAATGATGCGACCTGTCTTACTATAAACGGTCCATTCAGAAATATTAACAATGTGGTCACCGATTCGTTCAAGGAACCGCGCAACCATCAGATAACTGGCCTTGGCTGCCGCATGTTGGGCATCTTCGTTTTCTTTGGAAGTCACGGCTTTACGAATAGCGACAAACTGACGATCGATCTCCTCATCGGTCTTTGCAATCTGTTTAGCAGCTTCTGCATCTTCCTTGAAATACGCGTTCAGTGAATCCTCTAGCATCTTGCGAATGGCGTCCGTTAGATTTGCGATCATCTTTTCGATGCGGTCGATGCGCGGATTACCCTTGATATAAATCGTCTCACGCGCAATACCCACGGCGTGATCGCCGATTCGCTCAAGATCGGAACTCGCCTTCAGTACCGAGATGACTTCCCGAAAACTCGTGGCCACTGGTTGCTGCAGTGCCATCATGTATAAAGCCTGCTTCTCAAGATCTGTCTCGTGCTCGTTGATTTGATGATCTGCTAGGACGACCGCCTGTGCCGCCTCTTTATCGTGATCCGCAAACGCCTTTGTTGAACGGTAAATTTGGTCACTGACCGTAATGCCCATATCCATAAATTTTGATTGTAACTTTTTTAATTCACTTTGAAATTGTGGTCCCATTTCGTGCTCCATTCCGAATCTACGCTAAAAAAATATCAGTTGCGTTGTTCTCAATAATTTTGTCTGTATTTGTTTAATTCTAGCACTTTAAAGCGCATTCGGCTGAATTAATTTTAAAGAATTTTGCCATTAAAAAAACTGAAATCTTCCGCTAGAAAATTTCAGTTGCCGGCTTAAAACTAGGCTTCAGTTCAAAAAAGCGTTCAGGAAAAATTGGGCAATGCTGAAGTAGATCAATACACTGGTCAAATCGCTCAGCGTGGTGATAAACGGCCCGCTTGCAACTGCGGGATCGAAGCCGATTTTTTCCATTAACATTGGAATTAGGCTGCCGGCTAAATTAGCAACGGTGATGGCAGCTGCCATGGCCAGACCAATCGTCACACCTAAAATCAGATTCTGTTTCCAAATACCGACAATTAGCATCACGGTCAACCCAGTAATGACGCCTGTGACTAATCCCGTCAGCACTTCGCTGAGGACTAATCGCCAAATCTTCGGCTTGTTATCGCCGTTGACTGCCAATCGGCGAACCGCCACTGCCAAACTCTGGGTGCCCGCATTACCAGCAGTCCCCGTGATCAATGAGATGAACACGGCAAGAATACTAGCGGTGCTTAACAACGCTTCATAATGGTTGATCAAGGTCGCCGTCAACATTCCCAAAAACAATAAGGTGATCAGCCAAGGAAGACGTTTCGAAGCCGCTTTAAATGGGTTTTCAGAGACATAATCAACATCGACACCGGCAAGTCCAGAATAATCGGACTGAGCTTCATCATCAATAACCTCGATGGCATCGTCAACCGTGATAATCCCGACTAATTTCTGTTGATCATCCACAACAGGTAACGCAATAAAATCATAATCTCGAATTTTTTGCGCAACCTCAGCCTGTTCATCATGAACGCTCGCCGTGATTGCGTTGGGTGTCATAATTTCGGCCAACTTGGTGTGACTGTCGTGGACCAACAAATCTCTCAAGGTCAAAACGCCAACCAACAAATTATCCGAATTGACCACATAAACGTAATAAATCGTCTCCGCATCCGCAGCGACTCGCTTCAATTCAGCCAACGCCTGTCCCACATCGAGATCCTCAAGCACACTGACGTAATCCGTGGTCATGATACCACCGGCGGTTTCCGTGTCATAGTGCAACAACTTGCGCAGCTTGATGGCATCCGAACGATTCATCAATGACAAATAACGATCGACATCCTCTTTAGGCAGGTGCTCCAGAATATCAGCCGCATTATCATCGAACATATCATTCAACATGTTCGCCGCATATTGCGTGTCCATTTCCGCCAACAACTCGGTCATTTCCGGTAGATCATCCTCGATCGTATCGAAGAAGTCACCAACCTCATGGGCGTTCAACACGCGATAGAGCTGCTTGCGCTGATCGGGTTCCAAGGAGAGATAAAAATGGGCCTGATCATAGAAGTGCATGTCTAAGAAACGTTTACGAAAAACCTTCGTTTCATTATTGGCGAGTGCCTGTAACAACTCGGCATGGGTAACTTCTAATTGACTCTTTTGCTTTTCCATGGAACCACCTCGATAACTCACTCATTGATTGAATTTTGACGCCTGATCTTAAATCTAACTTGCTAAACGCCTTGTTTCATTTCCGCTTCGATCGTCACAAAATCTTGCGGAAGTGGCGCGTCTAATTGAATTTCTTTCTTCAAAATCGGTTGATAAAAAACGAGATGAGCACAATGAAGCGCCTGTCTCTGTGCAGATGGCGTCATCGGCCCGCCATATAACGCATCACCGAACAGCGGATGCCCTAACGCTGCCAAATGCACGCGAATCTGATGCGTGCGCCCCGTTAACAAGCGGAGCTGCACTAATGATCCTACCTTATAATCTTGCAGCACTCGATAACGCGTTCGTGAAGGCTTGCCATCTGCGGCAACAATCCGTGTCATCCCGTGCTCATCGCGCCGCCGAATGGGCAGGTCGATCAAGCCACTCGACTGTGCGAATTGTCCCTGTGCTAAGGCTAAGTATGTTTTTTGAAGTCGGTGCTGTTTATTTTGTTCATCTAACAAAGAATGGGCATAGGCGCTCTTGCCAAAAATCACCAGACCAGAAGTGTCCATGTCCAAACGTGTGACGATATGAATTGACAAACTTTCCGCGCCCTGCGACTGCAGGTAGCCTTTAACACGATTGGCCAGCGAATCATTGGGATGACGCCGAGAAGGAATCGATGCCAGACCCGCAGGTTTATTCACCACGAGAAACAACTCGTCTTCATAAATAATATCAATCGGTAAATGACTCGTGGTTACCGTCTCAGCCGCCGCTTCTGGCGCCAGCGTGACGAAGACCACATCGCGATCATGCAGCAGATAATTCGTGTAACGCCGACGATGATTCACATAAATGTGCCCACCCGCAAACTTCAGACGACCAATTTGTGACTTTGAGAAACCTTGATGCTTCAAGAAACTCTGGAGCGTCATTTTTTCTTGATCCGGAAAATTAGCCGCAAAAAATTGCCATTTAAAGTCCATTATTCTGTTCTCGAATACTGCCAATAAACGAATCTTCGACGCGTGACCAGAAATGCATATGACGATACTTCGCGAAGTGGATCCGCTCCTTAGCGATTTGATACTTGATCTCAGTGATCGCACGATTGTGACTGCTTAACTGATCAACGGTCAGCGTGTAATCTGCAGCAGTCTGCGTCTTAACTGTGATCCATTCATCAGGCGCGATGACAATCGGTGAGGATAAAGTTCTGAAAACACGATTGTTGATCGATGCAATCTCTGTCAACTGAAGAGCTTCCAACCGAGGATGTAAAACCGCACCACCTAACGACTTGCTATAGGCCGTTGAACCCGTTGGTGTTGCCACACAAATCCCATCACCACGAAAACTCTCAAAAAAAGCATCGCGAATATAAATATCAGTTTTGATTGTCAAGGCATTACGACGCAACGTCGACTCATTCAAGGACAAAAAATGACTCGCCTCTTTTTGAGTCGCATACTTCACCTGCACATCTAACAAGGGGTAACTGACACTCTGTCCAACATCAGCATTGATCTCCTTGACCAGATCATCGAGTTCATAATCGCGCCAATCGGTATAGAAACCCAGATGCCCCGTATGGACCCCGATGAAACGCACCGTATCTAGGATGTGCGAGTAACGGTGAAAACAATTCAGCAACGTTCCATCGCCGCCGACACTCACCACTAACTGTGGATCAGCAGTCGTTAATTCATGACCTGCCGCCAGCAATTTGCGTTTAAGATCGGCGGTAACTTGAGATGACTTTTCACTCGTGTTGCCCATGACTGCTATTTTCATGGCTCATCCTCATTTTTCTTAGTCGCATCGGTCGGGGAACTCGTTGAACGCGAATCTTTACCCGACGTTGTCGCTTGATCTTCTGACGGTTGCGGTTCAATATTATCCAACTGACCAGACGCGAATAAGCGCTGCGCCTCTTGAACCTCACCACGAATCTCGGACATTTCTTGATCCAACATAAAAGAAGCCTCGGCAGCACGCTTCAGCCGTTCGTTAATTTCTTCCGGAAACTCACCCTGATATTTATAATTCAATGAATGCTCGATCGTTGCCCAAAAATTCATTGACAACGTCCGAACCTGAATTTCGGCTAGAATTTTTTTCTCATGATCAACCAGCTGAATCGGATATTCCACAACGATATGGTACGATCGGTAGCCACTTGGCTTGCTGTTAGAAACATAATCCCGTTCCTCGATCACTTGCATATCCTGCCGTTGCCGAATCAAATCAGCCACTTGATAAATATCGTCAACAAAAGGCACCATGATTCGAATACCCGCAATATCTTGCATGTCCGTCTCGAGCAATTCTTCGCGAATAAAACGCCGATGCATCTTCTCGAGAATGCTATTCACAGGCTTCACACGACCAGTCACGAACTCAATTGGTGTGTGCTCACCCATACTTTGATATTGTTTACGAATAGCTCTAAATTTTAATTTTAATTCATCTACCGCTTGGTTATACGGCATTAAAAATTGCGACCAGTTTTTAGCCATCTTGATTCCTCACTATTAGACAATCCAAGATACATTTTAACACAAAGCGCAAATAGAGTGTGGTGTGAGGTGTTACCTGGCCTTCAGACCCGTCAGTCCTCTGCGTGGAAAGCTGTTGCCTTCGCTGTGGGGCCGGCTGCAGGTTTATTCGGCTCGTGCTTCGCATGTCTTTCAAACCATCAGCCCCGTCAGTCCTCTGCGTGGAAAGTTGTTGTCTTTGCTGTGGGGCCGGCTGCAGGTTTATTCGGCTCGTGCTTCGCACTCGGCGAATAAATCTTCCGCCTCAAACATTAGCCTTCGCAAACGTGTTACACAAGGCAACTTCTTGCGCTTAACCACAATTTCTGAACGATTCGTTACACGAATCATTCAGAAATTATCGTTAATGCTCAGAAGCTAACCGCCTTGTTACACACT
>NZ_AZFX01000096.1:42825-47528 GCF_001435835.1 Lapidilactobacillus concavus DSM 17758
CGCGAAGTCTAATGTTTGTCCCATGTTGTAAACCCGCATGGCCCACGCGGATTAACAACATTTTCACAGCACGGCAACAACTTTCCACTCTGTTCCCTGACTCAGAGGTGAAGGCGGAACTGTGGTTTTGAAATTAAGAAGTATAAATTAGCATAGATTAATGAACCAGTTTTTCAATTGTTAAGTCTAAATCAGAAGTTGCGAAGGAAAATGGTTGTGATGCTGTGAAAATTCTGTTAAACTGCGAGAGCGTGAAGCAAGGCGTTTGCGGACTTACAGAACGGGTAAATTGGAGACTTCGAACTTTGAAGGCTCCAATTTTAGTCGAAAGCTACTTTTAGCTTGCTAAAAGAGCTGTAAACGGCCACACAGCACGAACAACTATTTTCCGTAGCGACTTCGGCAAACGGAAGTTAAAAAAATCGATTTTCTCAATTTGTCATTCTAGACACACGAATAATACAAATATTCACGCCAAAAAACTGGTCATTTTCAATCAAACTAAGCAAGTAATTTGGCGTGAATTTAAATATTTGTCGTATCTCAATTTTGCCATTTGACGCAATCACGTTTTTTATGTACGATCATTAGTTTTCGTTCGAAGAAATTTGCTGCCAACAAATCTTACCCAGTTATCTTGAGTTACTGACTAAATCAGAAGTTGCGGAAGACAATGGGCATGATTGCAGTGACAGTGCTATAAACTCGAAACACGTTTCGAGCTTATAGCACGGGCAAAACTTTAGATTTTGTGTAACAAAAGCTACAAGTTTTAGGCGAAAGCTCCTTTTTGAAGTAGAGCGTGGAGCAAGGCGGTTAGCAGTTGAGCATTAACGATAATTTCTGAATGATTCGTTTACGAATCGTTTAGAAATTGTTGTTAAGCACAGACTGCTGCCTTGCAGAACGCGTTTCAAAAAGAGCTGCAACCGGCCCCACATGTTAGCATGCCCATTGTCTGTAGCAACTTCGGTTCAACGACCCACAGCAGGAACAACCATTGTCTGCAGTAACTTCAGTTCAACGGCTCCCACAACAAACTATTTGCTCAAATTGTAGTTTGTTAGTTTTCCAATCATATCTCATTCAAATTTGACGCAAAGATGATAGCATACATTTGGAGGTGCGAGAATGGCTCAGGTTGAAATTGAATTCAAAAATTTACTCACAGAAACTGAATTCGAGCGACTGTTGTCAAGCTACTCATTTGCATCCCCATTCCAGCAAACAAATTATTATTTCGATACGCCAGATCAGCAGTTGAAGCAGCAACATTGTGGCTTGCGTATTCGCCGTTTTTCAGACCATGCGGAACAAACGCTCAAGCAACCGACGGAAAAAGTCGATCCTAGCCAGCATCAATTAATTGAGACGACTGATGTCTTGACGCTGGCACAAGCTCGTACGAAAGAAATTCAACCGCATGGTGAAGTTGCAGCTGCCTTGAAAACACGTGGTTTAAATGTGACAGATTTACAACTTTTTGCTGAAGCAACCACTACACGACGAATTGCAAGTCTGGCTGAAGGTGAACTAACCTTGGACCAGACGACGTATCCAAACGGGCATGTTGATTATGAGTTGGAATTAGAAACATCCCAGCCACAACTTGCACAAACATTTTATCAACGACTCTTGCAGCGTTTTCAAATCCCCCCACGAAAGGTCACAAACAAGATTCAACGGGCAGTGACCAATCATATAAATTGAAATGTTTTTCTATTCAGGCTAAAATATCACTTGTCGCGTTTGTTAATCATTCTTGTATCGTTTCATTCACACTGGAGGAAGCATCTTGTTAGAAATCTTTATGTTTGTTAATCCTATTGGTGGCGTCTGTTTAGAAACAGAACGCAATATTATTAACAGTTTGGATTATCATCATCAAAAGGCACGTATTAATGTGGTTCCACTGACGAATTTGCAAATTGTCAACGACTATCTAGAGCGAAATGAACTCGATTTGCACGACTTAGATCTACGTAATCATATTACCAACGTGACTTACGCTTCACTTTTAGATCTCAAAGCGGCTTCCTTTCAGGGCAAGAAGAAAGCACGAGCGTTTATCCTCAGCTTACAAAAACACATCAATCAGCAACACGAGAAATATTCGGACACGCTTATTAAAAACGTTGTGACCGAAGTAGGGCTCGATTCCCAAACCTTCTGGGAAGATCGTAATAGTCAGTTGGTCAAAGACCTCTGCGATGCCGACCGCCAACTTGCCAGCGAACTTGGCGTTAAGCGGACACCCTCAACTATGCTTGTTGATTATCGCCATAATGTCGACGGTGACGGAATTTTGATTGAAGGTTGTGTTTCGAACGACTTGATTGATCAGATCGTCGAAGACCGTCTCTCAAGTTATCAAGGAATTGTTAATCGCACGCCCTTCCTGCAGATGATTGCCAAAGATCACGATCATCTTAGAATTTTGAAATAAAATAACACTTGAATTTAAATAAACATAGGCAGCTAATCATCGTTGAACTCAATCGGTGATTGACTGCCTATTTTAGTATTATCTGCCTAAAACATAATGATTAGATTTTTAATCAGATTACTCGTTCAAAACACCGGGATTCTGGACATGTCGCCATTTTCTGCCACATAGATATTAGATATTTACTGGATGGTCCCTATCACAACAGTAGATGACTTCCAAGCTGAGATAAATGATAAAACGTTTTTGATATTTCGTTTCATCATATCCTTACTCGTCAGCTATTTATCAATCATCCCGCTTTGGTGAATCTGCTCGTTTAACGAAATTACTTGGCGATCCCAAGATGAAGAATAATGCCACGCCACAAATTGCGACTAATATGTTAGCAGGTGTATATAATGTCTTAAGCCCAAAGGTGTTAACTGATGCTGTGAGGGCCAGTACTATTCCAGCAACAACTGGCAACCAGTACCAAGCAATGCCAACATCTCTAAATCGCCGAATACAAATCGCCCAATATGGAATCATCATTATGGCTTGAAACCCCGACTAAACAGCGAAAGCAATTTGAACTTTTTGATAATCCGATGTTAACATCGTGCCGCCATTTCCAAGCATCATACCCAACACTGTAAATGCTTTAGTTCCTACTGATCCCAAAATGATTAGCTGGATAACACTATTGACAGCGAAAGGAATCCAAAACTCCTTTCGCGAAGCTTTTCCTTTAAAGCCAAAGTAATGATGCCAAAATTTAAAATAAGTCATCAATGTTAATCATCCTTCAAAAAATCCTCTAAATGATCATTGCCTTCAATATCATCAGTTACCCAGAATTTTACTTCTGGCGGTCTATCACTAAAAATATCAACATAATCTTCACCTGTCACCAAAACATAATGTTCGCAACGAAGTGGCCCTAAATAATAATTACCACTATCTTCATTAAAATAATCAACCCCAAATTGCAAGAACAAATTAGCCACACGATAAATCCTATTAAATCAGTATTTTCATTAATATTCATATTTTATGGACTTAACTTAACCGGCGGAAGCAGCGGAGAAAAGCTCTTTGGGTGTTTGATAGCCAGTTTGCCGGCGCGGTAAATTGTTTAGCTTTGACTCAACTGCTTGGATATCATGAGGACCCAAAATATCCATGGATAGACCCTTGGGTACATCGCGGCGGATCATTCGATTATGCGCTTCGTTAGTCCCACGCTCAGAGGAACGATATGGATGGGCATAATAAAGGTCAGCGACACCGGTAAGTACAGCGCCAACTTCCGAGAACTCAGCGCCATTATCGGCAGTAACTGACTTCATGATTGATCCGTATTCTTGACAGATCTTGGCCAGCTCATAGTTGACTGAATCGGCATCACGACCATCGATCAAACGTATAATTTGGCAGCGGGATTGACGCTCGATCAGCGTTAAGATCACACTCTCTTGACCGTTGCGCTTGCCCACCACGGTGTCCAATTCGAAATGGCCGAACTCTTGGCGCTGGTCGATACTTTTAGGCCGTTCATCAATACTCCGTCCGGCCAGACGCTTGTGCTTGATCGAGTGATGATGTTTAGCACGGTGGCGCGTTTTTTCGAGTAGATCAAGATTACGGACTTCAAGTAACTGGGCATCAATATAGTGGTATAGCGTCTTGGTCGAGACCATCTCCTCAGGTTGATATAAGCCTTCAAGTTTGGCACGTCCTACTGCTGCATCAGGCGACCAACCATCTTGACGCAAATGAGTCGTAAAATAGTCGATAAAATCAGCGACACCGACGAGTTTCAAAGGTCGATGACAGTGGGATCGATTAGCTTCGTACTTAGCTTGTGCTGTTTCTGGTGAGTATACAGCGTAATATTGGCGTTGACCATTCACTTTTTTTACTTGGTCGATCTCGCCGCGGCACAATTCATTATTGATTGTTTGATGACAAACATTAAGCGCTCTGGCAATTGCACGATTGGAATAGCCTTGGCTGTGCAGCGTAGCAATTCTGCCTCGTTCAAACGAAGTTAGGTGCTGACCTTTTTTTCTGACTGTGGTATTCTGTTCTTGCATCAAGACAATAACCTCTTTCATTGTTTGTGTAGGAACATCAATGATAACAGAGATTTGTCTTGGTGTTTTTTATTTTATCAATTAGCTAAAAGTATTTGGCTAACTTGATTATAAAACGCGCGTAAAAAATTAAATTGATTTGGGAAAATAATTATCGTGCCTATGGTTATCCACGAATA
>NZ_AZFX01000025.1 GCF_001435835.1 Lapidilactobacillus concavus DSM 17758
TGAAGTGCTTCATAATTGTTAGACAAACAGTCTAATGATTGTGAGGCACTTTTTGTATGGTCAAATATAATCCCGAGTTAAAGGCACAAGTCGTTGGTCAATTTCTTAATGACAAAATGAGCGTTGTTGAACTTGCTCAGAAGTACCGTGTACCTAAACGTCAGATTCAGTATTGGATTCAGCGGTATCGCTTAGGCGGCATCGAAACGCTAAAGCGAAAGGCAAATAAGCGAAAGTTTTCTACTGATTTCAAACTAAGTGTGATAGACTACTACCAAACTCATGATGAGTCTTTAGCTGCTGTCGCCACAAAGTATGATATTTTAGCCTGCCAAATTAGTGTTTGGCGAACTGGATTTAATCGTGATGGCGTTGAAGCTTTACGGTCTCATCAAAAAGGTAGGCCAGCCAAAGTGAAACGGAAGAAGAAATCAACATCATCTCCAGAAAAACAAAACGAAGTTGAACGACTGCGTGCAGAGCTCATTCAAAAAAATAAAGAGTTATACGAAACAAGGTTAGAAAATGATATTCTAAAAAAATCAATGGCTCTGTTCGGACCTTCAAAGGACGACGCAAAACACAAATAGTTGATCAGATCAGAGCTGACCAAGCTAAGCTTCCAAAGCCTGAACGTTATAAAATCGGAGATATCCTTAAGGCCATTGGCCTTAAGAAAGCAACTTATCATGACGAGCGTAAACGAATTAGTAATCGTGATGACAAGTATGCAAGTGTAAAAGAGAAAATTATTGAAATCACGAATAGTGGGAAATATCGAGGACGTTTAACCTATGGTTATCGCCGTGTTCAGACTGAACTGGTCAAATTGAATATCCATCTAGCAGATACCGTTGTGCGTCATTTAATGAGTGAATTAAACGTTCAAGTCAACCTATATAACCGACATAAGAATGGAAAATATTCATCGTATAAAGGTACTGTTGGTAAAGTTTCGGCTAATATTTTAAACCAGGATTTCAGTAAAACCAACCCATATGAGGCGCTTCATACCGACGTGACTCAAGTTCGTTTAGGAAACAATGAATGGGCTTATATCTCGGTTATCACCGATGAAGCAAGTAAAGAAGTTCTCGCATTTCAAATTAGTGACAGTCCAAATCGCCAATTAATTATGAATACCCTTGATGAATTGATCATTAAACTCCCCAAGCATGTTAAACCAATTGTTCATTCGGACCAAGGTTGGTAATATCAGCTCAACTATTATACGCAAAAGCTTGCAGATAATGACTTTATTCAAAGTATGTCTAGGAAGGGCAATTGTCATGACAATGCGCCCGTTGAAAGTTTCTTCCACATTTACACGACAGAATGTTTGAGTGGACTTCCACCATGCCAAGATCTTGAGGAACTAAGTCATATTTCAAAAGACTATATAGATTGGTTTAATCATCACCGAATTTCTACGAAAACAAAAGGTATGTCCCCCTGTGAATACCGAGAACATACCTTAGCTGCGTAAAACTATTTATTTTTGTCTAACTTTTATGTTGCACTTCAA
>NZ_AZFX01000003.1 GCF_001435835.1 Lapidilactobacillus concavus DSM 17758
TTAATTATGGCACAACTGTTCAGAAATTTATGTACCAAATACTAGGATAGGAGCACTCTTTGTTCAATGACTTTCTTAATTCCATCTTAGCATTATTCTTGATTTCACGCCATTTCTTAGTGTGCGAATTCTGCGCCTTTCGCCCATCACCAGGATAATACTCAACTGTACATCTACAATTTTCATGACGCCGATAAATATCGTCTGGTTTATCAAAGTAATCATAGAATCCAGCTAAATTTATACACCATTTGCAAGCTCGTCCAGACAGTCTCCGAGTTATCTTTGGGCTTAATCCTGCTTTTGCTTGAAACCTGCAGTTTTCCTCAATTGATTGATCAACAACATGCTGACTGAAATTGATAATTGGGTCTTGAAGCACCCATGCGACATCTTCAAATTTATCTGCAGTGGCCAGCTTGTTCACGAGCCATCAATTCTACTCTGGTCAAGTTTTGGCACCTGGGCATTTAATCGCAAACCAGCTTGGCGGTTCAAATCTGTTTGAACAGCGGTGTATCACCATAAACGAACCAGTTTTAGGTTGGCATAGCGACTCTATCGGCCACTGATTTTCGGACTGCCATAAAAAAACACTTTGCATTCAGAAGCACTTTTGTTATAATATACAGTGTTCTGGAGAGTTGGCAGAGTGGTAATGCAACGGACTCGAAATCCGTCGAACCCTTAACCGGGCGCGCAGGTTCAATTCCTGTACTCTCCTTAAAATATTAAATAAGAAACATTTTAAGGAAAGAGAAGCCTTGATAAATCAGCATTTGTCAAGGTTCTTTTTTTGTTTTTAACACTAAAAAGCACTAGAAAACAAAAATATTTTGGTCAAATTTTGGACAAAATAAAACAGCCTTTCCATTTAGGATTGGCTGTTTTTTACCGATTACCATTTTAAATTGGTCTAGTATAAAATAACCTCCATCCCTTTACGAGTGACGGTTATTTTTTAGGTATCAATTTATCGGCCGCTTCTTTTCGTGCTTTTGCTGCCTGCTCTATAGTGTCATATGTCCCAATGTGATATCGCTTTCCTGCTATCGTAATTGCGGCAGCGTAATGAATGGATCCATTGCGATACCTAACCCTTTTAACGCCAGTAACTCCAGTTGTATTGTCGGTTCTGATTTTTCGCTTGTCGTCTAGCAGAAAAACAGCAATACCATCAACTTTATTTGCTTCATATCCTGGTGCAATACTGTTGTTACGATCTCTCTTGATGTGGCCACAACTTATTGTGTGTCCATTTAATAAGTGCTTGCCAGCTATTTCTTTCTGTTTGCCACAATCGCATTGACATAGCCACATTGGCCTGCCATTACGATTGGCAACTCGACCGATTACCGTTAAATGTCCAAACTGCTGGCCAGTTAAATCTTTTGACTTCATATCGTTTCTACCTATCAAACCATATGTTGCGTTTGAGATAATTATTGCACAAAAATAAGCCTACCTCAATTAAGAGATAGGCTTAATATTTTATCTGATCAACAATTTCTGGCCGGGGTGGATAACTGATTTGATTGTTTTACCGTTTTGTCTGGCGAGTGTGTTCATATTAATCTTGTACTTATTAGCAATCAACCACCAAGAATCACCAGCCTTCACCGTGTAGTATGTGTGCCTTGCTGTTGTTTTATTGATGACTGCTTGCACTGCATTGTAGTGAGTAGCCAGCAGCGTCTTTCGCGTATCACCAGTTCCGAACACACCTTTTTTCACTTCATTGGCTAATGTGTTGTTCAACGAATCGACCGTGATTGCTCCAAGTTTGGCATTGACCACAGCTTGAACTGATGTGTTGAATTTTCCAAGCAATTTAGCACGCGTCTCACCAGAACCAACTTTGCCAGCAAGAACATCATTGGCCATCTGATCAATCGTTTTACCAGCAGTGCTGTATGCTGGCTGTTCCATGGCAGATATGGCCAACTCGTTTCAGCTGACTCAGGCGTGGTCACTGCTAACCAGTCAATTTGATGATGACATTTTACCAATTACTTACGTGAATTCGACCGCTGCCATTAAATCGTTTGTTGGCGATCATGGGGGTGTGGTCGTCACTTCCAGCAATGCTAAAAAAATTGTTAGTTGGGCGTTACAGCGTGCAAAACGGCTGCTATTTTTACCAGATCAGCATTTAGGACGTAACACCGCGCTAGCTTTAGGTTTAACGCCAGCAAATATTGGCCTCTGGCAAGCCCGCGCTAATCGCTTGCAAGCCACCAACCCGGCCGCGTTGCGTGTCATTCTTTGGGACGGCTACTGCTCAGTCCATCAACAATTCAAGGTTGCACAAATAGCGGCTTTGCGCGCGCAATATCCCGAAATCAAAGTCATCGTCCATCCCGAATGTGCTCACGAAGTCGTCGCGGCGGCTGATGAAGTTGGTTCAACTGCTGCAATTATTGATTATGTTCAACAAGCTCCTCGTGGCGCCCGAATTGCGATTGGCACTGATAACAACCTGGTTGGTCGCCTGATTAAGCAGTATCCCGAGAAACAGCTGATGTTTCTCAACCCGTTCTCCTGTTCCTGTATTCTTATGAATCGGATTGATTTGCCACATTTAGCATGGGCGCTGGACCAATTAGCCAGTGGCCAACCAGGAAACGTGATTACCGTCAATCCCGAAATCGCCAGTGGTGCTAAAAAGGCCCTTGACCGAATGTTGTCCTTAAGCTAATTAACCCTAATTTCGAATCATAGTAGTTAAGTTGTCTTGAAAGAAGGCGTACAATGATTTATTTCGATCATGCTGCCACAACTAAAATGAGTTCGGCAGCTTTACAAGTTTATCAAGCAGTAGCCAGAAACTTTTTTGCTAATAGCGAAAGTCTCCATCAGGCCGGCAATGCTGCTGGTCAATTAATTCAAGAAGCACGCACCAAGTTGGCAGCTAGATTTCAGCTAAATCCAGAGGGGATTATTTTCACTAGCGGTGGTACTGCAGCTAATCAGCTTGGCATTGCGGCATTGGCTCAAGGCATGCGGCAGCGAGAAATTCTAGTAAGTCCCTTAGAACACGCCTCGGTTTATCAGATTTTGCCAAAATTAGCCCAACAGGAACACTACCAAATCAAAAAGTTGCCCGTTGATCAACAGGGCCAAGTGACCCCAGCAATACTGACAGCTGCCATCACCGAAAATACTGGTTTGATTGTCATTCAGGCCGTAAATCCAATTGTGGGCGTCCGGCAACCAATTGCCAGCTTACAAGCAGTGGCGGCAAATCGACAATTGCCTTTATTTGTTGACGCCGTGCAGGGAATCGGTAAAATACCATTGAACCTAAGCCAAGTCGCTGGTTTTAGTGCTAGTGCTCATAAATTTAATGGCCCTAAAAATAATGGTTTTCTTTATTTAGCACCAACTTATCCGACAACACCTGAATTTCAAAATGTTTTCCAACAGCAAGGATTCCTCCCCGGCACACTGGACACCCCCGGAATTATCAGTATGTTAACAGCGCTAACGGATAGTCTGGCCAACATGCCCCAGACATTGCAACAACTACAACTGCTGAGAAAGCGATTGTATCAAGGGCTGGCAACTAGCTGCCGTCGCATTGGCCGCGACAGTGATTATCCTGGAATCTGCGGTTTACTACTACCCCACTTAACTGGCCAAGAAGTAGCCACACGTCTTGGTCAGCAAGGGATTTGTTTATCAACAGTCAGTGCCTGTAGCATTAAGGACCCCCGCCCTGATCCTACTTTAACTGCTTTAGGATTGACCGCCGCCGAAAGTGAGCGCTACTTGCGCTTATCTTTTGGTCCAGAAAACACTTTGGCTGAGGTCGATCAAGTTGTAGCAGCACTAAATCAGTACTGTTGAGTCGGCCGACATTGATTGATGCCAATTACAGACCCAAGTTCAAAAGCACTAAAACCTAGTGAAGTTTTTGAAACTGAATTGGTTCTGACTGCATTCCGGGCTGCGGGTTGTGGAACGCGGCCGGGATTGATTTGAGCTTATTGCTACGCAACAATCTCAAATACAACCCTTTGTCTAACTGCTAAAGCAGTAAGACAAATTTGGCTGCTACTCGCAAGCTCGGGCGCAAATAAAAACCATTGGCTGACAACCCGGTCCCTCCATTCTGTCTGGAGTTGAGTTAGTGACCTTTACCCTGTTAGTGATTAAGGCAGTTGCAGCAAGATTGAGCAACTTAATTCACTCAGCAGCAATAATTGAATAGTACGATAAAAAAATAGCCTGTATGATATCTTTCAATTCCATCTCGAAAGATTGTCACACAGGCTTTGTTGGTCACTGCAATCTGGTTTTCTTACATTGGTGCTCAGTTCTGTTAGTTTTATCTGTTGGTTGCTGGGCGATTGGCGTCAGGTAAGGGGCTTTCTTTGCGTACGAGCGATTTTGCGAGAAGCAGTGAAATTATTCTTAACGGTTTACCGTTTAGAATAAGGCTTGTATTTAAGATTTTTCGTAGAAAAAGCTTAAATCAACGCCCACGCCGTTCCACGCCCTAAAAATCGCCCAGCAACCACCTCCACAAATTGAGGAAGACTTGGCACTATTTACGTTCCACAACCCGCCGGCCGTAACGGAGTTGTCTGTTATTTTGCCCCAAACTAACTTTAGATTTAATCCGCTAATTCCGTCTAAAACTAAATTTAAATCAACAAACTTGACCGTCATCAGTTGCTTATTTCTAAAAAAATATAAACTATTTTTATTGTCCATTAACACGCAAGCAAGAATTTTGCCAGCAAGTAGAGAGCGCTGTCATAATAATAACCACGGCACCTGTCTAGACCGCAATCATTGTAAGTTCTGATCATGATAAGAATTATTTTCGTTTGCGAACGTTTAGCAGGTAAAAAAATACAAGTTGTAGGTTGACTAATGATAGTTGTCGTAATATAATTTCTCAACGTAGTCAAAAAGTGGCACATGGGATTTGAAGGTGGGTGATAACAATATGGGTAAACAGCACGATCTAAGTAAAGAGAAAATTATGGCCACAGCTCAAGAAATCATCGGCAATCAAGGCTTTCCCCAACTAACTTTTGGTAGTTTGGCTAAGACGTTGGATGTCCGTTCACAGTCGCTCTATAACTATTATGCGAATGTTGATGCCGTGATTGAAGATATTGGGACTAACTTTATGAAGACCTTGTATTTGAAAATGGCCGAGAATTTGACCGGTATTTCTGGCAAAGAAGCGTTACGTGGTTACGCAGATATTGCTCATGCCTATTTTGAATCACAAGGGCAACTGGTCCAATTGATTTATTACGTTCACCGTTATCCTGAAGACAGTCCTTTCGTCTTGGAAACAGGTCGGGTGTTAAATCTTTTGCGGCGAGTAACCCAACATATCAAGCTCAAGAAGATGACCAACGATGCTTACGAAGAAGCCTTTATCAGTAGCGTGCTCGGTTACACCGTGCTGGAAATCATGGGCTTTCTGACTAAGGTTCAGGCTAAGCAGCAACAATCGTTCCAGCAATTGGTCGATTTATATTTAGGAGAAGTTTTAGAGTAAGTGGAGGAAGTGTTTAGGTTTTATGATTAAGGATGAATTTGGTTTTATTAAGAAAAACAAATTAATTTTGTTATCAGTACTAGTTATTATGATTATCCCGTTCCTATATTCGATTTTCTTCTTAAAATCAGTTTGGGATCCTTATGGTGATACACAAGATCTGCCCGTCGCAGTCGTAAACGAGGATAAGGCCGTTACCTACAATGGTACTTCAATGAATGTCGGCCAACAAACAGTTGATAAATTAAAGAAGAATAAACAATTAGGTTGGAAATTCGTCAGTGCTAAGAAAGCTGCTGACGGTTTGAAAAACAACCAATACTACACAGTGGTAACTATTCCCAAGGATTTTTCGAAGAATGCGGCTACTGTTCTCAGTTCACACCCTAAGAAGATGCAATTGACTTACAAGACCAACGATTCGTTGAACTACTTAAGTCAAGTTATCTCCGGAATTGGTGTGGATACCTTAGATAAAGAAATTCGTGCTAATGTAACCAACGCCTATGCTAGCGCCTTATTCGAACAAGTTAAGGTTGTTGGTAAAGGCATGAAGACCGCTGGTAAAGGTGCTACCCAAATCAACAATGGTTTAGTAACCTTGGATGATGGGATCAACACTTATACTGTCGGTGTCTCAACCGTCCATGATGGTATCCAAACGATGAGCTTAAAGGTTAGCCCATTATCCAGTGGCGTGCAACAATTAACCACTGGTGCCAACCAGTTGAGCAGTGGTGTTGGTACTTATGTTGCTGGGACTAACCAAGTTGCTTCTGGGATCAGTACTTTGAACGGTTCTGTCGGCACTTTGCAAAGTGGTGTCCGAACTTATACTGGTGGCGTTTCTCAATTGGCTAGTGGTTTGAACCAAATGGGTAGTCAGACCGGTACGTTAAAAGATGGTGTTGCGCAATTAGCCGCGGGTAGCACAACTTTAAATAATGGTGTCAGTGATTACGTTACTGGTGCAACTAAAATTGTTGGCGGTGTTTCTCAATTATCTGATACATTAAAAACTTCATTACCACAAAGTACCACAACAATTACCACTAACTTAGCCAAAGTTAACGCTGGAATAGATCAAATCAAAGCTGGTTTGGCAAATCCAACATTAACAGAAGAACAACAAGCACAACAAGCAGCCGTCGCTGCAAAAATTGCAGAATATAACCAAACTATTGCTGCCGGTTTGGCTCAGAGCCAGGCTGGTGCAGATGCTGCTACAGCTTTGAAGGCTTTGAAGGCTTTGAATGAAACTTACCAAACTGCTGCTTCTACACAAGCAAAAGCAACTACTGCAGCAATTACTGAGTCTCTTAATATTTTGGAAAGCAAAATTAATGAATTATCAACAGGTGTTACTCAACAATCTGCTGAACAGATGGAGACTTTATCGGCTGCTTTAAACCAACTTAATGCTGGTGGTAAAGAATTAACAGCTAACAACACTAAGTTAACCACTGGTGCCAAAACACTTAACGCTGGTTTAGTTCAATTAAATGGTAGTGTTCCCGCATTAATTTCCGGCGTTAGCCAACTTCAATCAGGTGCCAACCAATTAACTGCTAACAACGCTTCATTAAACAACGGTACAGCCCAATTAGTTTCTGGTGTTAGTCAATTAAATGCTGGTGGTCAGCAATTAGCTGCTAATGGTAGTGCGTTAACTAGTGGTGCTAGCCAAGTTGCTGGTGGTTTGACAACCATGAACAGTCAATTACCTGCCTTAACTAGTGGTGTCCAACAATTACTTGATGGGACGACGCAGTTAACTGATAACAACAAGGAATTAACTGGTGGTGCTAGCAAGCTTAAGGGCGGTTCTAAGACGTTAGCGAAATCATTAGTTAGTGGTGCTAAAGAAGTTAACGGCATCAAATTAACTAGTGCGACTGCTGATATGTTTGCTGCTCCTACTAAGACAAAGCACACTTATTACAGTAAAGTAACCAATTATGGTCATGCTTTAGCTCCTTACGTCTTGTCATTAGCATTGTATGTCGGTGCTTTGGTCTTCAACTTTGCTTATCCAATTCGTAAAGTTTCTCGTCGCGATGGCACACCAACACAATGGTTCTTCAGTAAGATTACTATTGGTGCGATTGTTGCCACTGGGATGGCTGTTGTAGAAGCAACCTTGATCATGGTCGGCGGTTTGCATGTTGAACATGTGGCCCTCTTCTACTTCATCGCTTGGTTGTTCGCGATGACCTCGATGTATCTCGTCATGTTCTTGTCAATGTGGCTGGATAACCCAGGTCGTTTCATCGCCATGGTACTCTTGATGTTGCAATTAGGTGGTTCTGGTGGTACCTTCCCAATGGAAATTACCAACCACTTCTACAATGTCATTCATCCATTCTTACCAATGACGCATTCAATCCTTGGTTTCCGTCAGGCAATTACTAGTGGGATTGCTAGTGGTACTGTTGGTTATGGTATCTTCTACATGATCCTTGTTGCCGTAATTTCCTTAGGCTTACTCTGGTTAGTCATGCATCGTTTGCAAAAGAAGGGACTTATGGGTATCTCCCAATTAGATGACAATCAAAAATTACAAGCTGTTGAAAAATAGTTTTTAAACGAAAACGACCTCACAAAATGAGGTCGTTTTTTTGCAGCTCGCTTTTGACTAAAAGATAGAGCTTTACTAACTTGTCTAGATTAGTTAAACTGAAAGTAACATCGAGGGAGAGGAACCAAAAAATTGAAGAAATCTAGACTACTACTAATACTCAGTCTTAGCACTTTAATGATTCTGAGCGGTTGCCAGTCACCGAAAAAGCCAACCGTCCAAGGATCAGCTAATGTGAGCTCGACCACTAGTACGCAAAAATCCAAAAAAACAACGGCAACAACTAGTAGTGAGTCCAGTTCAGGCAACAGCGCAACTAGTAGCAGTCAGGCAACAGCTGCTAGCAGTTCCAGCACTGATGTTGATGCGCAAACCCAAGACAATTCACCAACAAACGTTACTGAAAATCGCGCGGCTACCAATCATATTGTCAGTGCGGATAGTTATGCTTATTCAGCCGCCGAGGTGCAAACGGCGATGACTGGCCAACCCACAACGATTACCCAACCGACTGTTTTCTTAACGTTCGATGATGGCGTTAATCAAACGATGACGCCGCGAGTTCTGCAAACCCTAGCTGAACAACAAGTCCACGCCACCTTCTTCGTAGTTGGCAACACGCTGACCAACGCTGCCAATCAGAATATGCTGCAGCAGGAGTATCAGGCTGGTCACGGAATTGCCGTTCATAGCTATGATCATAATTACAACCTGCTCTATCCTAATCGCGTTGCTAACGCCGCCGCAATCGTTCGAGAGTATCAACAAACTAATATGCTCATGACCCAGATTCTCGGCAATGACTTCACGACAAAAGTTTGGCGGTATCCTGGTGGTCACATGTCTTGGCGGAATCTGGCACCAGCTGACGCCCAACTCAAACAATTAGGTGTTACTTGGATATACTCTCCTTAAAATAGTTTTACAAAGCTTGATGTCACGATGTTTATCGTTGATATTAAGCTTTTTTTATACTGGTCTTCATATGGTGATATTTTGGCTAATTTCCTCCGCTGTCGGCGTGCGATCCGACAGAACCATCTGATCAAACGCTGGATAAACGGAAGGTGCCGGTAGATAAGTGAGTGTGTGCACGGTCTTAAAGTAGTCGTCTGCTTTCAAATCCTGTTCCTTGTATAAACGTAATGGTAGCAACACTAAATATGTGACGCCGGACTAATCCTTGATGTGATAATAGCGTTCTGGGTAATCATACTGGCCTTGCGTGTCGCGAATCGAACCAACGCCATCTTGAATTTCTACTTGCGCGGTTTGTTCAGCACGATAGTTACTTGTTTCATTCTCAGTCAGTGGTGCAATCGTGATTTCAGCGACTTTAATGCCTAGAAAACTGGCCCGTTGCCTGATGGCTGTGCGCCAAACTGCATCCGAATACCAGGGCTTGAAAGTTTTCTTCAGAAATTAAGATTTAACGGTGTGATTCTGTTGTTTGACAGATTTCGCGTGTGCCTTGTCAGAGCGTGAAGCTGGATTAGACCAACCAGGTAAATGGCGACTCAGATAGTTTTCGAGTGCAGCCAAGAAAACCGGTTTAAATTGCGTGGTCAGAAGTTGCCTAAGCGCGCGTTCATCCATTTTCTGTGTTTGTTTGATGCGTTGTGCCTCGGCGACACTGAACCCTTTTGGAAAGTTAAATTTAGTCCTGATTAGTCTGATCTTATTGCTCAGCTGGCTAAAATGATACTCACTTTTAAAGCTCGCCTCAGCTTGTGGACGACCGGGATCGTCTAGATTCGCTTCCCAATAAGAAAGTATGATCCGGTGCGTCGCGGGTGTGATCTCAATTTCAAAATTATAGCCATCATCAGAATCTTGATCTCTGAAGACAAAAAAATGATGCCCTATTTTGGGGATGACGAAATTGATGTTGAAGGTCAGATTGTTCGCCCGTTGATCATCAACTTTCACGGTCGTGGGCTTAACAAATGTCATCGTATACTTGTTATTGACCGAATTTTTATCGATATTTCGGACAAGGTTTTCACGTACGAAGGCCGCACTGACACGATCCTGCTGCTGATTGTGATAAAAAAATAAACCGACGGCCACCAAAACTAATACACCTGCGACCATCGCGATACCACGATAGATGCTCTGTTTCATGATTTCCCCCTTGTATCATGAGTCAAATGGTTGACTAGATTTCAAAGAATGGCCGATTATATTCTTTGGCAACAATCTTAAACTTAAATAGATCAACATAACTCCACGTGAGCGTCATATTAACCAGACAGAAAAGAACTGCGACGAAAATCGCCACGTATAGATTGAAGGCTAAGCTAAACTCGAAAAGAATTGCCAATATCAGTAATAGCACAAACTTGATCATCTGAAATGACAACTGGATTTTTCTTGCATGCAAGGAACGCTGCCGAACTAACGCCCTAAAGTCGGCAGGAAGTGGTGTGTACACCGGCAATGCAATTGAATGCCCCCAGCTTCCCACCTCGAGTGGTTCTGGTTTAGGATGATAGCCGATTGCTCGAAAGATTGCCAGTAAACCTGAGTACCCAAGATAAAAGAAAATAAAAAATACGCCCGTATACCAAACGATTTGCTGCCCGAACAATAGCCGATCAGTCAGTGCATTCGCCGCTAAAAGCCAGGCGCCCAAACAAATCCAGAAAAATAAGGTGACCAATCGACTAGTCGGTAACTTTGCATTGGCAGGAATACGAGGTAATTGTTGTGATTCGATCATTTCTGTCGATTCAGTTGTTGCTATGGTTTTGATCGTTTCTTGTTTTCGACGAATTACTTTCATTGGCAAACCACCGCCAGTACGCGACAGTCGTCTCTCAAAACTGACGCTAACTTTCCAAGCTCAGTGTGCTGTTGAAATCTGACCTCACACTTTTGTAATTCAGCTGCATTTTTCATGACAACCTGATTTGTCACCGTTTTAAATAATCTCATTTCATGATCTCCCCCAAGATTCTTAATGTCTTGATTAATCTATGATACCTACCATTCAGTCGTGATGTGATGATTGAATTCGTTGCGCGCGTTCCCAATTTTGGGTGGCAATTTGAATGGCATCCCACGGTGAGCCCACCGGTGGTGAATATGATAGATCCAAGTCGCTGATCTCCGCAACGGTTAGATTCTGGGCAATAGCGACTGCAAAAATATCATTTCGTTTTGCAACCTCACTCCCATATCGTCCGAACAGTGTCGCGCCTAATAGCCGGCCAGTGACTCGGTCACCAACGATTTGAATTTTGATTGGCTGGGCACCAGGAAGATAAGCCTTGTGATCATCGGCGTCAGTTGTGATGACCAATGGTTCAAAGCCGGCATGGCGAGCTTGTTCTGGTAAAAGTCCCGTTCGCGCAATCACTGAATTGAAAATTTTCACGACCTGTGTGCCAACAACGCCTTTAAATGTGCGCTGAAATCCTGCCGCGTTGGTGCCCGCGACCCGTCCCTGCTTGTGCGCAGTCGTTCCTAATGGCAAGTAGGTCATTCCTAATAAATGGTGGCGCGTTTCGACCAGATCACCGGCGGCGAACACGTGGGGTAGCGTCGTCTGCATGTATTCATCCACCTTAACAGCGCCGGCTTGGCCAATTGTCGCACCAGCATTCTTTAGCAGTTCAGAATTGGGTTCAACACCGACGACGATCAGAACCAGATCGAAGACGCGTCGTTGCGTAGATACAGAGGACACGGCATTCTCGTCAACCGTTTCGAGTCTTACGCCATCGATGTGCTCGTCAACCCGGCGGACTGTCGTGTGTGTCACCACTTCAATTTGATGTTCAAGAAGTTGTTGGTGAACTAGCTGTCCGAAGTCCGCTGTGACGGTCGAGAGTACTTCGGTCCCACGTTGAAAAATTGTGACTTGTAAGTTGCGACGAGCTAAAGCCTCCGCCATTTCTAAACCAATGTAGCCGGCCCCAACAATCGCAACTCGCGTCAGCGACAGGTTTTGAAGCTGATGTGCTAATCCAAAATAATCCGCCATCGTGTGCAGGACATGAACTCTTGAATGAGGCTGTGCCAATTGTGATAAGTCTAAATTGGTTAACTCGGCTAACCGCGGCCGCGCGCCCGTTGCAACAATGAGTTCGTCGTAATCGAACACACGCCGTCGTCCACGAGTCGTTGCGGCGAAAACTTGTTGCTTGATCGGATCAATTTTGTCGGCAATCGTCGACATTTCAAAGATGATGCCAGTTGCCTCGAGATCGCTCAACTGGCGATGTGCTAATGACTGCCATTGCGTCACCTCGCCACCAATGGCATAAGGCAGGCCACAAATCGATAAGTTAGGGAATTCATCCGCCAACAAAAGATGCACTTCTAGTTCCGGGTCTAGCGACTTTGCTTGCAACCCAGCAGAGATCCCCGCGTCGCTACCACCGATAATTAATAATCGTCGTGCTGCTGTCATTCTAGCCACATCCCAATCATTCGAATTCATTTCAAAGCATCGGCTCAATTTATTTAGTAAGATCAATTTATTTTCCGTCATCTTGCCTTTTTAAGCAAGCCAATCTACACAAAAAAATCAGCAATTCTGGTAAAACTCCCAGTCTTGCTGATTCATTCAAAATAAATTGACGTGCGCGACCGATACGCTTGCTCCAAACGAAGGACAGGCCGCTGATACCAATCATCCAGGCTAACGACTGCCAAAAGGACGCGCTAGGCTCTTGACCAGCTAATAATTCGCGTGTTGCTGTGATCATGGTCGTCATTGGTTGATGCTCTGCAAACAAACGAACAGCTGTCGGCATCCCCTTGACCGAAGCAAAGGCAGAGCTAACGAATAACAGCAATAATAGCAGATATGAGAATGCGCTGGCGGTATCAATACTCTTCGCCATCAAACCTAAAGGCATCGATAGCCAGGTCACCATCACTGCAAAACCGAATAGTAATACAAACGTCAGTAACCATTGACCTAAATTTGCGTTTGAGCGAAATCCAGTCAACAGACTGACCAATAAAACCACAATTGTTGAGAACATTAAGAACAACACCGACGAAACGACCTGCCCGTTAAGAACCGCGCTCTTTGCAATCGGCATCGATTTAAACCGATCAAACATGCCACTCGACTTGTCCATGAAGACGCGCAACGCGGTGTAGGCCGAGCCAGTCGCCAATGTCATGAAAAGGATGCCGGGTAAAATATAATTGACGTACTCGCGATGACTAACACCAGGCAGCTGCATCGACCCACCCAGAATATAAATGAACATCAGCAACATCGCAATTGGCATCGCCACCACCGTGATGATCGTATCGATTGACCGCAGATTATGCTTAATCAGGCGATTCGCCAGCGTGAGGGTATCTTTCAAATAATTGATCATCCTTGAGTCACTCCTTTGGTTAATTTCATGAAGACATCGTCCAACGTTGGGCTAACAAGTCCGAAGTTGTCGATTGGAACCTCGGCATCGGCTAGCTGTTTCAGAATGGCCAATGACTGGTGGTTACCCGCCGATAACGTGACAACGAGTGTCACTGGATCGAGAACTGTCACTTGTGCTGTTTCAAGAATTTTTTGTGCGACGAGTGAATCAGCATCATTCTTAAAAATTAACTTCAACTTCTCTGCCCCAGCAAGCTGCTTCATCTCGGCCGGCGTTCCCGTCGCGATAATCTCACCATCCCGCAAGAAACCGATGCGATCCGCCAGCTGGTCTGCTTCTTCTATATACTGTGTGGTCAGAAAAATCGTCTTACCTTTCGCCTTCAGTTCGCGAATCATCGTCCACAAATCATTGCGGCTTGCCGGATCGAGGCCAGTCGTCGGTTCATCTAAGAAAATAATCTCTGGATCTCCAACCAAACTCATCGCCAAATCAAGTCGTCGAGCCATCCCACCGGAGTATGAGCCCGCTGCTTTATTGGCGGCATCGGTTAAACTAAATCGTGCGAGCAAGTCTTGCGCCACTACTTTTGATTGCGGTAAATGACGTAGTTTGGCAACCAGCGTCAAATTTTCCATCCCAGTTAAAACATCATCGATACTTGATTGTTGACCACTATACGAAAAACGTCGCTGAATGGTTAACAAGTCTTTAGGCAGGTGATGGTGTTCAATCTCAACATCACCTCCATCTGCTGGTAGCAATCCTGTCATGATCTTGAGTAACGTGCTCTTACCTGCACCGTTAGCACCCAAGAGGCTATAGATCGTTCCTTGCTCAACAGACAAGCTGACGTGATTCAAAACTTGTTGCTTGCCAAATCTTTTCTTGATTTGGTCAATCTTAATGATTGTGGTCAATTCTGATCTCCTCTCGCTTCCTCACGCAATTGCCGCCGCTGCTTATCAATCCAAGTTTCTTCCGGGTATTCACGTAAAAGTTCATCCGCGAATTCCGCGATGTCTTCGCCGACAACTGATTCAACCGTCGCGCCTTCAGCAGCTGCTTCTTCGAACATTTCGAGCACTTCTTTGACGACACCCATCATGCCGGCGCCTTTCGCCCAATTGAACAAATACTTTTGAATAGCCATCATCGCACGTCGAAAATCTGGCGGTAACTTTTCAACACGTGCTTGATGCTCGTTCCACTCGCGCTTGTCACCAATTAACTTCTTGATAAGATTATGCATGATCGTCCTCCTTGATCGTCGTCATCACTGATGCTAGGAATTGCCACTGCTGCCAAAAGTTTTCCAGCCGTTGTCGGCCAGCATCATTGAGTTGATAAAATTTGCGCATGGGTCCCAGCGATGATTTCTTGCGAGTAACCGTTACTAGCGATTGCTTCTCCAAACGAATTAAAATCGTGTATACCGTTCCTTCTGCCACATCTTCAAAACCGACTCGGTTTAAATCCTTCGTGATTTCATAGCCATACGTCTCGCCAATACTGATGCGCTGTAGCACGATTCCTTCGAGCACACCTTTCAGCAATTCTGTGGTAATTATCATGGATTCGCCTCCACTACTCTTTACAACTAAGTACTGGTACATTTTATAACGTAGTAGTTGATCCGTTAAGTCGGACCATCGACCGATATTGACACAAAAAAGAGCCTATCTCATCAACAATGTTGATCAGGTAGGCTCCCTTTGAGAAAAGCTAATTCTTTGCGTTCATCTGGCGAATCAGTTCATCAATATGTTCGCCGTAACGAACTGAATCATCCTGTAAAAATTCTAATTCTGGAATCTTGTAGATCTTGATACGAGCTGCCAACTCCTTACGAATCAATCCACTCGCTTTATCCAGCCCTGCTTGCGCCTTCTCGACGTCGTGAGCCTTGTTGGACAAGATACTGTAATAAACTTTAGCATGCTGTAGATCGCCTGTTAAGTCGACTCCAGTGATGGTGACACCAGTGACCCGAGGATCACGTACTTTTTTAAGTAGGATGTCATTGACTTCGCGTTGCACTTCTTGTTCAACGCGTCCGATACGATGTTTCATTGTTCAAAACCTCCAATGCTATTGAACAGGAACTTTTTCCATCACATAAGCTTCGATTTCGTCATCCACTTTAATATCATTGTAGTTCTCAATCATCAAACCACATTCAAAGCCGGCGCGAACTTCCTTGACGTCATCTTTGAAGCGTTTCAGTGATGAGAGCTTGCCATCATAGATCACAATGCCTTGACGAATCAAACGAACACCAGAGTCGCGTTGGATCGAACCTGTGTTGACAAAGCAGCCTGCAATTGTCCCTAACTTCGTCACCTTGTAGAGTTCACGAACGGTCAAATTACCGATAACTTTTTCTTCATAGGTTGGTTCCAGTAAGCCCTTCATTGCCGATTCGATCTCATCAATGGCACGATAAATGACATTGTGTAATCGAATATCGACGTCTTCGGAATCTGCTTGTGACTTGGCCTGAGGGGTTGGACGAACGTTGAATCCAATGATGATGGCATTACTTGCGGAGGCAAGTGTGACATCACTTTCGTTAATTGCACCAACGGCTTGATGGATAATGTTGACACGTACACCTTCAACGTCGATTTTTTGCAAGCTACCAGCCAAAGCTTCGGCTGATCCCTGTACGTCGGCCTTGATGATAACGTCAACTTCCTTCAACTCGCCCTCTTTCATTGTTTCGAAGAGGTTATCGAGAGTGACACGATGCGACTTGTTACGCTCAGCTAATTGGGCACGTTTAGCACGCTCTTCACCAGCAGCGCGGGCCGTCTTTTCATCTTCAAATACAGCAAAGTGATCGGCTGCATCAGGAACATCATTCAGACCGGTAATTTCAACTGGTTCTGAAGGATAAGCTTCCTTGACACGGCGGCCACGGTCGTTAGTCATCACACGCACACGACCAAAGGTATTACCGACAACAATTGGATCACCTGTCCGCAACGTTCCTTGTTGAACCAAGAGTGAGGCCACTGGACCCTTACCCTTATCCAAACGAGCTTCAAGAACCGTCCCGACACCCTTTTGATCAGGGTTAGCTTTCAGTTCCAAGACGTCGGCTTCCAGCAAGATCATTTCGAGTAACTCATCGATGTTCGTCCCCATCTTCGCTGAGATCTCAACAAAGATCGTATCGCCACCCCATGATTCAGGAATCAAACCGTACTCGGTCAATTGTTCCATCACATGGTTAGGATTAGCACCCGGCTTATCAATCTTGTTAACTGCGACGATAATTGGCGCATTAGCAGCTTTCGCATGGTTGATGGCCTCGATCGTCTGTGGCATCACGCCGTCATCGGCAGCAACAACTAAGACGATAATATCGGTCACATCTGCACCACGCGCACGCATGTTAGTAAATGCGGCATGTCCTGGTGTATCCAAGAAAGTGATCACACGACCATCAAGTTTAACCTGATAGGCACCAATATGCTGCGTGATTCCGCCAGCTTCACCGGCAGTCACATGAGTATGACGGAGACGGTCAAGTAAGGTTGTCTTACCATGATCGACGTGTCCCATGATGGTTACAACAGGTGGACGTGGTGATTGTGTTTCTTTATTGGCATTCTCTTCGTTGAAGATCGTATCAATATCTGAAACGTCTTCTTCAATTTTTTGTTGTGATTCAATACCATAATCGGTCGCGATCAATTCAATCGTGTCGTTATCGAGTGATTGATTTTGGTTGACCATGACGCCTAACATGAAGAGTTTCTTAACGATTTCGGCAGGTTCGCGGTGCAACAACTTACCTAAATCTTGTGCGTTCATGCCTTCAGTGTAGACCAAGGTTTCTGGCAATGGCCGATCCTTACGCTTAGGCATTTCTTTCTTCACTTGATGACGTTGTTGTGCCTTTTGCTTACGCTTATTCTTCTTACGTGCACCTGGCTTGAATGGCGTTGCGTCTGGACCAAAGTTGCGTTCGCGGCGTTGGTTATTATTACGATGATCTTCTTTATGAGTCTCTGTCGTCTTCTTAGCGACTTCTTGTTGTGCAACAACCGTTTCGGGTGTCTTAGGAATCTTCACTTCAGATTTTGGTGCGTGACTTTGTGTAGGACGCGCTGAATGAGTGGTTCTGGTTTCGGCAGTCTTGGCCACTGTTTTCTGCTCTTGACGACGTTTCTCCTGACGACGCTTGCGTTCGTGCTCGCGTTGTTGTTGAATGTCAACTTGAGTTTGTGCAGCCTGTTCCTTGTATTGTTCTAGATGGCGTAAACCAGCATTTCCTGCACGTGGCGTTGGTGCTGAAGGACGCTGATTATTATTGCGGAAATTGTTTGAGCGTTGACCTTGATTGCCAGCTGCATTATTGCGTTGGCCTTGAGGACGACGACTCGATGACGGACGATCGTTGTTACCCGAACGTGCCTCGCGATTTTGCGAGCTAGGGCGCTGATTACCAGTTGTCTGTGCAGGACGTTGAGATTGACGATGCTCGCCAGTCGTTGTCGAGCGTTGTTGATCGTGAGCTGGGCGCGCGTGATGCGTATTAGGCGTCGACGATTCGTTCGGACGGTTACGTCTGATTGCTGTCACCTTAATTTTAGTCTTGCCACCCTGCGTTGTATGGTCGGCATTTTCTGTCGATTTTTTGGCACCAGTTTCTGACGTTGACTTCGTCGCATGAGTTGCCTCATTCTGATGTGTGGTTACTTTTGGTGCAGGTTGGTTTGATGTCGATTTTTGATTAGTCGTCGTTTTCTGCTCAACTTCTTTTTTCGTAGTTTTTGGTGCACCTTGCTTAAATGACTGACTTAAATGATTGACTTGCGCCTCATCAAGTGTCGACATATGGTTTTTAACATCGTAGCCGGCCTCATTAGCCTTAGTAATTAAGTCCTTGCTTGCGACGTTTAATTCTTTTGCTAATTCGTAAACACGCTTTTTCCCCATATTTCACACTCCTTAATTGTTTAATCCATTAAACTCACCATACCTTTGGCAAAACCTGGGTCGTTAACACCAATGACCTTACGCGGTTGTCCAATTGCCTGAGTTAATTGTTGGGTGCTAAAAATTTCAATCACGGGAATATGATTAAAATTCGATTTATCTTTGATCCGCTTCGATGTATTAATACCGGTATCGCTCGCTAGAAAAACAACGTGAACTTGATGTGCGCTGATTGCCTTAAGCACGAGTTCTTCGCCCGTCGTCAGGCGTCTGGCACGTTGCGCGAGTCCCAATAATTGCAAAATCTTTTGGGGATCTTTTTGTTGTGACTTCATTGCTGTTGACCAAATAATTCTTGCCGTGCTTTTTGATGATCCACATAGGCAAACAATTCATCATAAAATTCTGGTGCAATTTTTTGATCGAAAACTTTATCTAAAACACGTTTGCCTTTTGCAGCTTGAACCGCTGCTGGATCTAACGAAACGTATGCGCCTCTGCCTGACTTCTTCCCAGTTGGATCGATGCTGATCGTCCCTTCTTGATCACGCACGATGCGCACCAATTGCTTCTTGGGTAACATTTCTTCAGTCAAGACATCACGACGCATTGGAATCTTTCTCTTCTTCATCATGATCACCCACCATCTACAAACTAGTCTTCAGAGTCAGTCGATTCCTCTGTTGTTGGTGTTTCTGTATCTTCAGAAACTGCTGCTGAATCTTCGACCGGCATTTCGGCATCAACACCAGCTTCATCACCCTCGTCGTCGACAAATTCGACTTCTGATTCAGGCTTGATATCGATCTTAAATCCAGTTAACTTAGCAGCTAAACGCGCATTTTGACCACGTTTACCAATTGCCAGTGAAAGTTGATAATCAGGCACAACCACCATGCATTCATGTTGCGCTTCATCAAACTGAACGGCGATCACCTGCGCAGGATTCAGCGCATTGGCGATGTAGTCAGACGGATCTTCTTCCCACTTCACGATATCCATGTTCTCACCGTTTAATTCATTCACGATCATTTGAACGCGTTGCCCTTTAGGCCCAACACATGTGCCGACAGGATCAACGTTTGGATTGGTCGAGCGAACGGCAACTTTCGAACGATCACCTGCTTCGCGTGCAATCGACACGATTTCAACGGTGCCATCGTAAACTTCTGGAATTTCCTGCTCAAATAAACGCTTGACTAGTTCAGGATTCGTTCTGGAAACGAAAACTTGAGGTCCTTTTGTGGTGTTTTCAACTTTGCTGACGAACACTTTGATTCGATCATGGGTTTGATACGCTTCATTAGGAATTTGATCCTGCTTACTCATGACCGCTTCAATATCACCGAGATCAACATAAATGAATTTATTGTCGCGACGCAAAACCGTCCCTTGAATAATTTCATGTTCATACTGCGTATATTCGTTAAAGATTTGTGAACGTTCGGCTTCACGTAGGCGTTGCATGATAACTTGCTTCGCCGTCTGGGCAGAAATTCGACCGAAGTTACTTGGCGTCACTTCAACTTTGAAGTCATCATCGAGTTCGTAAGCTCGATTTTTCTCCAAGGCATCTTTCAAACTCACTTCAAGACGCGGATCCGCAACCTCTTCGACAACCTTTTTGACGGCATAAACGTGAATGTTACCGGAATTCTGATCAAAATCGACTTCAACGTTTTGTGCTTGATTGTAGTTACGCTTATAGGCAGAAACTAAAGCCGCTTGAATCGCATCGATCACGACTTCTTTTTTGATCCCTTTTTCCTTCTCGAGCGCATCTAATGCGCCTAATAACTCTTCATTCATAATACTTTCCCTTCTCAATCCTAGAATTCGATAGCCAATCTGGCCTTAGCGATTTGATCGCGCGGAATGGTGATTGTTTTTGGACGGCCTTTTTCCTTATAATCAAGCGTTACTTCGGTCGCCGTCACCTGCTGTAGAAAACCTTCGTAGGCTTTGCGCTTATTGATTGCCGCATAGAGTGAAAAATGGACATATTCACCAATGGCGGCCTGATAATCAGCTTCGTTTTTTAATGGTCGCTCAGCTCCGGGCGAGGATACCTCTAAGACATAAGCTTGAGGGATGGGATCAGGATCAGCAGCATCTAGTTGTTCACCTAGCAAATCACTGACCAATGCACATTCTTCGATATTAATGCCACCTGGTTTGTCGATGTAAACACGTAAGAACCAGCTGGACCCTTCTTTGACATATTCCAAATCAACGAGTTGAAAATGGTTAGTATTGAGAATCGGCATAACTAACGTTCGAACGGTTTCTATGACTGAACTCAAAACCAAACCTCCCTTCAGTAAATCGGCCAATAAAAAGAGTGAGCATTTCTGCTCACTCGAACCAATTCTTGACACTATTATAGCATGATTTACCCCATTTGCCAAGTGGCACGATAGGGACTAACCCGGCACTATTTCGGCCTAAAATAATGACAATTGATTCTCATCGGGTAACTCATCTAAGACCCCGTTTTCAGTCAGATAATCGATAATCGTCTTCGAGACCTTACCACGCGTTGCCAAATCTTCTTTCGATAAGAATGGCTTTTCAGCACGGGCTGCAACGATTTGCTTGGCAACATTGGCACCTAATCCAGGCACGGCATTGAACGGCGCCAAGATGGTATGGTCATCCAAGATTTGGAAATCATCGGAATCCGACTTCTCGATATCAACCATCTTGATCTCGATGCCACGCTCCAAACATTCATTGGCGAGTTCCATCACTGTCAGCAGGTTTGCTTGCTTGACCGCGCGTCCCTTACCTTTTTCATTGATCTCGTCCGTCAACTCCTGCATCCGCGCCTTAACAGCTTGTTTGCCATGAGCCATCGCGACCAAATCAAAATCATCTGCGCGCACGCTGAAATATGCGGTGTAATAAATAATTGGGAAATAAACCTTAAAGTAGGCAATCCGCAAGGCCATCAAAATATAAGCCGTGGCATGAGCCTTCGGAAACATGTATTTGATCTTCAAGCAGGAATCGATATACCAGTCAGGCACGTTCTCATTTTGACGGAGAACTTCTTGCCACTCATCTCGGATTCCTTTCCCCTTACGAACACTTTCCATCACCTGAAAACTCAGCTGCGAATCAACGCCCCAATGAATCAAGTCCATCATGATGTTGTCACGACAACCAATAACATCTTTCAAAGTAACAACACCCTGGTTGATCAGCTCTTCAGCATTTCCCAGCCAAACGTCAGTCCCGTGCGAAAGCCCCGAAATCTGCAGTAATTCGGCAAAGGTGCTGGGATGAGTTTCCTCCAACATGCCACGAACAAACGCGGTCCCGAATTCAGGTACACCTAGCGTTCCCATCTTAGAATGAATCTGTTCAGGGGTCACACCCAGTGATTTAGTGCCAGAGAATAGCGCCATCACACCGGGATCGTCCGTTGGAATCGTGACCGGATCGATGCCGGAAAGATCTTGCAACATTCGAATCATCGTCGGATCATCATGTCCAAGAATATCGAGTTTCAAAATATTATCGTGAATCGAATGGAAATCAAAGTGTGTCGTTTTCCACGCGGAATCAGTTTTATCAGCAGGATATTGAATCGGCGTAAAGTCATAGATGTCCATATTATCTGGAACAACGATGATGCCCGCTGGATGTTGCCCTGTCGTGCGCTTAACGCCCGTAGCACCAGCAGCTAAACGATCGACTTCGGCGCCGCGCAAATGTTTATCATTGACTTCTTCATAATGCATGACATAGCCATACGCCGTTCGATCGGCAACCGTTCCAATCGTTCCGGCACGAAAAACGTTTTTTTCGCCGAACAGCACTTTCGTGTAGTTGTGTCCAATTGGCTGATAATCTCCGGAAAAGTTCAAATCAATATCGGGCACCTTATCACCCTTGAACCCTAAGAAAGTCTCAAATGGAATATCATGGCCGTCTTTGACGAGATCTGCGCCGCACTTTGGACACTTCTTATCGGGTAAATCAAAACCGGAACCATATTCGCCTTTAGTAAAGAATTCGCTATATTTGCAATCTGGACAGCGATAATGCGGCGGGAGTGGATTAACTTCGGTGATCCCAGTCATCGTCGCGACAAAACTTGAGCCGACCGACCCACGAGAACCAACCAAATAACCGTCTTTATTACTCTTGAAAACCAGCTTTTGGGCGATCAAATAAATGACGGAGAACCCGTTACCAATAATCGACTTGAGTTCTTTTTGTAATCGATCATCGACCAACTTTGGCAACGGATTGCCATACAACGAGTAAGCCTTGTTCATCGCAAGCGAACGAATTTCGTCTTCTGCCCCCGGCATTTCAGGTGTATACAGACGATCCTTGACAGGTGTGATTCCCTCATCGATTGAATCGGCAATTTGGTTGGTATTGTCGATCACGATTTTTTTCGCCAAATCTTCACCTAAGAAGGCAAAATCTTGCAACATTTCGCCAGTTGATCGGAAATGTGCGTCTGGCAAGACTTGTCTATTCAAAGGATTCCCTTTATCCGCACGAATCAAAATTTCTCGATAAATGGCATCATGTGGATCGAGATAATGGACATCTCCCGTTGCCACAACTGGTTTATTGAGATCGTCTCCCAATTTGATGATATTTTTAATAATTTCTTCTAAGGCTTCATCATTGTTGATCAATTCGCGTTGAATCAATGGCTGATAAATCGCTGGCGGCATCACTTCAAGGTAATCATAGTATTGTGCCTTCTGACGCGCTTCCTCATAACCCTTCTGCATCATTGCGGTGAAGACTTCGCCGGATGAACACGCGGATCCAACTAAGATGCCCTCACGATACTGATTCAATAACGAGCGCGGCACTCGAGCGACCCGGTAGAAATAATCCACCATTGAACCCGAGATCACCTTGAAGAGATTCTTCAAACCAGCCTGTGTTTGAGCCAATAGAACGGCGTGATGTGGCCGCGCTAATCGATAAGCGTTGCCGCCACCGACATGATCATTCAATTCAGAAATATTCGTCAACTGGTAAGTCTCGTTAAATTCATTCAGCAACGCATAATAGAGTAAGCCAGTCGCTTCAGCATCGGCGTCGGCGCGGTGATGGTGTTCCAAAGAGATATTGTAACGCTTAGCTAAGGTGTCAAGCTTATGATTGGAATTCTCTGGATGCAACAACCGCGACATTTCCAGTGTATCAATCACCGGCGCGTGTACAGCCGGTCGTGACAACCGACGCAACGCGGCATTCAAGAAGCCAATATCAAAGGTCACATTGTGTCCAACTATGGCGGCATCGCCCACAAAATCCATGAACTTCGAGATAATTTCTGCTTCGGTTCCACCTGCTTGAACCATTTCATCCGTAATATTCGTCAGATTAATTGTTGTCGCCGAAAGTGGATGACCAGGATTGATGAATTCGTCGAAACGTGCCTGAACTTGGCCGTCCTTCATCTTAACTGCCCCAAGTTCGATGATGGTGTCATAAACGGCAGATAATCCAGTGGTCTCCACGTCAAAAATCACGTACTCCGCAGTCGCAGCCTCTTGATCACGCAAGTTATAAGCAACTTGATTGCCGTCATCCACAAGATTTACTTCGACACCATAGATCAGTTTTAAATCGAATTTTTTGCTGGCAGCATGGGCATCAGGAAAAGATTGGGCGCCGACATGGTCAGTTAATGCTAAAGCTGTTTCACCCCAAGATTTGGCGCGTTTCGCGAAATCACCAATCGAATTTGTCGCATCCATTTGACTCATATTGGTGTGCAAATGTAGCTCAACGCGCTTTTGATCGCCGCTGTATGAATCCTGAGGTTCGGGATGTTTAAATTCTTGGATTTCGTTAGCATTTAACACAAGTTCGTGGGTGAAGGTATCGTTTTGAACGCTACCCTGAGCATAGACCCACATTCCCTTGTGGAATTGCTCGAACAATGGCATATCTTCGCCGTTTTTTCGTGAAAAGCGCTTGATGATGATTGAGGAAGTGTAATCGGTGATCTTCAACGTCAGCAATGAGCGTCCAGAATTGAACGTCTTGACTTCGGTATCAAAAACGTACCCCTGAACATAGACACTACGCTCCTCTTGTTCGATTTGGTCTAAGGTAATCAGATCAGTCTTCGGATTCAATTGACCTCCGATGGATACGGGACCATCAGGAATCGCCGCTTCTTGTTGTTGCTGCTGCATTTCCGCCTGCTTTTTAGCGGCCGCCGCAGCAAATTCTTGATTACGCTTCTCTTGTTGACTCTTCAAGTCTTTGATTTTTTCTTGTGTTTTCGATTCGTCAACGTTGATGCGAAACATCAGCTTCGAAAACCCGACGCGCTGATAGCCCTCTTCAATGGTACCCATCGCTTGTTTGACCATGAAACTTTTAACGATCTCGTTATCTACATTCAAGAAAATCAAGCCGTCTTTGAACTCAGGCATCTGATTATTGCAAACCTCAGAAATCATTGGTGAGTTGAGGCCAATTTGTTGAACGACGTAACGCCAATAGGTTTGGAGATCTTCCTCGGTAAATGCTGGATCAGCGGTCGTTAATTCAAGATCAACGGCTGCAATACCTTCAAACGCATGTGCCAGTTTCTGGCTGAACGTTTGATAAATTTGGAAGGGCAAAATCTTCGCAATTTTGATTTTAAATGTCCATCGCTTCGAGACCTCATGAACGACGAGCTGTGATAATTCGGCGTGGTCGAAATAGGCCGCATCGGCTGCTGGCCACTGAATCTGTTCTAATAACTTTTGAATTAAATTTTCTTCTGCCAAAATACCTCTCCTATAACGAGTTCAACCTTGTCCAGTAAGTTCACGACCCATAACTCCTCAAAAATCGATGATTTGAAAATCCGAATGAGCTCGATCAGCATCATTCGGATTTTTTCGTTATTCTTCAAAAAGTTTTAAGCCGATCACACACATGCCTGCTTAGATATTGGCGGTCTTTGAAAGCAAGATATGAATCACATTCAATAATTCATCTTTCTTGACCTCAAGTTTCTCGCCAGTGATTCGTAATTGAACCTCGACAATATCTTCTGCAGCCTTCTTACCAATTGTCACTCGAATTGGTAAACCAATCAAATCGGAGTCTGCAAATTTAACCCCAGCACGCTCATTTCGATCATCCGTCAAAACGTTCAATTGACTTTCCACCAAAATTGCCTCAACTTCTTTGGTCAAATTTGCTTGTTCTTCATTCTTTAAATTAATAGGTACCACATGAACGTCAAATGGGGCGACCGCTGTTGGCCAGATGATCCCATTCTCATCAGAATGCTGCTCGATGATTGCCGACAACAAACGAGAAACGCCAATACCATAACTGCCCATGATCAGAGGCTGTTCACGTCCATTTTCATCCAGGAAGTTGGCACCAAACATCTTCGTATAGCGCGTTCCAAGCTTGAAGATATGGCCAATCTCGATCCCACGCGTGAATCTGAGTGGGCTCTTACCATCGGGCGCCAAATCCCCCACACGCGCCACGCGGAAGTCACCGACATCTTCAGAAGCAACCTTGAAATCACGGTCAGGGTTAACATTTAAGAAATGATAGCCGGCTTCGTTAGCACCGGTCACCGCATTGATCAATTTCATCACAGTTTCATCGGCTAAAATTCGAACGGATGACGGTGCATTGACAGGACCAATTGAACCAACTGGTGCATTGAAAATTTCCTGCACTTGTTGATCTGTTGCTAACGATAAGAAATCCGCATGCAGGAAGTTGGTCAATTTGACATCATTGACCTCATAATCTCCACGAACCAGCACAAGAACAGGTTGATCGTCTGCGATGAATAAGATACTCTTGATTAACTTTTGAGGGACGATCTTTAAGAAATCAGTGATGGAATCGATTGAACCGACGCCTGGTGTGGCAATTTTCTTAAGCTCATCGATTTGTTCTTGGACCTGAATATAATTATCAACGTTTTTCGCCATTTCGAGGTTTGCTGCATAATCATCATTGTCCGTATAGGCAATTGTATCTTCACCGATATCCGCAATCGCAGAAAACTCACGCGAATCCTTACCACCCATCGCACCAGCATCTCCGACAATGGTTCGATAATTCAGATTGAGACGATCAAAAACATTCCGATAGGCAGTTTCCATCTCATGAAAAATTTCATCGAGCTGATCCTCGTTTGCAGAGAAAGAGTACCCATCTTTCATGATAAATTCGCGCCCACGCAACAATCCATAACGTGGACGGTCTTCATCACGGAACTTCGTTTTGATCTGGTATAAAGTGATTGGTAATTTCTTGTAAGACTTTAATTCGTGACGGACTAAATCTGTGATTGTCTCTTCATGAGTAGGTCCGAGCACAAAATCGCGATCATGACGATCCTTAAATTTGAACAAGTTATCGCCATAAGTTGGGTAACGGCCACTTTCTTTCCAAAGATCCGCTGGAATCAGCTCTGGTAAAGAAACTTCGACGACATCAATTTTATCCATTTCTTCGCGAATAATGCCTTCAATTTTTTGCAACACACGAACGGCCAGTGGTAAATAAGAATACACCCCTGCCGAAGTTTGACGAATATAGCCGGCACGCAACATTAATTGATGACTACGCGCGTCTGCGTCTGCTGGCGTCTCTTTCAACGTGGGAATATACATTCGAGATTGTTTCATTAAATTACTCCTCCAAAAAAACACGATCTTATTTAATAAAGTAGCGCGCAATATCATTCCAAGTGACCGCAATAAATAACACTAAAATCAACCCGGCACCAATCAGAGTGATCATACCCTCTTTTTCGGCTGGAATTGGTTTCCGCCGGATGACTTCAATGAGATTAAGTAAGATTTTACCGCCATCAAGGCCCGGAATTGGAACCAGATTGACTAATCCTAGATTGATCGACAGCATCGCTAAGAACCAAACGATATTGGTGAAACCAGCATTAACCACTTGGGACGTTCCTTTGAAAATACCAACTGGACCAGAAAGTTTGTTCAAACTAAAACCGCCGGTAAAGAACGAACCCAAAACGGTTAAAATTTGTCGGCCGGTGGCAATGGTGGTCGTAAACCCATACTTCACTTTTGCACCAAAACTGCGATCGATTCGGTTCATGATTCCAATTTGACCATAACTTTTACCGGACAACTTGACCGCATTTGGCGTCAACTTGATTTTCAAGTTCTTCTGGTCACGTTTAACGGTCAGTGTCACAGGCTGATTAGGTTTATTCTGAATCTCGGTCACTAATTTCACCCAAGTGGGCGTCTTAACTTGATCAACTTTCAGAATCTGATCACTCGTTTTCAAGCCAGCCGCTTCGGCGACAGAATTAGCTTTAATTTCGCCCACAAAGTTCTGTGTGGACAGAACACCACCCTGCAGAAAAGCAACTACGGCGAAACCAACGATTGCCAATAAAAAGTTATTGAACGGTCCAGCAAAATTAGTCATCATTCGTTTCCAAACAGACACGGACTGAAATTGAACATCACGTGGTGCGATCTGAACTTCTGTGCCATCCGATTCGATAATCAGGGCATCATGATCAACATGAAACGTCCGCGGCTGATCAGGATCGGCATTTTCATTACCCTTAATCGTCAAATCGTCGACAAGATCGGCCGCCGCAATTTGAATCGGAATACCTGATAGTGTCGAATTTTGCTCGCTGATATCGATTTTAGTGACGATACCAGCCTCATTAACTTGCAACGTGCCCATCGTACCAGGCTCAATCGTCGAATCATCATCACCGGCACCCGCCATGCGCACGTAGCCACCAATAGGCAGCCAACGAATCGTAAATGTTGTGTGATTTTGACGCCAACTAACCATCTTTGGTCCAAAACCGATGGCAAATTCGCGTACTAAAATACCCGACTTACGTGCCGCAATGAAATGACCATATTCATGGAAAACAACTAGGATACTAAAGATAATCAAAAAAGAGATGACTGTTTTCAAATGGTTACTCCTTATCCGCTTCTTGAGAAGCGCTAAAATTCAGTTCAACCATGATTGAAGAAGGGCAACCTTAATTAAATTAAGGCAAACCAGTGTAGCATTGGTAAAACAAACAATAAGCTGTCGAAACGATCTAGAATACCGCCGTGACCTGGCAAGATTTTACCAGAGTCTTTAACCCCATAATAACGCTTATAAGCAGATTCCACCAAGTCGCCAAGTTGACCACAAACTGAGAAAATCAGCGTGGCTAAAAGCATCCAGACTTTGTGATTGTAACCCACTGGGAAGAAATAGAGGTAAATCGCTGCGAATACTAACGCGCATAACGTCCCGGCAATACTGCCTTCCCAAGTCTTATTGGGACTGATCGCAGGCCAGAGTTTATGCTTACCAATTTTACGTCCAAATGAATAAGCACCAATATCTGTCGCCCAAATAACGACAAGAATGTAACCTAATAATTCAAGTCCGTTTTCGGCGCCACGAACAGCCACCAATGAGTGGAACCCATTGCCAATATAAACCATTGCCAATGTGTTGATGCCGATGTCATCCACATTTGTTTTGTTTTTTGTCGTAACGGTTACCAGCAGCAACAACGCCACTGTGATTGCAAAAATGTCAAAGCGTGAGAGATACGAAGGTAAATTAGAGAAAAAACCATCGGGCAAAACCAATGTCGTGATTCCTAAACAAGAAATAATAAAATCAGGCGAAACGATGATGCGTTTACGCATAATAAACATTTCTGAGAGACCGATAATTGCCAGCAAAATTGCGGCAACATCAATCCAGTAACCTCCCAACAAGATAATGGGAATAAAAATTATTAAAGCAACAACTGCTGTGATTACACGTTGTTTCATCACTGTACCTCAACTTTCTACTGTGTTATTTTAGCCCACCATATCGACGTACGCGGTGATTATAGGCATCAATCGCCGCGTTTAATTCTGTCGCTGAGAAGTCTGGCCAATGAACTTCCGTAAAATAGAACTCACTGTAGGCTAATTGCCACAATAAAAAGTTGGAAAGCCGTAATTCACCACTCGTACGAATCAACAGATCTGGATCAGCAAGTTCACCTAAGGGTGCCGTCATTAAATGCGACTGGATCAATTCATCATTGATCTGATCGGGCCTGATTTCACCTGCTGCAACCTCAGCAGCAATTGATTTAACGCCAGCCGTGATCTCAGCTCGTCCCCCATAATTTAGCGCAAAATTTAAAATCATGCCCGTATTATTAGCAGTATCTGCCATGGCTTGCTTCGTGACTGTTAACGTTTTTTCTGGTAATTGATCCAGGAAGCCCATCACATTGACTTTAACATTCTGAGCCATCAGCTCCGGAATGAACGTATTGAAGAAGTCAATTGGTAACTGCATCAAGTAGTTAACTTCTTCGGTCGGACGTCGCCAATTTTCGGTCGAGAATGCATAGAGTGTCAAAACTTTGACGCCCAAGTGGCTAGCAACCTTTGTAATGGTTTTGACGTTATTCATGCCTTCCTTATGACCAAAAGCACGGGGTCGGTGATGTGCCTTTGCCCAGCGGCCATTGCCATCCATGATGATTGCAATGTGCTGCGGAATCGTACGTTCTGGATCTGTCACACAAAAACTTCCTTTTCAGTAGAATCGAGCGATAATGGAAACCACCTATCAATCATTGATTGTCGGACTAGCCTTCAGTGATTTCTGTTTCTTTGTTCTTGGCAATCTCATCGATATTCTTGATGGCCGCATCCGTAACTTTTTGCAATTCGTTCTCTAAATCATGCATTTCATCTTCAGAAATTTCAGCATTCTTCTGTTGTTTACGAATTGCGTCTAATGCATCACGACGAATATTGCGAATTGCAATCTTTGCATTCTCGGCGTCTTTGCCAACTTCTTTAGCCAACTCTTGACGACGCTCACCTGTTAATTGCGGAATCACTAAGCGAATAATATCACCATCATTAGCTGGATTTAAGCCTAAGTCGGAAGCCAAGATAGCTTTCTCAATATCATTCAATGAACCCTTGTCATATGGTTTGATCATCAAGACACGTGGTTCTGGTACATTGATCGCCGCCAATTGATTCAGAGGCGTAGGTGCACCATAGTAACTCACGTTAATCCGGTTAAGCAGACTTGCATTCGCGCGACCGGCACGAATGTTAGCCAGATCACGTTTGAGTGAATCAGCCGACTTGACCATCGTTTCTTCTGCTTTATTGATAATTTCATTATTTGTCATTATTTTTTCCTCCACGAATCGTGGTACCGATTTTTTCACCTTTCACAACGCGCTCAATATTGCCGCGCTCCTGCATGTTGAAAACGACGAATGGAATATCATTGTCCATCGATAAGCTGCTAGCTGTCGAGTCCATGACCTTCAAGCCCTTGTTGATGATATCTAACTGTGTTAACTCATCGAACTTCTCTGCATTAGGATCTTTATTAGGATCTGCGTTATAAACACCGTCGACATTATTCTTCGCCATCAAGATCACGTCGGCGTCGATTTCAGCAGCACGCAATGCAGCGGCTGAATCTGTTGAGAAGTAGGGATTACCAGTTCCACCTGCGAAAATAACCACACGGCCTTTTTCAAGATGATGGATGGCACGACGACGAATGTAAGGTTCAGCAACTTGACGCATCTCAATGGACGTCTGAACACGCACTTCAACGCCCAAATGCTCCAAACCATCTTGCAATGCTAAGCCATTCATAATTGTTGCCAACATCCCCATGGAGTCAGCCTGTGCGCGATCCATTCCCAGCTCTGCACCAGTTTCGCCACGCCAAATATTACCGCCACCGACAACAATACCAACCTGAACGCCTAAATCATGAACCTGTTTGATCTGCTCTGAGATTTGTTTGATGACTGGTGGATGAATGCCGAAGCCAGTTTCGCCGGCGAGTGCCTCCCCACTTAGTTTAAGCACAACACGATGATATTTGATTTCTGACATAATCGTTCCTCCGTTATTTGCTAAGTTCCATTCTACCATATGTTTGAATTTCGTTGCATAAAAAAAGGGTCATAACTGACCCTTTTATAAATTTAATCTTTGATTTGGCTCATAACTTCTTCAACGAAATTATCGGCTTGTTTTTCAATACCTTCACCGACTTCGAAGCGTACAAAGTTGACAAGCTTGCCACCCTTGCTTGCGACGTATTGGCCAACCGTTTGGTCAGGATCTTTGACAAACTCTTGATCTTCGAGACTAATCTCAGATAAGAACTTGTTTAAACGACCTTCAACAATTTTTGGTACGATTTTTTCAGGTTTGCCTTCATTCTTAGTCTCTTCGGTGAGTACTTCACGTTCGTGATCAAGAACTTCAGATGGCACGTTTTCACGTGAGACATACTTAGGGTTGATGGCAGCAACGTGCATTGCAACGTCACGAGCCGTCTCTTCATCGGCACCCTCAAGTAAAACAAGTGCGGCAATTGCGCCACCATTATGCAAGTATGAACCGAATGCTTGGCTATCAGTCTTTGCCAAAATTTGGAAACGACGGAAGCTGATCTTCTCACCGATCACAGCCGTTAAAGCAGTGATCTTTTCTTGTAAAGTCTGACCATCAACACTTAAGGCCAAAACATCGTCGTTATTAGCAGGTTTGTTAGCAGCAACAGCCTTTGCAATCTCGTCAACTAATGACGTGAACTTATCATTTGAAGCAACGAAGTCAGTCTCAGAGTTAACCTCAACAACAGCAGCTTCATTACCATCAATCGCAATTTGTGCTAACCCTTCGGCAGCGACGCGATCATTCTTCTTAGCGGCTTTTGCAATTCCCTTTTCGCGCAAGACATCGATAGCTTTTTCCATGTCGCCATCAGCAGCTACCAATGCTTTTTTAGCATCCATCATACCAACACTAGTTTTTTCGCGTAATTCCTTAACTTGAGCTGCAGTAATTTTTGCCATGAGTGAAACCTCCTAGAAATTTAAAAGTAAGTGATAAAACATCACGGTTAAATTCGAATATGAGATGGTTGAGTGCCATCCGTAAATTCAGTTTACCATACAAAGAAAGAGTTTGTGACAAAACCAAGTTTTGCGACAAACTCTCTGATTGTCATTCACTAATTATTCAGCATCTGATGTTGATTGTTCAACTTTTTCAGCGATTTCTTCGATTGATTCGTCGCCTGATTCTGCAGCAGCTGGTTGTTGTTCTTCAGCAGCAACATCATCTTCACCTTGATGACCTTCGATCACAGCGTCAGCCATCTTAGCAGTAATCAAACGAACGGCACGAATTGCATCGTCATTTGAAGGGATAATCACATCAATGTCATCTGGATCAGTGTTTGTATCGACCATGGCAACGATAGGAATATTTAATTTTTGAGCTTCTTTAACTGCAATACGTTCCTTACGAGGATCAACAATGAACATCACATCTGGGATACGAGGCATGTCTTCGATACCGCCCAAGAACTTCTCAAGCTTGCCTTGTTCCTTCAGCAATAAAGCGACTTCTTTCTTAGGAAGCACATCAAATGTGCCATCAGTTGCCATTTTCTTAATATCTTTCAAACGTTTGATACGGCTCTGGATGGTATTCCAGTTCGTCAATGTACCACCTAACCAACGATGGTTAACGTAGTATTGGCCTGCACGAGTTGCTTCTTCAGCAATTGCATCTTGTGCTTGTTTCTTAGTCCCAACGAACAAGAAGACACCGCCGTCTTCAGAAACAGCTTTAACGTAATTGTAAGCATCGTCAACCATCTTAACTGTCTTTTGTAAGTCGATGATGTAGATTCCGTTACGTTCTGTAAAGATGAATGGTTTCATCTTTGGATTCCAGCGACGAGTTTGATGACCAAAGTGAACACCGGCTTCGAGCAATTGTTTCATTGATAATACTGCCATAATGTAAATCCTCCTAGTTTTTATTCCGCCATTCTGCTCGATTCGTGCCTGCACCAGCAGGACTGGCAACACAGGCACGATCACAGAATGTGTGAATTTGGTGATAACACCGCTAATTATTATAGCTGAAATCACGACCTAATGCAAGAAATTTTCAGTTGAAAGTTAATCTGATTCTTGATCGGGTAAAATGGCGGATTGATGGGTCGAAATATAAACTTCTTTTTGAGCACGCGACTTCTTTTTAAATTGCAATTCAAATCTGAGGGCGCTCGATTTATCCGCAAAAGCTTCCACGTAGAGCAATCTGACCGGTCGCCGAGTGCGTGTGTACTTCGCGCCTTTGCCAGCATTATGCGTGGCAATCCGCTTGGCAACATCATTACTAGTCCCCGTATAGAGCGTCTGGTCGGCACACTTTACCACATAACAATAATAAATGAGACTCACCTTTCTTCTGTACCATACAAAATTTGGCTGACAGCATCTGTATAGGTATTATCTTCACGATAGACAGTTAGTGGTGGCTGGATACGAACACCATTGGGTCGGCCATCTTTGATTGCTTCGATCAAAACCATATTAGCTTCTCGATCGGCTTTAGGATAAACGAACCGCAAACGTTTCGGTGCCAATCGATTTGCCTGCAACTTGACCATGATCTCATCGAGTCGTTCCGGACGGTGCACCATGAAGAAATGACCGTTCGTCTTGAGCAACTTAGCACTCACCGCAAGCACTTCATTTAAACTTGTCGAAATTTCATGACGCGCCATTGCGTAGTAAGGATTCGGATTTTTCAAGCTTAGTTCGTGATCTGCGAAGTAAGGTGGGTTGCAGGTGACGGCATCTGCCTGATCACTCCCTAAGATTTGCGGTGCTTCTTTTAAGTCAATGTTGGCGACTTGAACTTGGTCTGATAAATGGTTGAGTACCACCGACCGCTGTGCCATCTCCGCTAATTTCTGCTGAATTTCAACAAGCGTAATTGGTCCTTTAGTCTTCCGCGATAAAAATAGACCGACCGCACCATTGCCTGCACAAAGGTCAACGACTTGATAACGCGGTCCCAAACGGGTAAAATCAGCCAGTAACACCGCATCCAACGAGAATGAGAAGACATCATCACTTTGAATGATTTTGACCGCGCCATTATATAATTGATCGATTCGTTCAGTCACATTCTCACTCCTTATCGACTGGTTTAATCAGTCATTCTGGTCAGATATCTCGCATGATAACTGACCAGGAAATGACATTGTATCTTGATTATTATACCAAAACTTCTTTTTTCTGATATAATTTTTTTGAATCCATGAAAATAGGTGAAATGATGTTTTATAAATTTATTCGTCCCATCGCCCGTTTCATCGTCTGGGTGTTAAACGGACGTCCTCATCTGACAAATCCAGAGAATTTGATCGACGGTCCCTACATTTTAGTCGCACCGCATCGAACCTGGTGGGAACCAATTATCTTTGCATTGGCGGCTAGTCCACGTGAATTTTCCTTCATGGCTAAGAAGGAGTTATTCCATAACCCAATTCTTGGCTGGATTTTACGTCACGCTCACGCCTTTCCGGTCGACCGGTTCAATCCAGGACCATCTGCCGTCAAAATTCCGGTGCGCATCTTGAAAGAAGGCAAGCTCTCACTGATTATTTTTCCTTCAGGAACACGCTATTCCTCTGAGTTAAAGGGAGGTGCTGCATTGATTGCCAAAATGGCGAAGGTGCCCCTGCTTCCGGCTGTCTACCAGGGTCCGACAACTTTCAAGGACTTCTGCAAACGACGTCGAGTCACGGTCGGCTTTGGTGATCCCATTCTCATTGATCGCAAGCAAAAACTGAATGAAGCTGGGTTGGCGCTCATTAACGAGCAGATGGAAGCGGCTTGGCAAAAGCTGGATCGACAAATTGATCCCAGCTTCGTCTACCAACCAGATCCTAAAAAACTGGATCAAGAGAAAGCAGCCAATAAGCTCAAATAGCCGGTACCAATGCTTAAACGAATTTCCACATCGATGTTCGCAGCCAAAACAAAAGCTTGATCTTGAAAGTAAAACTTTCTTGACCAAGCTTTTTTGATGGCATCAATCGATTAATTCTAGAAAAGGTTGTCAGTTGGCTATTTTTAATTGCCACACAACATTAAGCGGGATCAACGTTCTTTCCCCGCTGCAATTCATAGAGCTGATAATAATGACCCTTCTGTGCCAACAATTCGTCATGCGTGCCGTGCTCAACAATCTTGCCTGCATCCAAGACAATGATCTGTTCAGCGTCCCTAATCGTCGATAAACGATGGGCAATTGCGATGGTCGTACGGCCGCGTCGAATCCGTTGGAGTCCCTCTTGAATCAACGTTTCTGTTTCCGTATCAATGTTTGCAGTGGCCTCGTCCAGAACAAGAATCTTCGGATTAGTCACAACAGTCCGTGCGAATGAGATTAATTGTCGCTCACCACTTGAAAACTTAGCGCCACCTTCGATCACGCGCGCATGATATTTGCCTGGCAATTTTTCAATGAAATGGTCCGCTTGTACAAACTTTGCGGCGTCTTCAACTTGTTGATCCGTGATTTTATCATTGAACAAACGAATATTAGACGAAATATCGCCGTAAAACATGAATGAATCTTGCAAAACCAACCCGATCCGTCGACGAATCTCGGCCATCGGATAATCTTTGATATCTCGATCATCAATTAAGATCTTACCCTCATAAAATTCATAGAACCGCATCATCACATTGATAATAGAACTCTTACCAGAACCGGTATGTCCGACGATTCCGATTGTTTCACCAGGATTCGCAACGAATGAAATATCGTCGAGAACTTTATCCTTCCCATCATAGGAAAATGAGACGTGGCGGAACTCAATTTTACCAGTCGTGATCTCGCCGTGTGCCCCCTCATTTTGTGCCGGCGCAGTGGTTTGATCATCAAGAATTCTCAAAATACGGCTGCCTGCAACAACACCATCTTGCAACGCAGACAATGAATCCATCATGTCATCCATTGGATTGAAGAAGTTAGATACATACGTTGTAAACGCGTAGATCACACCAGCTTCGACGAATTGATGCTGTGCTAACAAGCCAAAATGCGTCAACACAACAACGATGGCAACCGCGTATAGCAAATCGATCAATGTCGATAAAAGCAGTGAGTTTGTCCGAATCATCGCCTTGCGCGCGTCCAAGTAATCTTGGTTCGTTTGCTCGAATTCCCGGCCAATACGATGTTCCTGGCGAAATTCCTGAATGATTGAAATTCCTTCGATTGATTCATTCAACTTTACATTTAACTCACTTAATTTTTCGCGCATGTGTCGATAAACCTTCGAGCTATAATGCGAGTAATACCAAATCGACACAACCAGAATCGGCAAGAAAGCCAAAACGATCCACGCGGAAACAGCATTGGTACTATACATCGCGATGAAGGCCGTCACAACAGCAAATAGTCCCGTTATCAGCGAGGCGAATACTTGTAAGAAATCCATCAGTGACATGGTATCGTTCGTCACCCGTGAGACGATCGATCCCGCAGGCGTTAAATCGAAATAACGCATACCTAACGTATGCAGTTTACGAAATAGTGCCCGCCGAACGTCCTCTAACGATTTCTCAGAGCCCATCGAATACAGAAAGTTGCTGAAAAACTGCATGATTGCTTTTAAGATGGTTCCCATAAAGTAAAGTGCCGCAAATCCTAAAATAATTTTAAACGCGGTGTTGCCCTTGTTCAAATAATGATCCATAAAATATTGGAGCAAGCGCGGCAATAAAATATTCACCGTTGCCAAAAGTGCCGAAAAAACAAGCGCAACGATAAAGAGCCACTTAAACGGCATTGCAAAATGCATCATGCGTTTAATGATCTTGAACTGCTCCTTGGTCGTAATACTTCTCGACCATGCAGACTGGTAGCCTTCTTCTTGATTACTATCATTATTTTGCGCCATCTTCAGCACCTCCTACGCCTAATTGTGCGGCTAATTGTTGACGACGCCACATCTCGGCGTACCAACCATTTAACGCCAATAGTTCATCATGTGTCCCTCGTTCGACAACACGGCCATCATCTACCACAAGAATCTGATCCGCATTCATCACACCACTTAAACGATGTGACGAAATAATCGTCGTTTTTCTTGAACGGTCCTCTTTCAGACTGGTCAAAATCGCTGCTTCAGTTTTCGCATCAACGGCTGACAGCGCATCATCTAAGATCAAGATTTCCGGCAGCGTGATCAGTGCTCGTGAAATTGCGAGACGCTGCTTTTGACCACCGGAAAGCGAGACACCCTTTTCACCGACTAAAGTATCATACTGACGACTAAAGTTCAGAATATCATCATGAATCGCACTCTGACGAGCAGCAGATTCGACTTCATCTTGAGTTTTATCCATCGCTGCAAAACGAATATTATTACGAATACTGGTTGAGAATAAGAAGTTATCCTGTGGGACATACCCGATGGATGACAGGAGACCCTCCAAGGTGTAATCCTTGATATTTTTACCACCAATTTTGATTTCACCCTCGTAATTATCGAATTGTCGCAACAGCAACTTGATAATCGTCGTCTTACCCGCACCAACACGGCCGACTATCCCTAATGTGCCACCAGCAGGTAGGTCGAAATCAATGTTTTGCAGAGAGACTTCTTCATCATCTGGATAAGTGAACGCGGCAACGTGATAACTAATATCGCCTGCCACCAAATGTTCGGTCGCGTGAGAACGTTCTTTGATCAAGCTCTTCTCATCCAAAAGTTGATAGACGCGATCATAACTGGCATTTCCACGCTCAATGACATTGAAGAGGCGACCAATTGCAAACATCGGCCAAACCAACGTACCAATATAACTGACGAAGGAAATAAGTTGCCCTAATGTAATCATATGTGTGGTGACCAACCAGCCGCCATACATAATCGTGACTGCATAAGTTAAGCCAATAATCATGGAAGTCACTGGCCCAAATAACGAGTCGATTCGATAAACTTTACGGTTGATATCGATTGTTCTATCAACAATGCCTTCAAAATCATCAATATCTTCTTTGGCCTGACCGAATGTCTTGATCACCTTAATACCACTGATTGATTCCTGCGTTTTATCATTCAATCGTGAGAAAGCCGCCTGAGATTCACCGTAGGCTTGATGTAAACGACTGCCTAAGATTCGTGCAGAAATTGCAAGTAACGGCATTGGAATCAGGGCAACCAAGGTTAAGCGCCAGTCGACGAATACGATCATGGCAATAATCGTGGTTCCGCCCGTCAAAATTGAGTCCGCAAAAGTTAAAATACCGGATCCAGCAACATTTTGAATGGCATTTAAATCATTGGTCGCGTGGGCCATCAAATCACCGGTTCGGTGACGCTGGAAGAAAGTTTCGTCCATTTTTAAAAAGTGACTGAATAAATTCGTTCGCAGTTCACGCTCCAGTGTGGCCGCGCCACCCCAAATCATATTTCGCCAGCCATAACGGCTCAGATATTGAAAAATTGCCGCAATCAGTAGCAGCCCTACCCACATGAACAAGAGACGTGTGGTCAATCGACGCTCGTTCATCAAGTCAGCTAAGATGCCGATGACACGAGGTGGTACAACGCCGGCCAAGTCAACTAGAAGCAAGAATAAAATACCCGCAATATAGCGTTTCTTTTGTTGTTTAAAAAACCAACCTAATTTCTTAAAAATTCCCATAAAAACCTCGCATTATTCTTCAGGAGACGTGTTGATTTCAGCGTTTTACTTCGTTGAGTAAAACCACCGAGCGTCTTCTGAAAGCGTCATCTTATTGTCCTTAAGACAAAAAGAAGCAGGCGTCAAGACGCCTGCAAAAGAACTGCACAGATCAAAGCTATTTGCCACTCTTTTGTTGCTGAGCTTTCATGGCAGTCATCATCTGATGTAATTTCTTTTCTGACGGCTTCTGGCCCATTTGAACCATCATCGTCCGCATCATGTCTTCATTGACAGGCGGATTGTCCCGGAAATACTTCTTCATATAAGCACGTGCACCGAAGAAACCAGCGACCGCACCCAAGATCAAAGCTAAAATAATTAAAACAATTGCTAATCCTGTGCTCATCTAAAAAAACTCCTTAATAATGAATTCTTCTACCATTCTACCCAATTTACCTATCAATATGCAAGCTTATCAGTTGATAATTAAATGAGAATTTTTAAAATTTACTCATCATCCCGTAAACCCTTCTCACGTTGGATACGACGAACCTTAGCTGGCGTCACTTCTTTGCCATCTGTATTGAAGACACGTAAATCTTCAACCTGCGTGCGAAAACCAGCACGGAACTCCTTCAAGTACTGCTGACGAAGTCGCGCCCGTTCAGCGACTTCCTCCTCGGTTAATGCTTCGATTTTGGCTTTAGCCGCTAAGGCATTGATTCGCGCAATTAATTCTGGATCGATTGCTGACATCACAAACACTCCTTTATCATTGATCAATGACGATGGCGAGACGCCACTGTTTATCAGCATGAAAAACACGAACATAAGTTTGATTTTCGCTAGCTTCTATGTTATGTTTATATTAACATATTATCGGGGTGCCTGACATGACAAAGACAATTAGCGCGAAACAACTCGAAGTCCTACAATACATATATGATACGGCCACTGACCGCGGTTATCCACCAACAGTGCGCGAGATTGGTGCGGCGGTGAACCTTTCGTCGACCTCGACGGTGCATGGACACCTTTCCCGGCTTGAGAAGAAAGGCCTCATTCAACGCGATCCGACAAAACCTCGAGCAATCGAGGTCACTGATAACGGACTCAACGAGCTGGGAATCTCCAAGAAAGAGATTCCTTTGCTCGGTGTTGTGACCGCCGGGGAACCAATTCTGGCCGTCGAGGAAGCAACTGACTATTTTCCATTGCCACCTGAACTCGATCTCGATGATAATAACCTGTTCATGCTCACGATTCGCGGTGAAAGTATGATCAACGCTGGCATCCTTAGTGGTGATCAAGTCATCGTGCGCCAACAACGCGAAGCCAAGAATGGCGATATTGTGATTGCCATGACTGATCAAGATGAAGCAACCTGCAAACGATTCTTCAAAGAGAAAGATCACATTCGGCTTCAACCTGAAAATGACACAATGGCGCCTATTATTCTGTCAGACGTCACTATTCTCGGTAAAGTTATTAGTCTTTATCGTGCACACATCTAATCACGGCAACTGACCTACTGAGTTTCTTAACGTCCGAGCAACTACGCAACCTGCGTTTTTGCTTGGACGTTTTTTTATTCCTTTGAATCGAAATCGCGCGTGCAAAAAAACATGCTTCTCAGCATGTTTTATTCGGGATCTGACCCAGGTTCAGGTTGTTCCCCCAGTACTAATTGTAAATTCTTGATTCGCTCATCTAGCGGTGGATGATCATCCATCATTCGCGACCACCATGAACGTTTTTTGGCTTTACCAAAAAGTGGTTCTACTAAACATAATTGTGCTGTATTAGGCGAGAGCACTTTGGCTGCCGGCTGAGGCTCCTGAAGCTTCCGAAACGCCTTGATGAGTCCCCAAGGGTTGCCAGTTAACTCTGCACCGGAAACATCTGCAAGTGCTTCGCGTTTGCGTGATAAGAACTTCTGAAGCAGATAACTCAACGGGATGCCAATCAGAATAATCAAACTTCCCACTAATAACATGGCCAATCCAATTAGTTGCGTTGAATTATTATCTTTATCATCACGTGAACGGCGACCACCACTACTATAAACAATCACACGACCAAATCGGAGCAAGCCATAGCCAAGAATCGTGATAAACCCGACCAAAGCGATTGAAAGTGTTGTGACTCGAATATCATAGTTCTTGATGTGACTCATCTCATGGCCGATGACACCTTCCAGTTCTTCACGATCCATCAGATCGATCAAACCCTGAGTTACCGCAATACTCGCCTTATCTGGACGCATCCCTGTCGCAAATGCATTAGGTGACGGATCTGGAACCAAATAAACCTTGGGCATGGGTAGCCCGGCGGCTAAGCTCATCTCGGTGACAATATTGTAAACACGCTTCTGGTCAGGGTCAGTTGTAGATTCGGTGATTTCTTGACCTTTGTTCATACTCAGAATGTTTCGACCATTTTGCCAATACTGAAAACCTATATAAACAATTAAGATGATTTCCAGAATGATCAACCAGAACCAGGGCTGCTGATTGGTTTCAGTCGCACTTGATTGGGTTCCGCCAAAAATCAAAACTAAGGCAACAAAAATCACGTTGATCAAAGCAAAAAAAGCAATAATCGCCCACAATGAGCGTTTCTTATTGGATTGAACCTGTGCCTCCAGTGTATCTAAGTGATTACGCATAACTGATCACACACCTTCTGTTCACCATTGCATCGATCCAATTAAAACTTAACTTCTGGCGCAGTCTTCGTTGACTCTTCAATAGGCAATTGCTCCTTCTTGGTAAAATGAAACATGCCAGCAAAGATATTCGTCGGAAAGACTTCGATCTTGTTGTTGTAATCGCGAATGGTTCGATTATAGTTTGTTCTTGACGCCGCTACCCGATTCTCCGTAGTTGTCAACTCTTCTTGCAGCTGACTGAAGTTTTGTGCCGCCTTCAAATTTGGATAATTCTCAGAAACCGCGAACAAATGCCCTAAAACTTGAGTCGCTTGACTATCCGCTTGAGCACGCTTTGCGATTGGTTGACGGTCATCCCCCATCACATCTGCCTGCTTCTGCAAATCAGAGAGTGGATCTGCCTGCGATTGGCCATTGGCAACACCACGCGCCTGGATGGCATCCATCAAGGTATCATGCTCGTGTTTCGCATAACCTTTGACCGTGTTGACCAAGTTTGGAATCAAGTCTGCACGGCGTTTCAATTGAACGCCGATCTGACTTTCTGCCTCGTCTGTTAAATTTCGAGCCTTGACCATGCCATTATATAAGGCGGCAATAATGATTGCTAAGATAACAACGACAATAATGATAACAATACCTGCAGTCATGATAATTCCTTCTTTCAATTAAATTTAGTTAAGCTTATTTTACCATGGTTCGCAGAAATAAGCCCTTAATTCGGCTAACGACCTGTTTGAATGCACCACGATTGTTAACCTCGCTCGATCGTTTGCAGTCACCTCACCACTAATCGACGTTTTTGAAATAATGACGATCATGATCGTCTAGTTCGCGAATGATTGCAGACTGTTCTTGGCTCCCAGGTTCACACGCCTGGGCGGAAAATGAACGTTTATCCAGACTGGGCGGCGTTTCTTGGACGATTGTTGATTGTGAATAGCCATGCTGTAACATAAATTGGCTGATTCGATTCATACCGGCGCGCACAATCATTGCCATATACGCTTCAATATAATTCAAGGCGACTTGACCCTCAGCCACCGGAATATTGACGGTCTCTGATTTAATGCGTTCCCAATTAGCCTTGTGGGACCAATCATAATTACCACGGATTGATTTTTGCAGAACGGCGACAAAATAGAGATATTGATTATCCGTTAGTTCTTGGTGTTTGTAACGAATACTGTAGCTATCTTGCAGCACCGTGAATTCGTTCGGCTGATAGAACATCGCCCCCGTATTCGCACCATTCGCTGAAACCGAAATCACTCGCTTCAGAATGGTCGCACCTTGACGTGGGACATAATAGGCCAGCCCTTGGTTTTCGATACCAGCTGTCAGCGCAGGTAGGCAATAAACATCATCGTGTTTGCCCTTGAGATCCTGCGCCTTATAAGGCAGTTTTTTCGTTGGCACCTTCTCGAATAACTCTTCGATCTTAAATTCTTGGCGGGCGACTTGGAACGTCCGAGCCAGTTGTTGCAATTGTTCGTCCGTCGATCGAATGGCCGCTGTCGACTTTGCTTGTGACTTGAGTGCACTGGCAACTTCCCAGGCAAGATGCTCATAAACCGCCGACTTAAAGTCCGACGTCTTGGGGACGGCCACGTTTTTCTTATGTTGTGCATAATTCCAGTCGTTCCCGGCACTCGGATCGATCGTATCAATAAAATACGTTTCACCAAGTGGATAATACTCGGGTTCAGCAACTTTTCCTTGGATGATTCCCACGAGTTCCTGGTAGCGTTCGTGAGCGTGATCAACATCTCGTAGGTTAGAAATGGCTTTTTGCGATGCGTCCGCAGATAACCGTCATTCGAAAAATCGACGAACCGGACTTGATCGTTAGCTTGATGCGGTTCTCCGACCTTAAAAACATAAATTGATGTCTGAACACTCGCTTTGAATAAGTCGTTTGGCATCCGAATTGAAGCCACCAAACGATTATGCTTCAAGATCCGCTGACTGATTGCCATCGCACGCCCTGCGCCGGCAGAGTCTTGAATAATCACTGCACCCATACCTGAGCTCATCTGCTCAAACGCCTTTTGAACAAAGATCAACCCATTACCTTCTGCACTGTATGGTGGATTTAATAAGAAAACGTTCGCCTTGAATTTTTTACTTTTATCATAGGCATAAGTTGCGTCGTAACCATTAATTGCATCGGCATTGACGATATTTGTCGACCCATCACCAACTAAAATCATATTCAAAACAGCCAGCATGTAGATATCGGGTAATAACTCAACACCGAGTAACTGGCTCGTCTTGATCTCAGAGATTTTACGTTGATAAGCTTCTGGATCATTTTTCAATTGCGCGTGCGCATCTCTCAGCATCAAATGCATGGCAGAGATCAGAAAGCCACAAGAACCCAACGCCCAGTCCCAGACATAGCTATTCATATCGACGGTACAAATGCGTGCCATCAAATCAGTAATGTAACGCGGCGTCAACACAACGTCATTGGCCCCACCATCTGGAACGTCCACCCAAGAATTCATGACATTAAAAAGGCAGCCGGTAAAGTCAGAGATATCGGCCGTCAGGTAGGTAGGTCGTAATTCATCATAAATTTCACAATAGATTTTGGCAACGGCGGTCATCCCATCCGTTTCTTTAGTATTTAAATTGTTGCTGACAAGTGTACCTTCCAGCACCGACATAATTTGCTTGATCTTGGCGTCTGGTAAATGACAAGCATGTAACGCTGCCTGGACTTTCTTGAAAATCTTATCGCCATCAGTTTGACCTGGTGCACATTCACCCGTTAATTCTTGTGGATCCAAAGGTGGCACTTCGTCATCACTGCCGCGATGCTGCACGCCAATGGAAGCTAGCAATGACGCCGAAACAACAAAAATACGATAGCGTGGTAAAATGCCATTCTGATCGTGCAAAGTCTGATTCAGATGTTTGAGCACCATATCCAATCGCGTTTCGTCGCGAATCGCACGACGATGTAGCTCTTCAGGTGCCTCAAGAACTTCATTGATTTTTTGAAAAAATGGCCGCACATTCTCGCGCTTCAAGAATGATAAGTCTGTGGCTTCCGTGATAAAAAGCGGTAATTCCGGATTTTCCGTCGTCAATAGATACGCGGCGATCTCATGACGCCACTGACCAGATGTTTCAGGCCAACTATTGACGCCGATAGCCAAGACTTCGTGATAATCAAACTCTTGAACAACGCAATTCGCCGCATACGCCGCAGTATTAACCGCGTACTTGGAGATTACTTTTTCAAAATGAAATTTTCCATGAAGATTACGCAAGATCACAAGGCCCTGATTATCTTTCTTAACTAGCCGCTTGACGTGGCTTTGAGACGCAATTAAAACTGGCAAGACTGTCTCGCCATCGTTCATGATAAATGATCGAGTTGCTAAACGACTCTTAGCAGCGCCTTATATGGGAGGCAACTGTTGTAAAGATTTATTTAACCAAGTCTGGTGTTTCAGTTGTTCGGAAGCAAGCTGATGCCAACCAAGCTGAACGATTTGATTGAGCACCCATCCCGTCACATCCACATCATTTGATTTTGCTTTTTTCATGCATAAATCCCCCACTCGTTGATGTTAAAAATAATTATAACAGTGACGTGAATCATTTAACAGCGAACGGGTCGGACAAATATCAGTCGTTGATCAGCAAGTGGATTGGGGGCGGTTAAGCAATTCCACTAGCCGTACTTATGAAACATCCTGAGATGATCGCGACCTACCAAGGCATCGCACACAATCATAAGTGTTTCGCAACTCAGACTACCACCTGTCAACGGACGACAAGAGACAAAAAAGGCTTCTAACGAAAGATTAACTTTCGAAAGAGGCCTCCAGATCAGTGATTCAAAACAAAACAGTTCGATCAATCTGTGTAGATCTTTTTAGCAAGTGCAAATGCTGACCATGCTTTCGGCCAACCGGCGTAAAACGCTAAGTGCGTGATCAACTCGACGATTTCATCTTTGGTCACACCGTTTTCTTTTGCAATTTGGAGGTGTGCCTCTAATTGAGGGACACCCTGTGTCAACAGACTGGATACCGTGATCAGGCTCCGATCATGGGCGGAAAGTTTCGACTCTCGTGACCAGACTTCACCGAAGAGCACGTCATCGTTCAATTCAGCAAACTTCGGCGCAAAATCACCCAGTTGTTCATGACCAGCGGTTTGTTTTTTGACCACTTATTTGTCCTCCTGTTCAAATGCAGTTTCAACTGCTGCATATTGTTCCTCACTAACAGGCTCTAGCCACCAGCAGTAATGGCGACGTGGCTAAACCAGCTATCCTTCGTCGCGCCATGCCAATGCTTTACACCATCATGCGTGACGACAACATCGCCGGTGACCAGATGACGTGCTGGTTGACCGGCCTCCTAATCCAGCCTTCGCCACCCGTCACCAACAGAATTTGGTACCCATCATGGTGGATATGCCAATTATTGCGGCAACCTAGCTCAAAGGTCACATTGCCCACACCAATAGTCACTTCTGGATCCGCAACTAAACCTTGCAAGTAGCTTTGACCTACGAAATACTTTGCATACGCATCGTTTTTCGGCCCGCGGGGAAATATTACCCTATTTTCAACCGAATCGTGTTTTACCATCGGTATTCATTCCTTATTCAACATCGTCTTACCACAACTATAAGCCTCGTCAAATTCACTGTCTAATGCTTATTTTAAAGCAATCCATGCGTCAGAGGCATAGATGATCGTCTAGTCAGCAAAAAGTTGAATAAATCGATGAGCAACGGCCGAAACCTCACGATCACGCCGCCAAACTAACACACCGCAAGTGGTCAATGCAGGTTCAAATGGTACAAATTTAAGCTGTTCTTGATCAATCGGTGCCCCTTCAATTCTAACAGCAACTCCGACTTGATGCGCAACCAAAGGAATCACATTGTAACTCAAGTTGAAATTACCGATGATTTGCAACTCGTTAAGTGCATGTTTGGACCAAGTGGCAATCAAGGCTTGAACATCCGGACGTGTGGAAATCAGCAGCGGTAATTGTGTCACTTGCTCAGGCAGGATGGCCTCTTGCCGAGCAAGTGGTGAATCCTTTGAAACCAACAAGCCCCAACATTCGATTTGAGGCAGTTGCCATGTGTGATACTTTTCAGTCTGGATGGGTTCTAACAAGACGGCTAAATCCAATAATCCCTTATCAAGTTGATCGACGATCGCATCACTCGTCTGTGTGTAGAGGTCAAAAGTGATTTGCGGATAAGTCGCCATAAATTCCTCCAGCTTCTGTGCAACAAACGCAGAATTAGCAGATTCTACACAACCAATTGCCAAATGGCCGCTAAATAATTCTTGTTGTCGATCTGCGAATGCTTGCGTCGTCGCGTCTGTTAACGCCAAAATTTCTTCCGCGCGACTCTTAAGATAACGCCCCGCCTCGGTAAATTGCAAATGCTGCTTATCCCGACTAAATAATTCGGTCTCTAATTCCTGCTCCAACGCTTTCAATTGACGGCTTAATGTCGGCTGGGTAACGTGAAGAATGCGGGCAGCTTGCGATATCGTCCCTGCATTGGCAATCGTTAAAAAATAGCGCAATAAACGAATTTCCATCATAAACTCCGATCGTTTTCATCAATGAATTGCCAAATGAGTACACCACATCTTTGCGTTCGACTCTTTGGCACAATCAAAAAAAGCCGACATTAATCGGCTTCGGAAGGTAACAAAATCGTCTGTGCCTTGCCATCATCGTAGACCAACAAAGCTTCAGGAAAATCTTCCTGGAAGGCATAATCGGTGTCAAAAGCGATGGCGTTATTGTTGTCTTCAAGATAATAAATATATTGGACCTGTTGTTTATCGTTCTCACGTAGTTCGAACGACAAAACTTGCTCATTCAGTGGGAAAAGTCCCTTCAATTGGCGATCGATAATCAGCCAAATCTGATCAATCAATTCACCGGGCAACACGGCAACCACACCGAAGCTAGCAAACCGATTCGCGGGCGTTTTAAACATCTCTCTCACTCCCTATTTATTCTGACACAATTAAATCAACGACTTCTGCGTGAACAAAGTCAATGAGATCTTGAGGCAATAGTCGGACTGAACGGCCTAATTTTCCAGAGGAAACTAGCATGTAAGGCATCTTCAGTGCAGTCTGGTCAATAAAAATCGGGAAATGATCTTGTTCGTAGATCCCAATCGGTGTATTTGCGCCATGAACGTAGCCACTCGTTTCGGCTAGTTCCTTCAAGGGCACCATCCGAACTCGTTTATTTCCAGACGCTTCGGCTAGCTTACGCTCATCAAGATGTTCGGCAATTGGCACAACCCCCACCACTGGCCCTGTCTTCTCACCGCTGAGGACTAGGGTCTTAAACACAAATTCGCGGTCTGTTTCGTGTGCTTGATCCTCAAGATCAAATTCAACCTGTTCATAGGCAATTTTGGCACGATCTAAGATTTTTTCAACTAATGTTTTTTGAAGTTTGCTTTTACGCTTGGACAATTCAGGACACCCTCACTTATCGATAGCGATAAAAAGACCGCCTATTAAAATTTAGGCGGCCAATCTTTGGCTATCAGTCTCACTCTGATCGACTAGGCAATCAGATTAGAGGCTGATGCCTTCAGATAATTACGAGATTTACTCAAAAGACATCACCTCCCTTTCAAATGACATGATAGCAAGTTTAAGCTTGAAATGCAATTGGGAGGATCTGATTGTATCATCGTTAAAACACTTTTTGAAATTTTGCTTGAAATTTAGCCTTTTCGTAGCCAATCTTTTCGTAAAATACATGTGCACCGGGTCGTTCTTCTCCCGAATTAAGGCGTACGCCTTCTGCACCAATATCCTTTGCCCATGTTTCCGCGGCTGTCATAAGTGCTTTTCCAACACCATGACCTTGAAATTGACTAGAAACAGCAAGCGCCATGATATTAACAAACAAATCACCAAAGGTCCCTAAATATTTGTGTGCTTGTACATAGCCAGCAAACTCCCCGTCTATCTCAGCAACATAAATCACTTGCCAGTCCAGTGATAAAATTAACTTCAACATTTCTTTGGTTTTCCCTAACGGATAATCATAATGCAATTCTTCAGTGTTAACCTTTTGAATTTCTTCAGCATCTTCAAGCACTGCAAGTCGAATATTCATACCGAACATCTCTCCCGTTAAATTAACTGTTGTATTCTGGAGTCTTGATTATACCACTCACAATTATAATAGTCATGAGTCATGTAATCGGTTACTTACTTTTCTTAATCGCCAACGTCACACCAGCTATGATTTGAATCATCGCAAATACCCCCCAACTTGACAATGAAAAGACAGTCATTAATTCCCACACGAAATTGTGGTTAAAGGTGAGATAAAAAATCAAGCTCAGAACGAAGGTGACAAGTTGTACAGTACTGAAAATTTTCAGAGTCAGCTTTTCAGTTTTTACGTCGACTTCTTGCCCAATAGCCTTGGACGCCGCAGTTTGACTCATGCCCTGGTTACCGTACGAGTAGGCAATTATTCCAACAACAACCGCCTGAAATAGCGTCGTAAAAAAACCTCCAGTAATCATGGTTAAAGAAATTTAACAAACAATATGATCATTCGCGGATCCTCTAAATTCTGGTTACATCAATAGGATACCCTCGCTGTTCAATTAACCATTAATTTCAAAATAGCGCTCATGCAAATTCCCTTCGAAACTTAAATTCGGATCAATCAAGGATAAGTGGTTGATCTTTAACGAGATTTCAGGGATTGAAAAAAGCACAAAATCCAAAATGGATTTTGTGCTTACCGTCGTGTCTTTAATTTCAATTGATAACTATTTTAGATTTAGTGGTCAATTAGAATTGGACTTTTTTAACAGCTTCTTGAATCGTGATACCTTCTGCAGATTTCTTTGATTCAGTATCGATCACTGTAAAAATTTGGGTGTTCGTATTAAGTTGAATACGATATTTCATAGATAAAACCTCCGTTCTTGTTTCATGTTGCTTGAACGGTCTTGGTAGCGAATGTTATTTATCATACGCGTGATAGCTGCGAATGTCAAAGAAAACCGCTTTTTATTTTTTAAATTGCCAACTACGGTTCAATTTTATCTAGAACCTTGCTTGGAATTTTATCTTTCGCTATTGGATTAGGGCCTTCAACGACGCGCTTATCCGAAACTTGACCATAAACATAGCTGCCTGCTATCAAAGGTTTTGGATCTGCGGACTCTTGACTATGCCAGCTAACCGATTTTGTTGTGCCGTTGGTTAGGACCTATTTGAAATCATAGCTGTAGTAATAATACTGACGCCCATCTTTTTTGTAATCTGAACCATCACTATTCTTTGATTTCATTTTGACCGCCTCGGGAACGACAGCATAGGCTTCTTTCCCTTGATAGGTTGACTTGTAGTAACTGCATCCCGAAAGCACAGTCAGCAATAATCCTAATAAAACGAGTAGACGTAATTTTTTCATCGTCGATCTCCTTCATCTATTTTCTTTGTCTGGTTTCTTTGTCTGGTTGACAAGCTTAGTGAGAAACGCTTCTTTTTCGGTATCATTCCGTATGATCAACAACGGCTTTCCTGATGCGACCTGTTGATGAATTCGTGGGATTTCTTGGCGATTAGCTCGAGGATAATCCCACACAAACTTGAGAAACTTCAGATACTCCCAATCAAAATGCTCACGGAAGCTCGGTGCCATATCGGGGCGCGTCTCATGAAAACATCGTGTCGCTATTGACCGTTTGATGACCCGCCAGACGGCACGCCAACGCGAAACTTGTAGCCAGAGGATCACATCAGAGCCTTGCATTCGGATCGCCATCGAACCGACATAATTACCATCAATAATACAATCAAGATGCGACTGTAAAAAAGTCTGCTGTTCATGAATAAAACGTTGCTTCGCAGCCTCACTGTAATCTGTCTGGTGCCAATAGCGATCCAGATAGAAGATGGGATAGTCCAATTGCTCGGCAAGACGCCTAGCAAAGGTGGATTTGCCACTACCAGGACTACCAATGATCATCAATTTCAACGGTTCAAACCTCCCATCAACCTGCCAAGTGTAAATTTTATTATAATATATCACTTTCATTTGACAAAAAGACTTGAAAACGGTTTCGAAATCAATTATGATTGAATCATTAAATGAAACTGTAGGCGCTTACTTTGAAAACATTTATTCAACGACATACTTATCTTATTTTTGTCCTTTCACTCATTCTTGTCTTAGGGACAGTTTATCTCGCGAAGACAGACGAACCACTCATCTCAGTTCAGACGCACCAACAACAACTCGTTCGTCATGAGCCAGGTGAAGATAAGCTCAACGCTTTCGAACAGTACTTAGAAGATCAACTCTCTGCTCACTTTACAGAGGAACAACTTCGGACCATCGCAATCCTCGCCATTTCAGCGGCCTTTCTTCTTCTGATTGTGCAACCGTTGGTCGTCTGGGCCGTTTTCAAACATGGTAACTCCAGTCCAACTAAACGGCCGCGTTCGAAACCAATACTCAATCGGCGCTACAATCCGTGTCAAATTGACCATGACGTCGATCGGAATTTTAAATTATTTTAAGGATCAACCACACTTGAGACCGAATTGATCTCAAGTGTTTTTTTAACTATTTTGAGGATTTAAATCGCAAAAAAGACACGCCACAATAGCGTGTCTCAGGTATCTCTTATCAATTTTAGTATTCCATCAATGCGAATAAGTCGTAATCTTTGATTTTGTCACGACCGTGGAGCTCTTTCAATTCGATCAAGAAGGCAGTCCCGACAACGATGCCGCCGAGTTGCTCAACCAGATTAGCCGTTGCAGCGACGGTACCACCCGTTGCCAGAAGATCGTCAACGATCAAGACTTTCTGACCAGGTTGAACCGCATCTTTGTGCATGAATAATTCTGTCTCCCCATATTCAAGTTGAAATTTGACGGAGACAGTTTCACGAGGCAACTTTCCCTTTTTGCGAGCCGGCGCGAAGCCAATGCCTAATCGATCGGCGACGGGGCAACCTACGATGAATCCACGAGCCTCCGGTCCACAGATCATTTCCGCGCCGTGCGCTTTTGCGAAAGCGGTAATGCGATCAGTTGCTGCAGAATAGGCTTTACCATTCGCCATCAATGGTGAAATATCGCGGAAGATGATCCCAGGCTCTGGAAAATCAGGAATTGAAGCGATATAATCGTTAAAATCTATTTTTGTATCTGCCATAATTAACATCCTTATCTAGTCTGACTTGATTTGAGGAACGTTTCGATCTGCTTGAGACTGCCCACAGCTAATTCTCGATAACTCTTCTGCAAAGCTTGCTGGCGCAAGAAAGTTGCCGATTCGGATAATGGTCGTTTCGGTGCTTGTGGCTGAGCTTGAATCCGTTCCTTATCTATCTTAACAAAATTTAACTCAGAAAACACCCTTAATCCAAAACTTAATTGTTGCATTGTCAAGTGACAATGCTGGGCAAAAAGTGTTAACTGCGAAACTTCGATCGTCTGCTGTTGGATAATCTCCTTTAACAAGTAACGCAATTGTGGAATCTGCACCTGGAGTCGTTCTTTCATCGCCGGAGACGTGTAGAACAATAAATAGATTCTTGCGGCGTGGCTATGACTGAGATAGCGTGTGAACAACTGAATGTCAGTTGGGAGATCCACAAATAATAAGTCTTGCACTGCAACTTCAAGTTGTGGCAAGTTAGTGATACGCACTGAATTCGTGAAACGCGCTTGAAGTTGTGCACCAAGTTTAGGGTTAAAACAGACATAAGTTTGTGGCTGCGACCAAATCTCTTCATCAAATGCTTTTTGGCGCCAATCAATCACCGTCACATCGTGCTGAGCCACCTGTAACTGAACCTTTTTATCTGTGGTGGCTAACTGACCTGAATCCGGCGACAGTCGAGGCTCTGATTGGCTAGCGGATGGCTGACTTGTCGTTAAAGTTGCACGCGCCGTTGTTACTTCCGGACCGATAGTAACCGGCGTCACGTCTCGAAGCGTGTTCTGCTCTTTGGCAGATAAATCAAAATCCAAAACGTTAATCTGAACTTTTGTTTGCTTATTCCAAGTATTCATCCCTAGCGACCCGATTAGCGTCACTGGCAGCGGACTGGACAGTTGTGGGGCGAGCTCGCCCATTCGAAAGGCGATTGCCTCAACCTGTGCATTTAAAACGCCCTTGAGTGTTTGTTTCGTCTTGCCAATTGCGGACCAACTTTGCCAAGTCAGTTGCGATAATTCGATGACCGGCTCGGGGTTTTGCTCTCCAAATGGCCCGAGCGTTTCGGTCATACTCGCCACTAACTCTGGCGTTAGCGTCTGAATCTGATCGGTCGTTAGTTCAACATCAACTTGAATTCCGGTCGTTGAATGAACTTCGGCCTGGTGTTCCTCAGCGTTCGCGACCAAATGTGCGCGTAAGGCATCAATTTGATCTGCAGCGATTGTCAATCCAACTGCACCTGCATGCCCACCGAAGTTGACCATTTGTTCACGAAAATCGTCTAAGGCGGCAAACAAATTGAAACTCCCCCGCGAGCGACCGGATCCTTTGGCGAGCCCTGTTTCAGGATTAATACTCAAAACGAGGGTTGGACACTGATATTGATCAACTAACCGACTCGCGACGATGCCAAGGACACCCTCGGCCCAGTTCTCCCCCGCAACCACCAATGCCGTTGGTTGCGTCGTATTGGCCAAGGTTGCGGCAACCTGAGTGACGACTTCTTGAACAAGTTGTTGTCGCTCTTGATTGGTCGCCTCAATGTCTTGGGCGATTTCTGCTGCCTGATCTGGATCAAACGTCGTCAATAAGACGACAGCTGGACGCCCGCTCTTCACTCGCCCAAGTGAATTCAAGCGAGGCGCAATGATGAATCCAACATCATGAGCATTCACTTGACTCAAATCTAACTTTGCTGATTTGGCTAACGCGGTTAATCCGAGGCGTTCGCCCGTCTGCATCTGTTTCAACCCAGCGGCAACGAGTAACCGATTGTCCGCCGTTAATGGCATCACATCGGCAATCGTCCCAATAGCCGCCAGATCTAAGAGTTCGACTGGCAAGTCACCCAACAGCGCCCATGCTACGTAGAACGCAACTCCAGCGCCGGAAAAATAGCCAAACGAACAGGTTGATTCCGGGTGACGTGGATGGACAATTGCGTAAGCTGCAGGCAATTCAGCAGGTAAATCATGGTGATCGGTCACAATCACATCGACGCCATGTGATTGTGCATAGGCAATCGGCTCGTGCCCGGAAATTCCATTGTCGACCGTGATCAACAATTCGGTGCCATCAGCGACAATCGCCTGGTAACGGGCCAGATTGGGGCCATAGCCATCTTTGAATCGACTCGGAATATAATAGTTCACATCCACACCAAGCGTCTCAAAGGCTTCGACAAGAATTGAAGTACTCGTGACACCATCTGCGTCATAATCACCATAAATTGTAATTTTTTGATTGTTCTCGATTGCTTCTTCAATACGAGCAACTGCCTTATCTAAATCGTGGAAATGATCAGGCGTCGTTAATCCCGCCAGGTCAAGATTCAAAAACTGTTCGATTTTCTCAGTAGAATCATAACCACGCTGAATTAAAATTTGCACAACAAAAGTTGGCAAACCCAACGATTTCTGGATTTGCGCAACCCGATTTGGATCTATTTTTTTCGGTTCAAGCCATGGATACTGCACACTCAAAACTCCAATTATTAAATATCTGTGATTAGAAAACCGCTAAATTTGCTTTTGTTGCCTTTTCAACGCGTTGTAATTGACCTTGAACCGCCCAACGATGCGTTCCTTTTTGGGCACAGGTAATCAATGTGATCTTTTTTTTATCAGCCTGATCGTCAATCACACTCACTTGCGTCGGCTGAATCACCTGTTTGTGATCGATCTTGTAGACATAAACCTTCTTAAGATCTGTGAGGTAGATCAATTGTCCGATTTGTGTCCGTGTGACGGGTGAAAATAAAATATATGGATTATTCATATGATGGCCCGCTAAGGCATAGTTGCCTTCGCCCATCACTTGATTAGGCTTCATCGTTCCGGCGCCAGTCGCTAACGCGGTTTCGCTGACTCCCTTGACGATTGGCAAGGATAAGTTAACAGCGGGGATGGCAATTTTCCCCATGACTGCGGCGTCATTATTCGTGGCCGCCTTGACGATCTGTTGCGTGTCTACACTTTGAACCGAATCAAAGTCAAAGCTGGCGTTAGCATGCTTGGCCTTTGAAATTTGTTCAGTAGTCACCTGTTCAATCTTATTTTGAGTTGAAAAGGCCACCAAACGATCTTTGATTTGCTGGTTAAATACTAATGCCAAACCCACTAAGAATAGCAACACAATGCCAATTGTACTGAGAACTTTATGTGTTGTCTTTTTTCGACCCGTTTTTTTCATTTTAATTGATTCCTCTTTTACCAAACGGCAGCGGTGTCGTTTTGAATTGCATCGTATTATAACATGCCGATTAGACTCGCGTCTGATTATTTACCTTTAATGTCGTCATCGTTGATTTTTAAAACGGTCATGAATGCTTCTTGAGGTATTTCGACGTTGCCAATGGCCTTCATGCGTTTCTTGCCTGCTTTTTGTTTCTCGAGCAGCTTACGCTTACGGGTAATATCACCGCCATAACACTTGGCCAAGACGTTCTTCCGATAAGCCTTGATGGTCGATCGAGCCAAAATCTTATTGCCAATGGCTGCTTGGATTGGAATTTCAAATTGTTGACGTGGAATCACTTCTTTAAGCTTTGAAACAATCAAGCGTCCACGTTCTGCCGCGAAATCCTGATGAACAATGAAACTCAAAGCATCTACGGATTCGCCGTTCAAAAGAATATCCATTTTAACTAAGTTGCTCGCTCGATAACCACTGATTTCATAATCAAGTGAGGCATAACCGCGGGTACTCGACTTCAAGTCGTCGAAGAAATCATAAATAATCTCTGAGAGTGGCAACTGATAAATGACATTGACCCGATACTCGTCTAGATAATCCATCGTGACAAATTCACCGCGTTTACGCTGTGCCAACTCCATCACTGGCCCCACATATTCATTTGGCACCATGATTTCAGCCTTCACAAACGGTTCTTGGATCTTGCGAACATTGGACGGATCTGGCATTTGCGCCGGATTCTCGATGATCTGTTCAGTACCATCTATTAACTCCAAATGATAATCAACTGATGGTGCAGTCATAATCAAATCAAGATCGAATTCACGTTCCAAGCGTTCTTGCACCACGTCCATGTGTAACAGGCCCAAGAAGCCGCAGCGAAAACCAAAACCTAAAGCTTGTGACGTTTCGGGTTCAAACTCGAGGGCAGCATCATTTAACCGTAATTTTTCCAGTGCCTCACGCAAGTCGACATACTTTGCATTATCGACGGGGTACATACCCGAATAGACCATCGGCTGAATCTTCCGATAACCTGCTAGGGCTTTTTCCGTTGGTTGTTCGGCATTCGTGATCGTATCACCAACATCGGTTTCCTGAACCGACTTGATTGATGCCGTCAAGTAGCCAACATCGCCGGCCATCAAGATATCACGCTGGATGGCCTGGGGTGACATCACACCAACTTCCGTCACTTCATAGATATTGCCGTGATTCATCATTTTAATTTTATCGCCACGCTTAACGGTACCGTCAAATACGCGCACGCTCAAGACGACGCCACGATAACTATCGTAGACCGAATCGAAAATGAGTGCCTTCAATGGCGCATCGAGGTCACCAGTCGGCGCAGGCACGTCGCTTACGATGCGCTCCAACAACTCAGGAATCCCCGTACCAACTTTTGCACTCGTCAAAACGGCATCGCTTGCATCGATCCCGATCATCTCTTCAATCTCAGACTTCACACGATCTGGATCTGCAGATGGCAAGTCGATTTTATTGATGACCGGCAGAATTTCCAAATCATTATCTAACGCTAAATAAACGTTGGCTAAAGTCTGCGCTTCAACACCTTGAGCGGCATCGACGACTAACACCGCACCTTCACAGGCAGCTAATGACCGTGAAACTTCATAGGTGAAATCCACGTGTCCTGGTGTGTCGATTAAGTGAAAAATATATGTCTCGCCATCTTTGGCATGATAATGAAGCTCGACTGCATTGAGCTTGATTGTAATTCCTCGCTCGCGTTCGAGATCCATGTTATCTAACAATTGATTTTGCATTTCGCGTTTAGCTACCGTATCGGTCATCTCTAAAATACGATCTGCAATCGTGGACTTGCCATGATCGATATGTGCCACGATCGAGAAATTTCGAATGTGCTGTTGCCTATCTTGCATTTCTTTTAAATTCATATTTGCACCTAACCCATCAGTTTCAGCCTTAATTATAACAAAGTTCTTCGAGAACTGAAATATTACCGACTATCATTGTCCGCAGCCGAGTAACCTTACAATATTGTCAGATGTATCACAGCAAGCGCCATCTTTGATATACTAGGCTTAACAGTGGGAGGGATTCAGATGGAATTAGTCGTCAAAGATTTAACAAAAGCATTCAATGATCAAGTTGTTCTTGATCGGGTCAACTATACCTTCGAGTCTGGTAAAATTTACGGCTTACTCGGACGCAATGGTGCCGGCAAGACAACTTTGTTTAATTGCATTGCCAAGGACTTAACTTGGAACAATGGTGAAATTTTGATGGGTGAAAACGAGCAAGATTGGCACGACTACAATCCATTAGACATTAGCTATGTCTATGCAACACCACATTTACCTAGTTTTCTAACCGGTTTGGAGTTCATTACCTACTTTATGGCCGTTAATCGCGAACGTCTAAGAGACCCCGACATTTCCGCGAAGGCCCACTTAACTCAGGTGGGTATCGATCAGAAAGCCCAAACGCGTTTGCTTCGAGATTATTCGACGGGTATGCAGAATAAGGTCCAGATGCTAGTTTCATTAATCGTGAATCCTCCCGTTTTATTGTTAGACGAGCCGCTCACAAGCTTCGATCCCGTCGCAGCCAAACAAATGAAAGACTTCATTCTAAGTCTCAAAAAAGATGCCATTATTATCTTCTCGACTCATATTCTTGAGCTGGCGCAGGAACTTTGCGATGAAATCGTGTTGCTTCATGATCACCAACTCCAACCTGTCGACTCGAAGCACATTCATACGAGCTACTTCGAAGCTCGAGTGGTTTCAATGTTAAGTGATAAGACCGATTCGGAGGCATCAGCAGATGAAGATTAGCGTCGTATTACGAGATTATATCTTCGTTCAAAAAATCGCACGTGTAAAAAAACTGAACGGCATCTATGACTTTTTACAAAAACTGCCGTTAATTGGCAAACATCTGCCTAACCGCTTCTATAATGCCATCGCCCTCAAGACAGTCTGGAATGGTGTCCTACTTGGATTGCAGCTGATTTGGAGACCATTTAGTGCCGCCCTCACACTGGGGATTTGCTACCTAGGTGCGACGCTTCTAGATAATGGTCTGTTTAATCATTCAGCCTCTTTATTCAGTAAAAACACCGCAACACTTGATTTGACGATTGGCTTCTGGTTTATTCTTTCCCCGGTGTTGGCACATGGTCTAACGAGTCTATTCCGTTCGATTGACAAACAGAGTTCAGAGACAATGACCGCATTTAGACTGGACCGCTTTAGCTTCTTTGCCGGCCAGAGCTATCTAGATCTGGCACTCACAATGGTCAGCTACTTGCCGAGTTTCATCTTACTTGCAATATTCACGCCGGTCTCATCAACGTTACTTTGGAACAGTTATGGCGCCCTACTTGCACTCAGCTTAGCGGGTGAAGGACGTGAACGACTCGTCGCGCAAAAATATCATGGTCATAACCAATCCTACCTTGAACTCTTGTGGTTTGTGCCACTCGTCATCTTGATGATCGCTTTCCTCATTTTCCAAGATTATCAACAGGCACCACTTCTCCTGGGGACCTATCCAGTCACTGGTCTGATGGTATTATTGATATTGGGCTATTTTGGGGTGCGCAAACATACCTCTAATACGACTTATATCACCTATCTGATTGAGAGTGACCAGCCAGAAACAACTGGGGTTGAGAATGAAAAGGACAATAAATATCTCGCAGAAGGACTGACTTTACAAAAAGAACTCAAACTCGCGCCCGATCAACCTTCAATGACAGCCCTCAATGGCAATCAAAGCATCAATCAGTTACTCTTTAAACGTTACCGACCCGTTTTGCGGAAAGGATTTTTGATACGCCTCGAATTGATTTCGATCATTGGTATTGGACTGACGATTGCGGAAGCTTTGGGTGTGGTACACACCACGTCAGCGGATTTTATCAAAACCATCCCCGCGCTCTTTTTTCTCATGTATCTTGCCTCCTATGGTAAAAACATTGTCCAAATGTGCTTTGTAAATTGTGATCGTGCCATGTTATACTATCCGTTTTATCGAGAGAGTCATGTGATTCGTGCAGGCCTCTTCTATCGGTTCGGACAAGTTCTGCGTTATAACGGTGCTATCTCTGGACTAACTTGGTTAATGCTTGTGCTCGTGATGCGTGTTTCCAATTCTGGTCTCTCGTGGCCCATTCTACGCTTGTTGGCCCTAGTACTAGTGAGCCTCACACTGTTATTTTCGTTCCATGAATTATTTGTTTACTATCTGCTCCAACCTTTTACAGGCGACATGCATGTCGTCAACCCGATATACAAGGTGGTCTCTGGGATCCTCTATTGGATCAGTTACCTCAACCTCCGAATTGCAACTGGCACTTATCGTTACGCCTTGATTTTAGCCCTCGTGGCTTTCGCGTACGTCGTCATCGGTGCCGTTATTATCTCTCGACGTGCACCACAGACTTTCCGAATAAAAAGCAACTCATAACCGCGTCAAATCAACAACTCAACTAACGCTTGAGTTGTTGATTTTTAAATAAAGACGCTGCTCGAGCGATACTTGATAGACATTTATGGGGCACTGCCATAAACTGATAATGTTTTCAAGTCATGACTAAAACGCAAAAATACATTTAGAAATGCTGGAGGAATTCACATGATTATTTTTAATTCAAATCGTCTGAGCAAGAGAATTGCGGACGCACGCAAAGCCAAAAATATGACCCAAATGGAGCTCGCCGATCGCTTAGGCGTCAGCTATCAAGCCGTCAGCAATTGGGAACGTAGTCAATCGATGCCTGACATTGATAAATACGCGACACTGGCGGAGGTCTTAGGTATCTCCATCAATGACCTTTTAGGATCCGAATCCGGTGAACAAACTATTCAGAAAATTCAAGATCCTGAAGCGCCACTCCCGATTGAAACTGTGATTGATGCGGCACCAGTTATGAAGCCCAAACAAGTCGAAGAAAAAATCGGCCACCACCCAATCACACTGCATCAATTAAAGGAGATTGCACCTTACCTCTCTGACGAGACGTTAATTGAAATGCTGCGCGCATTAGACAGCAGTCCCGATTTTGTGGAAGAATTACCTGGTATTGCGCCATATCTTGATGAAGATGATCTAGAGGAATTTATCCAAGATAAACTGCTCAACCAACTACCTGATAGTTTGCCAACACTCATCAAATTAGCGCCTTTCCGCGATGAAGATGCCAACGGTGAAACCTTCTCGCAACTATGGGCGGATTCACGTTTCTCGCAGAAACAATTACAAGAACTGTTGCCATTCGTAGACACGGACGCTATCTATGATACCCTGATGAGTCATCGCATCACCGACTTCAAGAGTCTCACGACTTTTGCACCATTTCTAGATGATGATCAGGTTGACGATCTCTTCGATCGCGTCGCTGATAAATATCCTGAACAGTTGGATACCCTGAAGTCACTTGCACCATTTGTCGATTCTGAGAACATTGTCGATTATCTCAGAGATAGATTGCCAGAGATTCACGATGCTGAGGTTCGCAACAACACGTTTCACGCGTTTCTCCCTTTCATCGACGACGATGACCTGTTAGGTTTATTCGACCGCTAAATCAATCTCCAACCATCGGTCACTGATCTTCAAACAAAAACTGATCAACCTCCTCAATCATTTCGGAAGTTGACCAGTTTTTTTATTGTCTTTAACGTTTTTGAGTCATTTTTGTCTGGATAAAACTTTGAATCTCATGAGAATCACCAAGTAACGTCAATGTTCGCGTACGTTTGAGATAATTCGTGAAGTTAATTGTCACGCTGTTGGCCGTGGTGGATTCGACGACGTACGATTTGAAGTTACGCCAATCCATCAAGCCTGCCGTTCCCAAAGAGAGTAGCACATAAGTTTCCCCGACCCCCTTACGAATCACAGCCCAAGTTACAGCGGTCAACGCAAAGATCAGCAGCATTAATTTATCGGTCAGATCCACAGCACTCGGACGAAAAATACCCGTGATCAGCAACGCCGCTAAAACGAGTCCGATCACCAAGCGAAGCCGGGAAAAACGCGTCCGATAACGTAAGCGAGTTAGATTCAGAACCAAGACCACAAGATCAAAAATGGCAATGAATGCCAGTAACCACAAATATAGTTGTGCCATAACTGCTCCTTATTAAGCTAAACCGGTAATCTTGCACGTATCGCGAACGATCATCAACTCTTCGTTCGTTGGCACAATCAAAATTTTGACCTTAGAATCTGGTGCTGAGATAATTCGCTCCTCGGCCATCACATCATTGGCTTTTTCGTCGAGTTTCGCACCGATAAAACCAAGACTATCAACGATCATCTTACGAACCGGCACCGAGCCTTCTCCCATACCTGCAGTGAAGACCAGCGTGTCCACGCCGCCCATTTCTGCGACATAACTACCAATATACTTGACGATACGATTGACAAAAATTTTGATTGCCAACGCAGATTCAGGCCGATCGTCGCGAGTAGCAATCAAATCACGCATATCCGGCGACAAACCAGATAAACCTAGTAAGCCGGATTTCTGATTCAGAATCTCGATCATGTCATCCATGTCCGTGATCTCTAGCTTTTTCATCAGATAAGCCACTAACGATGCATCAATATCACCCGAACGCGTACTCATCGTAACTCCAGCAAGTGGCGTGAAGCCCATTGACGTGTCGAAAGACTTGCCGTTCTTAATTGCTGTAATCGAAGCCCCACTACCTAAATGCATCGTGATCATCCGTTGCTTCTTCAACGAAACCTTCAAAATTTCTGCAGCACGTTGAGAAACGTAGCGATGACTCGTGCCGTGTGCGCCATATTTTCGTGCGCCAAAGCGACGATAGTAATCCATCGGTACGCTGTAAAGGTAGTTTTCTTCTGGCATTGACGTGTGGAAAGACGTATCAAAAACCGCGACTTCTTTTGCATTTGGCAGTTGATGTTCAAAGGCCTGGATCCCTTTTGCCTCATTCGGATTGTGTAAGGGTGCATAATCACCGAGATCAATGATTTTCTGGAGATTCTCCGGTGTTACTTCAGCGGATTCTTTAAAGAATTCACCACCCGCAACGACACGGTGGCCGACACCTTTAATTTCATCAACGTCTTTGATAATGCCCGTATCGAATAAACGGTGTAACAGCATATTCACGGCTACTTCTTGCGTCGGAACGTCTACCTTATCTTTGGTCTTCTTGCCATTAAACTTCACCGAGAAAGTCGAACCAGGCAAGCCTAAACGATCGACCATTCCCGACGCAATTTCTTGTTCCTGTGGCATTTCAAACAGCTTCCACTTGAAAGTTGAACTCCCCGCATTGACCGCTAAAATTTTAACCATTTAATATTCTCCTATTCCATTCACTGATCTCGTCTGAGGCGACCGAACTTAAATCGGCCTAGCATGAATTAACATGTAAACACACAATACTGACTGAAGCACTCATGAAATGATTGTAGCTTGGTTCAAAAGATAATCTAAGCAAAGTTTTGTTGTGCCCAAGTCTGTAATTGAACCGAAAATTCGCGCAACGCGCTGATCTGCTGTGTATCTGGTGCGCTCGTCAATAAGACCTCTTTCGCCTGTCTTGCCTGGCCGCCATGATTCTGCAAGACTAAAATTGCTTTTTCAGCAACATCCGCTTCGAAAACTTTAGCAGGTAAACTGATCACCGCTTGTAAATAAACCTTTGTCGTTAACCAGTGGGTCAGGTCAGCACCATTAGATTGTTGGAATAAATTAGCCGGCACGATGAAGAGGCCAAGCCCGCCTGACTTGAGCGACTTCATACTTTGTTCGATCAACAGATCATGGGCAAAAGAATGGCCACTCTTCTCTCGCAATTCAAACTTCTCTGCGCGAGAATCAACCGGATAATAACCGACCGGTAAGTCAGCAACCACAACATCTGGCTGCTGGTTCAGCAACCAAGGCGTCAACGCATCTTGGTGCAAAAATGTCACGGCTTTTCCTAACAGCTCACTGAATGTCGATGCCAATGAGAGCAGGTCTTCGTTATTGTCGATGCCATAAAGATTCAGCTGTCGTTGTTCAAACGCCAATTGTTGCGCAATAGCAAATAACAAATTGCCAGCACCAACGACTGGATCAACAATTGTCAGCTCTTTTTGTTCCGTTGAGATGAACGTATTGACTAACAAACTGAATAATAACCCAACCGCATTGGGTGTCGCCTGCAGATTAGCATGCAGGCGATCGGCTTTTTGCGCGCGCACTAGCAAGAGCTGGATCAAATTGAACCTTTCGGCGTTAGTGAGCGCCTGTAAGTCCATACCTGCGTATGCCTGCGTTAATTGAGTCACGACGTCAGCAGTTGGCGCACCATTTTCAACGTGCACTTCCTGACGAATCAAGTTATCCAAGGTTTCCGTCAAGGCATCCACATAAGTACTCTTCAAATTGGTTTGTAAGACACCCACTGATTGATCGAGTTGCTGATAAAGTTGCTGTATTTTTTGTGGTTCCAAAAGCTTCACTCCAATCACTCACACCTACGAACAATTTTACCGATAAGTTTTAAGATATGCAAGCATTTTCAGAGTGCTATCCAAGTTGACATCTTCCAACAGATGATTGCATCTCACTCGAGCAAGATGATTTACACTTCCAAGACAACGACTTCAAAAGATAGCGGGGAATTCTAACTCATTCGGGGTAACTAGAGAGTGAAGGAGGTGAAATTGTGACGATTGCAAATGATGCCCAACAATTAATCGCGCTCGGCATAGACTGCCAGTACAGTGATTTGTTTTTCAAACCTGCAACAAGCGGCTGGCAACTTTTCGGACGTTCAACAGCAGCAACACGCCTGATTGACCAATTGTCTGTCGCGCATGCACAAGGATTGATCAACTATTTTAAGTTCAACGCTCAGATGGATCTGAGCGAGCATCGCCGGCCACAGATTGGCGCCTGGCATTATCAAACGGATCACGGCACTGTCGATTTACGTTTAGCAAGTGTCGGTGATTATTTAAATCACGAAACGCTGGTTATCCGACTGCTTGTTCGCCAAGTGACGGACGGTGATTTTCTGTTCATCAATCCGCAACGGTACCATGAGTTACAGGCATTACTACCACAACGAGGACTGTTTTTATTTGCTGGTCCAACGGGTTCTGGCAAGACGACATTAATGTATCACCTTGCACAAGAGTTAAGTCAACAACAACTGGTGATGACAATTGAGGATCCCACCGAAATTGTTGTCGACCAATTCACCCAGTTACAAGTTAATGAAGCCGCAAAAATGAGTTACGCAGAATTGCTCAAAATCAGCCTGCGCCTGCGCCCAGATATTCTCATTATTGGAGAGATACGCGATACAGAAACCGCAGAGATGGCCGTCCAAGCCGCACTGAGTGGTCACTTGGTACTGGCGACGATTCATGCGCGCACATCCGGCGGAGTAATTCAGCGAATGTTGGGCTTAGGCGTCAGCAAGTCTGCCCTACTCAACGCACTAACAAGTTGTTGCTATCAACGACTACTGCTCACTTCGATGAATCAGGTGAAAGTAATATTGGACGTGTTGTTACCCAATCAATTGGTTGAATTGATCGAACACCCAACGTCATTTCTATCGCATTGGCAAACAGATCTAAAGGAGGCGCAACGACATGGAGAAATCACCGAACATACCTTTGACCAGTATCAATTCGGTTAAACCACGTCCACTCAAAGCCGAGCAACTGACCGAATTTTTAGAGTTATGTGGCGAGCTACTCAAAAACGGCTACCCAGTCCAGAATGTGCTTGTTTTGGCACCGTCACTAAAAGTCCTCTCTCAGCCACAAGTCGGCCTCCTCGCAGATGCGTTCAAAGAAGGTCAGCCTCTCGCACAAGCCATGGCGCCATTAGTTCGCCAGCCAAATTTGATCACTCAGCTGGAAATTGCCGAAGCGCATGGGAACTTGGCCACATGTTGTCGTGAGAACGCGCAATTTTTGAGAGAACGCCAGGAACAAAGCAAGCAATTACGAGGATTGCTCGCCTATCCTATTTTTTTGATTATCATGATGATGGCGCTACTGGCGTTTATTCAACTGGTTTTAAAGCCACAACTCAATAGTCTGATGCCAGAACAAACTAGCCAACGTCAAACCTTCTGGCCGATTGTTGTCGGATTGGCACTGTTATTAATGCTGACTATCTTTTGGATCAAGTTGCCAATCGAAAAGCGTCGCTATTATCATCTCAAAATGCCGATCGTTCATCAGATTTGGTCATCCTATTATCATTATCTCTTGTTCACAGATCTCGCCCATTTGATTCAGAGTGGCTTGTCCCTGCAAGAAATTCTGGGTTATGTCAGCAAATTCGATTCCAAATCACTTCAGGTTTTTTTAGCCCGTAAAGTTGAAGACGAGATCAACGCTGGACAAGATCTTCGCAAGATTATACATCGCGAACCTCTCTTACCCAACGAGCTGTTAATTTTATTAGCGAAAGGTGAAGAGCGACAATTTCAAGCCATGGAATTACAAATTCTAGCCCAGCGTAACTTTCACAGCCTCAATCGCAATCTGAAAAGACTGATTGAGCAGGTTCAGCCATTACTTTTCATCGTCATCGCCGTCATCATCGCGGTTTTATATTTACAAATTTTACTGCCTATTTATCAAATTATGAGAGGATTTTAAGCCATGAAAAAACAATTAAGCTCCCGTAAACGTCGCGCTTTTACCTTAATTGAAATGAGTCTAGTTCTGCTGATTATTTCACTGTTGTTGTTGGTGATGCTGCCAAATTTGAACCATCAAAAAAATAACGCCGATAGCAAAGTTAACGGTGCATTCGTTAAAAATATGGAAACCCAGGTCATGCTCTATCAGAGTGAAAAAGAAAAAATTCCAACGGTTGAAGAGTTGCTCACTGAAAAATACATTTCTGCCGCTCAAAAAGAAAAAATAGATACGATTGGCATGACCATTGATCACTTGACCGGAGAAGTAACAATCAATGGCGCCAAGAAATAAGCGTCCATCTGGATTTACCTTACTAGAGATGAGCTTAACGTTATTCTTAATTTCTGGTGCATTGGTGCTTGGCGGACGTTATCAACCCGTACAATTCCAAGACTGGCAAGAACACATGGTCATCAACCATTTTAAAGAGACATGGGATAACGCACTCAGCTACAGTCTAACCAGACACACCATAGTGGCAATCAGCTTCTATCAGAGTAAAGGTTACGTCCGCTTTCTCAGTGGCAACGGAAAGTGGTGTCGCTACGTGCGCTATCCGAAACAAATGACCATTCAGCCTAAAAACGGCAGTCCTGTGATCAACATCAGAAACGGCAATCTACTCAAGCCACAAATCATCGAATTCAAATCTGGTCAGAAGACCACATCATTAACTGCACAGATGCATTGGGGGCGTTTAGATGAGAAATAGTCAATCCAAGAAACAAACGCGTGGATTTCTACTGGCCGAAAGTTGTTTATGTCTATTTAGTCTATGTACGATGAGCTTGTATCTTTCACAGACGATGCTTCAAGGTGAAGCCAACGTTAAAGCCTCCCAAATCAAGGTAGACCGCGAGATAACCAAGAATCGACAATATAAGCAGGAAATTGCAGAACGTGAATGGGTTATTCAAAATGACACATAGAGGCGCTACGACCAGACTAAACGCATTTACACTACTGGAAACCGCCTTTAGCTTACTAATTCTCGTCTTGGCTTGTCAATTATTGTTAGAATTGACCCACACAAGCCGCTCCCTCGCGGACAAAATCAAAGATAGTCGGCAATCACCGGAAGTTGCAATCATTCAACTGGAACAAGATATGGCCGATGTTCGTGGCGAACCAGGTCGTTACGATGACTGCTTTTACTACAAGGGGACCAATGCGAATGGCAAGCCGGTTGCCTACAAAGTCGCCTATCGTCAGGAGAGAAATGAAGTCGTCGTTTCAAATCAGAGTGGCGAAGGTTACATGCCACTTTGGGCTAATGTACAAGACTGCCACTTCAACTATCGCGCACCTCTATTGACGATCACGCTAAAACGTTTCGGTCAATCAAAAACAATTGTGACAACATTCCTCATCGAACCGGTCCTCAAGGAGGTGTCAGATGACACGACGTAACAAAGTTGCCGGCAGCATCACCCTGCTCACCTTGACGGCGCTCACATTGATTCTGCTCCTAATCGGCTGCATGGAGAATTATTATCAGCAACGGGTGATGTTTCTTGAGAATCAACAAGTGTATTATCACAACGAAAACAAAAAGTTACACCAGCGACTCGACTCACCAGCAACAACAAACTCAAAAGCGCATGTTTCACCCACGGTCAGTGCTTCTAAAGCGGCTGAAATGGAATAATCCAGCCGTCGAGGACGACTAAAAAAGACGCCCCCACTTTCAAGGCGTCTTCTTGTCATCGCGAAACTGATTACTTTAAATAAACATTCTTCACATTGAATGACTCAGAGCAATATCTAAGCCTCTATTTAGATTTGATTCGTCTTCAATTCATATTACAAATACTGCTGAACCGGGCTAAAGCTGTGACGATGAATTGGCGTTGGTCCTAAGTTTGCGAGCCCAGCCAAATGTTTTTGAGTACCGTAGCCCGCATTATCCGCAAAATCATAGCCAGGATAAACACGATCATACATCGTCATCAAATGATCACGAACCTGCTTGGCAACAATACTGGCGGCCGCAATGCTAGCAGACTTTTGATCACCCTTGATCAATTTCCGTTGTGGTAACTCAACAGGAACGGTCATCGCGTCAACTAATAAATATTGTGGTTGGAAATGGAGATTATGGACAGCCTGTGCCATTGCCAGTTCGGTCGCATGATAAATATTCTCTCGATCGATCGTCTGTGCATCGCAAATACCGATACTGAGATCAATTGCCATCCCCACAATCTGCAAGTAAAGCGCCTCACGTTTTTTAGCAGATAATTGCTTGGAGTCATTAACGTCCAGTAACTCAAAGTCATGTGGTAAAATTACGGCTGCCGTTACGACAGGACCGGCAAGCGGTCCTCGTCCAACTTCATCGATACCGGCAATTAACGGATAGTCTGACCATAGACTTCTTTCGAATTGGAGGCGTTGCTCAGCAGCCTGTTGGCGGGCTTGCAGGCGTCGCTGACGTTGTTCAAATTGCTTCAGGGCTAGTTGAACGCCCTTCCGCGGATCGCCTGCCAGTGCCTCTAAACGTGCCAAACTAGGTGACGACAATAATTCAGCCTTGATTTCAGCAATCGACTCGCTTGCCACTATTTCGTCACCTCAGCATCAACAGGTGGTTGCTCGAGCGTCAGGCGTCCCAGATGGCCCTTCCGATAATCGAGAATCAGTTTCGTCGACATTTTCTCATAATCATCCCGATAACCAAATTTTTTCGTCATAGCGAGTAATAGATCTGGATCATCCAGTGACAATTGCGCTTCAGTCAACCCGTATACTTTCGGAAGCACCTGCGGATAGCTCAACTTGAGAAAGTGTAGCGCGAACAACGCGATATCATCGACATGATAGAGTCCTTCTTTGATTGCGCCTGTCAGTGCCAGGCGTTGTCCAATTAATTCGTCTTCAAACTTCGGCCACAAAACACCCGGTGTGTCTAAAATCTCTAAATTCTGTTTCGTCTTCAGCCAATTTTGATTCTTAGTGACACCGGGACGGTTACCGGTCACGGCCACATTACGTCCGACTAATCGGTTCAGAAATGTTGACTTGCCCGAATTAGGAATGCCAATACACATGGCCCGAATCACCGAAGACTTGATTCCTCGTTCATGTTGTCGCTCAAGTTTGTCCTTTAAGAGTTCATTTGCAACTTTGAGAAGCGGTTCGAGCGGTTGTTTGTGCTGTGAATCAGCGGTCAAAACCGCAAGACCTTCATTCTCATAATATTGCCGCCAAGCGCGTGTCATTTTATCATCCGCCAAATCAATCTTGTTCAAGACTAACAGATGCGCCTTCTGTTGAACCAATTCGTTCAACATTGGATTTCGAGAACTCTCCGGAATACGCGCATCCGTGATCTCGATCACCAGATCGACTAATTTTAATTGTTCTTGAATTTCTCTGCGGGCCTTGGCCATGTGACCAGGAAACCATTGAATTGTTGCCATGTGTTGGAACTCCTTTCATCTCGAAAGCTAACATCATTATTTATCGTTTCGAGTACGAATTGATCACGTCCTGTTTGTCATCAAAATAGCTCCTGCCAAGTTTAACTTCGAACGCGGTTTAAGTACAGTTGAATAAGTTCTATTTTAACATTTTGAAAGCAAGTTTGAAGCGTATCACGGATTCTAATTAAAAAACGCACGGGCTGATCTCGAGAGTCGGAAACAATCATCGATCTGGCGTACGCAATTAACCGTGTGTGGCGATAATGATAAAAAATGTAGGAACCGTGATGGTCAGCCGATCATCAGAAGTTACCTACATTTTTTGCGAATTATAGACTTCAACATGCACCCAAATAGATTTCAACCTCAGGATTACTTTTGAATGTCCTTCACGGCGGCATTCAATGCGTTGTCATGATTCAGAAGGTAAACACTAACCTCGCGATAGAGTGCGTCTCGCGTCTTTTCGTCAAACTCACCGGTTGGATCGGCAAATTTAGCTTTGGTCTGAACTTGCTTGACTGCATTGACGAGTTGTTGATCGTAGAGACCAGTTTCCTTCACTTCATAACCGAGATCGTGCAGATTTTCCTGTAATAATTTCACCTCATTACCAACCGCACCTGGTTTCAGGGTTTCATCACTGGAAATTAAGGCATAGTTAGCCAGCGCTGGATAATCCGCCTTAATATCAGGTGTAATTCCCTTTTTATTGATCCAAGTTTTATTTGGTGTCAACCATTTGGCGACCGTAAATTTCATTTCACTCTCGCTTGATAATGGGACGACAGTTTGAACAGTCCCCTTACCATAGGTCTTTGAACCCACCAATTTGGCACGGCCGTTCTCTTGAAGTGCAGCGCTGAAGATTTCTGACGCACTGGCACTGCCGTTATCGACGAGAATCTCGACGGGCTCGGTTACCTTGAACCCATTATCGTACTTCTTTCCGGCGCGATAGACTTCTTCACTACCCTGACGATTATCAACACGCATAATGACTTGTTTGTTTTTCAAAAAGAGACTGCTCAGCGATAACGCCGCATTCATCAGACCACCGGGATTGCCGCGAACATCGATAATAAATTTCTTTGCTCCCTGTTTACGCAGCGATTTGATGACATGCTTCATCCCACTAGTCGTGTTTTCGGCAAAGGTCGTCACCTGGATGTGCCCAATGGTGCGATCGCCGGCAAGTGACTCGCCATTAACCGTTGCCTGATCGACTCTCGCTCGTTTGACCGTCACGTTGAACGTCTTAGTTCCCCGTTGAATCTTCAATGTCACAGTGCTTCCTGAGGCGCCTCGAATTTGGCTGACCGCCTGGTCGACAGTCATCTTAGCGGTAGATTTCGAGTTGATGGCAAGAATCAAGTCTTTAGACTTCAAACCAGCTTTGGCTGCGGGAGAATTCTTGATTGGTGACACAATTTCGATGGCATTCTTGCCTTGCTGAACTTCAGCACCGATTCCCTGAAATGAACCAGAGACAGAATCGTTCAGACTGGTCGATTCATCGCTCTGCAAATATTGTGAAAACGGATCATCCAAGCTGGTCAGCATCCCGTCGATTGCACCATTGATGAGTTTCTTCTTGCTGACCTTTTGATAATAATTATCCTGAATATTGTGGTAGACATTGATTACCTGACTTAGTTCGGCGTTAGTACTAATCGTGCCTTGAAGGCGGGTCAACATCAGGAGAACGCCAAGAATAAGTCCCACACACAACGCGCATAATAAACTAAACCAGTAGGTCAGACGCGTGAAACGTTTCGGTGAGTGTGGTTTGCTTGAATGAATGACTGGGGCTTCCTTCGCATCATTGGCAGGTTCATCGGAAACTAATGGCTCATTTTTTTCTGTTTCGTTTTTTGTGCTCAAATTATTTCACCTAGGCTTCACTATCAAGATAGTGTTGATATGCAAGATCGAATACGGTCATGCTAGGAAGATAATTACCGTTCAATTCTAAATAGCGCGAGAGTCGATCATAATCCTTCTCCTGCTTGGGAAAGGTCTGATCAAAAAAAGCGTTGTTTGCAAATTCGGCAACTTCATCATGACTATTCGGATTGCGTTGAGTCATTAAATATTGATAAAAAGAACGTCGTAATTCCATGCGAGTCTCCTATTCATTATAAGCAAATCAAATGGCATCTATTTTGCTAAAAAAGCACTGAAATCAATCTTGTCGGCGTCTAAATCAATATGATCGGCTCGAAAACTCATGCCATTCTCAGTTTTAAATTTGCTGAGATGCAGCGTAATTGTTTCTTTCTTGGTGTCGAGCGCCACCCATTTGGGCAGATGATAATCGTTGCCAACAAAATTAAGGACGGTACTGACGTTCACCGGAAGCGCGCCAACGGCTAACTTCTTCGCCTTCAGCTGCACATCACCATTTTCCAATACGAAGGGATCCATGCTGAGCGTGAACGGAATCTTGGCGCCAAGAAACTTGAACTGTCCAGAAAGAATAGCCGTGTCAGAAAGCGAGATCTGATACTTCAGCGCATCGTTCTTCAAGTAGTGTTTTAAATAATAATCGATCAGTCGATTAACCTGATCCTTAGTCATTTCAACCGTAAATACTGGATCATTTGCGCGTGAGACTGTCTTCGCGCTCGTCGTTGGCGTTGGCGTCTTCAACAACTTGGTTCCTAAGAACGCACCGGTTCCTAAAAGTAGGCCAAGTAAAACCAGGAAGAGCCACTTCCAGACGTTTACCGCGTGGATCTGACGAGTTTCTCGCTTATTATGTTCTTGCATCATAAAACCTCCTCGCCGATGACTTCAGCGTTATTTTTCATAAAGCCAAGTCGACTTGATTGACTGAATCTGCTTGATCAATTGATTTGCGATGGCTTGGTAGCCCCGATTATTCGGGTGAAAGTGATCGGTGGTGTATAAGAATGGATTGCTAGCCGTTTGATTCTTCTTGCCAGTTGCCAACACCGATCCTTTAGGCTGGGTCATGACACCATCAATATCGACATAATAGGTATGATCGAACGTTTTGAGAACAGATTGTGTTGTCTCATTCCATTTGGTCATCCCTTGTTGTAATGCCGTCAATTTGGGAAAGAAGACATAAAATGGATCATAGATACTGGCAACGACGATGGGTGCTTTCGGATTTTCTGAACGAATCGCAGTGAGCAATTGTTTCAGATGTTTCCTGTAAGTTGCGCTCGCCGTATTGACCTTTGCCAGATCGATATCGGAAATATTATTACGAATGGTATGCATCAGATCGTTAGCACCCACAGTCATCGTAATTAAATCTGCAGCGGCGAGTCCCGCCTGCACCTTTTTTTGCTTCTGAATACGTTTCAAAATTTGAACAGAGGTATCTCCGCTCACGCCAAAATTTTGAGTCGTTAACGAAGTTTGGTCGCTTAACTCAATCTCTTTTTTGATCAGTGGAACATAACCGCCACTCGATGTGGCATCACCCACGCCGAAGGTCAGCGAATCCCCAATTGCCGTCAAATGGACGCTTTTCTTTATTTTTTTCTGTGCTTGCTGCTGAATTGATTTAGCCTGGGTCGTTTTGAAATTAGGCGTCTTCAGCCATTGGTTGAGGCCGACATAAGTGCCCCCTGCAACAACCAGCACGACCAACACCATCAACAGCACTTTTGTCATTTTTTTCAATTGATTCACCACCCATAAATAAATAACAACGTCTATCGTCAGATACGACTAAAAAAAGTGGGACACGATATCGTCCCACTTTTTGATTACTCGGTATAGAACATAACCGCCATTGCACCAGCGCCAGTATGCGTTGCAACAACTGGACTCGTCGGCGCAACTAGAATCGCGACGTCAGGAAAGATCACCTGCAATTGGGCTTGCACTTGTTGCGCACTTGGCAAAGCATCCGCGTGAGAAATTCCAATCATCTTAATAGGATGACCTAATTTTTGCATCTGCTCAATGAGCTCTCGATAAAAATTATTGATTATCTTCATCCCACGGCCCTTGTGAATCGGTTCGAGGGTATTATCATGGAACTGCAAGACAACCTTGATATTTAATAGTGAGGACAAAATTCCGGAAACCCGACTAAGACGACCACCCTTAACTAAGTTCGTTAAATTGGTGACAGAAAGATACAATTGAGTGTGGTTTTTAACCTCTTGCATGGCTGCAATAATTTCATCGACAGATTTGCCCGCTTGAGCTAATTGCGCGGCAACCATCACCTGAAATGCCGTCGCACGATCGATGAACTCACTATCGACTACCGTGACTTTTGCCTTAGAAATCTGTGCCGCTTGGCGGGCTGCGTTAACGGTGCCACTTAAGGTCTTAGACATATGGATCGACAAAATTTCACTGCCATCTGCCGAGAGCTCATCGTACATATCCATGAACGTGCCAATTGAAGGCTGACTTGTCTGTGGCAAGTTTTTAGCCGCCGCCATCTTTGACATAAATTCTGGCCGCGTCAGGTTGACGCCATCTGTATAAATCATTTTATCAATCACAATCGTCAGCGGAACGATATGAATCTCATATTGTTTAATTTCTTCTGCAGATAATTGCACCGACGAATCGGTCACGATTTTGATTTTGCTTGTCATGCCTAGACTTCCTTCCGATAAGTTGGATCGAAATACCTAAATATTCACTTGTTCAAAGCGCCATGTACGTTCACGATCAAGTTGTTGGTGACGTTGTCAAAACTCCCTCGTACTTCCCCTAACAACGATAATTATCACGCCTAAACGTACCTGCTATATTCAATTAAAATCGGTAACATTTCTCATTATAACATGGACATTAGAAATTCCCCACAAAAAAATCAGTTGACGATTTTTAAAGTTCGACTTTGCTTTTACCTTTGATCCGTCGATACTCGTTAAAAGTAAGGGCTGGTGTCTGTCCATCGGCTGGCAATTGTCTTTGTCTCACGAGTTCGAACTGATTCCAAGGAATCGGTATCATGCGCACATCACCACGGTAATCGTGGTCAATTTGGGTTTGATAGAGTTTATCCACCAATGGCAGCAGCGATTCAAACAACGAATTCCCCCCGATCACAAAAAATTCTTCCGCCGGTTCGGCATCTATCATGCGATAAATTGACTCGACATCATGAATCACTTCAATCCCCTGACCAAGAAGATGCGCGGGTTGATGCGTCAGAACAAGATTACGTCGATTCGGCAACGGCCCTTTTGGAAAAGAACGAAACGTTCTAGCTCCCATAATGATTGGGTGACCTGTTGTTAAGACCGTAAAATGATGCATTTCCGTTGGGAGGTGCCACGGTAATCGGCCACGATCACCGATGACGCCTGTTCGATCTTCGGCCCAAATATAACTTAACATCGTTTCATCCACTCACTTTCGCTGATCATCCGACTCCGAGAAGTCTGCACAACTAAACGGCAATCGGCGCCTTAATGCTAGATTCGGGTTGATAGTCTAAGAGTTGAATGTCCTTCATTTGATAGTCACTAAGGTCACTGCGCACTTCTGAAGTCAGCTGCAGTCTAGGCGCGGCATGGATCGGACGTTCTAATTGAAGCTTCACTTGTTCAACGTGATTATCGTAAATATGCGCATCTCCAAATGTGTGAATAAACTCACCGACCTCTAAACCGGTTTGTTTTGCGACCAGGTGCGTCAATAAGGCATAGCTTGCGATATTAAAGGGCACGCCTAGAAAAATATCTGCACTTCGTTGGTACAATTGCAGGGATAGTCGACCATCATTCACATAGAATTGAAAGAGCGTATGGCAAGGCGGTAAGGCCATCGTGGGAATATCTTCTGGATTCCAAGCCGAAACAATCAAGCGGCGTGAATCAGGATTAGTTTTAATTTGGTCGATCACACCTTGTAACTGATCAATCGTTTGCTGCTGTGAGGTCCGCCATGCACGCCACTGTCGTCCATAGATTGGACCCAATTCGCCGTATTTGGCTGCAAATTGGTCATCTGTCAGGATACGTTGACAGAATAGCTCGTGCTGTTCTTGATAGGCAGCTGCAAATTGAGGGTCACGCAGGGCACGATGACCGAAATCCGTCATGTCTGGCCCTTGATACTCAGTTGAACGCACATATTGTTGAAACGCCCATTCATCCCAAATGTGATTATGATGCTCGAGTAAGAAACGAATATTGGTATCCCCACGTAAGAACCATAACAATTCACTTTTGATCAAGCCAAAAGGCACACGTTTGGTCGTTAACAATGGGAACCCTGCTTGCAAATTAAATCTCATTTGATAGCCGAACAGACTATAAGTCCCTGTCTGCGTGCGATCGTTCTTTTGATGTCCTTTTTCCAAAACCGTCTTCATAAAATGAAGATAGGTTTCTTCGTTCGTGTTGATTGTCATTTGTTGTTCCACCTTTTAATGTAAACGATGACTGCTGCAGAATAATTGATAAGAGTCAACGGCTTTGCTGCTGGACCCATTGAATAAGCGTTGCGTTCTGGTTTTCAATCCGTCCTTCAACCACTGCAGTTTCAGCTCGATCTAGCCAGTCCCCAATTTGTGGCCCAGGATTGAGCTTCACTTTTTGAATCAAATCAACGCCGTTCAGCTGTAATTCATGCCGATTCTTGATTGGTAATTGCTGATAATCAAGCGCAATCTGATCAAAGTCGGCGGACCATTGCAATAGCGGCCAAATTGTTGCGGCCCGTTCGATGATCTGCGTATCTGCCTGATAAAGCTGCTTAGCCGTTAATGCGGTCGTTACCTGCAATTGGCGACTAAACGTTAACGTCCTTAAACTCTCCGCAATAACATCATTTGCGGACTTCCATCCGAGGAGTAACTGTTTAAGTTGTGTTGATGTTAAGTTTAACCCTTCTGCCAATAAGACCCAAATTGCCGGCTCATCAAGCAGTTTTAATGTCGATTTCGACGTTGTGAACCGTGGGAACTTCAGCTCATTTGCCTTAAAGAACGGCGTTTGCTTGATCAATCCGCTGTCGACAAATAATTGCCAGCCAATTCGCCAATCTTTGCCCAACATCATTTTAACAAATTCCGTATGGATGCGCTCGACTGCGATTTTTTGCAATAATGGCGCATTATGTAGTAAGCTGGTATAAGTATCTGCAGTAATCGTAAACCCTAGTTGGCTTGCAAATCGAACCGCTCTCATCATTCGCAAGGCATCTTCGTGAAAGCGTTCATCGGCGATTCCAACTGCACGAATTTCTTGGGCTGCAAGATCATTCAGACCGTGATAATCATCGATGATTAGACCATCTGCACGCACTGCTAATGCATTAATAGTGAAATCCCGTCGTTGCAGGTCTTGTTGAAGTGAACGCACAAATGTCACGTGATCGGGTCGTCGAAAGTCTTGATAACCAGATTCTGTTCTAAACGTCGTGACCTCATAACCGATGCCATCGACGAGAACGGTCACGGTACCATGCTTGATTCCAGTATCGATCGTCTTTGGAAAAATCTGTTTGATTTCAGCTGGAAAGGCGCTAGTGGCAATATCGACATCTGCAATTGCCTTGCCCAATAAGAAATCACGGACAGAGCCACCCACAAAATAGGCTTCATATCCATGCGCTTCGATCTGCTGTAGAATGGGTAAGGCTTGTTGAAACTCTGACGGAAATTCTTGTAAATACATTCGAACACCTATTTCTTTAAAATTATCTTGAAAATAGCTTCTTGAAACTCATGGCGATCTTCGCCAAATCAACGAACGATTAAGGGGTAACACTGATGCAAAAAGTTGACGTCGAAAAATTCGATTGGCCCACGACAATTAAAGAGTTCATCATGATCACGTTAGGGGCTTTGATCTACGGTTTCGGTTTAGTTGCCGTAAATATTAAAAATAATTTGGCTGAAGGCGGTATGACCGGGGTTACTCTGATTTTGCGCGCCTGGTGGCATTTTGATCCAGCTTACTCGACCCTTATTCTAAACATCCCACTGATTATCTTAGGTTATCATTTCCTCGGACGCAAGGGCCTAATCTATACCATCTATGGTACACTAGCGCTCTCCGCTTCACTTTGGATCTGGCAGCGCGTTAACTTTACCCAAACACTTAATCTGCATAATGATCTGTTCATTGCGGGCGTCCTAGCCGGTATCTTTGGCGGCTTTGGTTCTGGCTTAATTTATCGCTTCGGTGGCACCACTGGCGGAAGCGACGTCATTGCTCGCATTCTCGAGCTAGAACGTGGTATCCCAATGGGTAAAACATTGCTTGCCATCGACGTGATCGTGTTGCTAACTTCATTAACTTATCTCGACATTGAGCACATGATGTACACCCTGCTCTCATCCTTTGTTTTCTCAAGGATCGTTGACGCCACGCAAGACGGAAGCTACTCAGCAAAAGGAATGCTGATCATCAGCGACCAATCCGAGGCGATTGCGAAACAACTAATGAACGAACTAGAACGTGGCGCGACGTTTCTAAACGCAGAGGGCGCCTATCAACACGACAAGCGCCTTGTGGTTTATTGTGTCGTCGCCCCGAGTGAATTGATCCAAGCTAAAAAGATTATCATGAAACTCGATCCACATGCCTTCATTTCGATACATGAGGTCCACGAGGCCGTTGGTGAAGGCTTCACGTATCTGCGCAAACCTACTCGGAATCTCCTAGGCTTACGACGCAATAAATAGGCTGACTAATCCTGAGGATCATCGGCTTCAAGATCGAGTAGCAGCACCTCAAAATCAGCATCATCTGGGACTAACTTCAGATATTGCTTCAAGGCAAGTTTTAATTCAGGAATCATTGCCTGCGATTGCAAGAAAATTGCCATCTGCCGCATAAACTGCGAATTATCCTTCAGGTTAGGATAAGCGGCGAAGTAGTTCTGCTTCGCTAGATCTGGTTGGTCAAGATGATCATACGCTTGTGCTAAAAGCCAGTTGACCTGCGGATCTGCTTCATCTTGATCAGCTAATGCGGCTAACAAATCAACGCTTTCTTGGTCTTGCCCCGTTTCAAGTTCATGTTGTGCTAACATTAATCGTAAGGATTGTGCCTCGGGATCGAGTTGCAATCCTTTTTTGAGTAACGCTTCTGCTTGATGCTTGGCGCCTACCTTCAACGCAGCTTGGGCACCAAGGCGATAGAGATCAAGGTTAAATTCATCATAACCTAATCCGACTTGCGCGGTTTGTAATGCCTGTTGGTAACGACCAAGCTCAGATTGACTTTGTACCAATGGCCGATACAGTGCACTGTAATCTGAATTTTGTTGTTGTAAACGTGTCAAAGTCTGGATGGCTTTATCGTCTTGATGAGTTTGCTGATAGAGCACTCCCAATTCGAAGAGCTGTTCATCCGTCGCAATACTCTCGGTCAGTTTCTCATCAATGGCAATCGCTTCTTCATAATCACCCAGCCCAGACAAAGCTTCTGCTGTCCGTTGCTGAATCGAGACTTGTGCTAAAAAGTCCACGCCTTGCGTTGTTAGCGACTGATAGTAACTTAAGGCCTCTTGATAGCGTCCCTGATTCAAATACAACTCACCTAGCGCAAAATCGACGACAGGCTCATCTGGGAGTAGCACCTTGGCTTCCAACAGTTTTCGTTCACTAACTTCTGGCAGGTTGATCGACTGATATAAATCAGCAGCACTTAACAAACTCTGCGGATAAACCGCCGACTCCTCCGAAATCTGATCCAATCTCAAGAGTGCCTGATCTGTTTGACCATCACTAATATCCAACTCTGCCAAAATTAAGCGCACATCATCTGCATCAGGATATTTTGCGAGCAGCTTGTCCGCGATTCGGCGCGTCTGCTGACTAAACCCCAAAGCTTGCAACTCTTCAGCCAAGCTAAATAACGTTTCATCATCATCGTAACGTAATGCAGAAGCAAATTTCTTCTTAGCCTCAACTAAATCTTGATCATCCAAGGCGGCTAACATTTCTTCAGAATAACTCAATCGAATCCCTCACAGTATGTTTCTTCTCTGGTGTCTCATGTTGTTAATTATAACGAACTTTCCGCCAAGTAGCTAATCTTCAGCGTCAAGCAATCTCCAATGAAAACAATTCAAACAAAAAAAAACCGAACCCAAAAATTGGATTCAGTCCTGACAGGCCATTTCGGCGCAGACGAATTAACGCCGTGCTTCCTTGATACGAGCTGCCTTGCCTCGTAATGCGCGTAAGTAGTACAATTTTGCACGACGTACACGACCATGACGAGTCACTTCAATTTCAGCAACACGTGGGCTATGAACTGGGAAAGTACGTTCAACGCCGACACCATTACTGATTTTACGAACTGTATATGTTTGGCTAATGCCGGTACCGTGACGCTTAATCACAACGCCTTCGAAAATCTGGATACGTTCACGCGTACCTTCGACAACCCGTGCGTGTACCCGAAGAGAATCGCCAGGGCGAAAATCTGGGATGTCTGTACGTAATTGTGACTTGGTAATTTCTTGAATCAATGGATTCATATCATTTCTCCTCTTTCACTGATATTCATATGTTGCAATGAGGTCAACACAGCGGAATACCGTTGTTATGGAACTGCCACCGACAGCAAAGTCAGTCGACAGCAGTTCCAAGAATATATTTTATCACAGATCGGTGAAGTCTGACAAGTCCTCACGCGCATTCAATTCACGAACCAGACGTTTAATTTCCGGTGTTTGTTCAATCTGATCCAATAAATCCGGGCGCTGTTGAAGTGTTCGCCAAACGGCCGCCTTTAAACGCCATTCAGCAATCAACTGATGATTGCCATTGGTCAATACCTCAGGCACCTGTTGACCCTGATAATCCGCTGGACGCGTATATTGGGGATACTCTAACAAACCTTGGGCAAACGAATCAGTGGCCGCAGACTCTTGACTACCTAAAACACCAGGAATCTGGCGGCTAATGGCATCAATCATCACCATTGCAGGTAGTTCCCCACCGGTTAAGACATAATCGCCTAACGAAATTTGATCGGTCGCCATCTGATACACGCGTTGATCGAAACCTTCGTAATGCCCACAAATAAATGTCAGATGCTGGCACTGAGCTAACTCAACCGCGTATTGATGATCAAATGGACGACCACCAGGATCCAGAATAATTGTTCGTTCCGCCTGACCATGCAATGCTTCAACATGAGCCAAAGCATCCGCAATTGGTTGCACCTGCAACAACATCCCGGCACCACCACCATATGGCGTATCATCAACACTATGATGTTTACGCTTAGTGAAATCACGAAAGTTCGTGACATCAATGTTGAGCAGTTTTTTTTCTTGAGCACGGCCAATCAAAGAATAGTTCATCGCGTCGAACATTTCTGGAAATAAACTTAAAATATCGATTTGCATGATCAATCATCTAATCCTTCAGGAATATCTACTAATGTGGTTTGGTGTTCAACATCAATTTTCAACATGACGGTCTTTAGAAATGGTAATAAGAGATCTTTCTGTCCTGGACGCGCAACGACCCAAACATCATTCGCACCTGGCGATAAAATCTCACGAACTTTACCAATGGCCTCATTCGTCGCCTGATCAATAATCGTCATGCCCACAATATCTCGATAATAATACTCCCCAGCCGCAAGCTCATGTTGGTCAGATTCGTTGACCCATAACTTCTGTTGCCGTAGGAATTGTACCTCATCAATATCTGTATACTCCGTAAACGTCAGCAGATACATGCCCTTATGGACACGTGCTGAGGCAACATGCAACGGCTGCCAACCATCCGGACGCTTCACGAATAATGTGGCGCCCTTCTTGAAACGTTCCTTCGGAAAATCGGTTGTCACCATCACCTTGACCTCACCTTTAAGACCGTGGGTAGTGACGACTTGACCAACTTCATCATAATTCTCCATTTTAAACCTCACCATAATAAAAGGACTCATACCGAGATGAGCCCTAGAATCTTACTTGTCTACAATGTTTAAGCGAATCCGCTTGCCATTATCTAAACGAATGCCGTAAATCAAAGTACGAATAGCTTGAGCGACTCGTCCCTGTTTGCCGATAATTCGGCCAATATCTTTACGATCAAGTGAGAGATTAAAAGTCGTAAATCGCTCATCCTCAACGGTATTGATGGCCAATTCATTCGGCATCGTGATCAGTGGCTTGACGATTGCGCCGATTAATTCACTGACATCTGCTGACTTCATGGTCGACTACTTCTTCTCGAAACGTGATTCGTGATACTTCTTCATAATGCCTTTCGAAGAGAGTAAGTTACGAACAGTATCAGAAGGTTGTGCCCCTTTTTGTAACCAGTCAAGAATAACATCTTCGTCTAACTTTAATTGGATAGGATCACTGATTGGGTTGTAGTAACCAACTTCTTGAATGAAACGGCCATCACGAGGTGCGCGAGAATCAGCAACAACAAGACGGTAGAAAGGTTTACGTTTTGAACCCATGCGACGCATACGAATTTTAACTGCCATAAATAAATTTCCTCCTAAAAATAACTAACATAAATAATATACCAGCATTGCAAATGAATGTAAAGACTTTTTTCTTTACAGTCTTCGAAATCAGTCTACCCATGAAAATGTTTGGCGTTCTTCAGACGCTTTTTCTTATTCTTCTTTTGTTTGCGAACCATCTGATTCATCGCCATCTTACCCATTTTGCCTTGGATTCCATTTCCAAACATATTCTCCATGCCGTTGAAATTACCCTTCGACATCTTCGTCATCATCTCGCGTGACTGCTTGAATTGTTTGATCATACGGTTGACTTCTTGGACGCTACGTCCAGAACCAGCAGCAATCCGACGGCGACGACTTGGATTCAACAAGTCGGGATCTTCCCGCTCTTTTGGTGTCATCGAATAAACGATCGCCTTCAGGTGGTCAATGTCTTTGGGATTCATCTTGACGTTTTTAAGTTCTGGATTATTGGCCATGCCTGGAATCATCTTCATCAATTCATCCAGTGGACCCATGTTTTGAATCTGACTCATCTGATCGACGAAATCATTAAAGTCAAAACTGTTCTCTTGAATCTTGCGCGCCATTTTTTCAGCTTGCTGTTCGTCATAATCAGTCTGTGCCTTCTCGATCAGGGTCATCATATCGCCCATACCCAAGATTCGGTTGGCCATACGATCAGGGTAGAAGACATCCAATTGATCTAGCTTTTCGCCTTGACCAACAAACTTGATTGGCTTACCTGTGACCGTTCGGATCGACAGTGCGGCACCACCACGAGTATCCCCATCTAACTTCGTCAAGACAACACCAGTGAGATCAAGCTGCTGATTAAAACCTTCAGCTACTTGAGTCGCCACTTGACCGGTCATTGCATCAACGACCAGCAAAATTTCGTCTGGTTGTGCCAAAGCCTTGATTCGACTCAACTCTTGCATGAGTTGCTCATCAATTTCAAGGCGTCCGGCCGTATCGATGATCACATAATCATTCTTGTGCTCGGCTGCTTCCGCAAGTCCAGCTTTAACGATGTCAACAGGATCATGATCGGTGCCCATCTCGAAAACAGGGACTTCCAACTGTTTCCCAATTGTCACCAATTGATCAACTGCGGCTGGGCGATAAACGTCGGCCGCGATCATTAATGGGCGTGCTTTTTCTTGGGCAATTAAACGTTTAGCTAATTTACCCGCTGTCGTGGTTTTGCCGGCACCTTGCAAACCAACCATCATGATAATCGTTGGAATATGAGCGGATTTGTTCAGTGGGACGGCCGCATCTCCCATCACCTTAACTAACTCATCATTGACGATCTTGATGATCTGTTGTGCTGGTGTCAAACTATTCAGGACTTCGCTACCAATTGCTTGCTTGCGAACCGTTTTAACAAATTGTTTGACCACATCAAAGTTGACGTCGGCTTCGAGTAAAGCCAAACGAATTTCGCGCATTGCATCGCGAACGTCACTCTCGCTAACTTTTCCCTTGCGTCTCAAACCGTTGAACGCATTTTGCAGTCGTTGTGTTAAACCTTCAAAAGCCATTTTCTACCATCCTTATTGGGCATCTACTAAATTTTCAAATTCAGCGACTAATTGATTGAGTTCTGAATCATCTGAATAGCACTGTGCGACCAAATCATTCAATTGATTAACCAACGCTAATTCTCGCTTGAAATGAGCAATCAATTGTAATTTTTCCTCGTATTTGATCAATGTTTTCTCAGTCCGCTTAATATTATCATAGACGGCTTGTCGACTCACGTTGAACTGTTCAGCAATCTCACCGAGTGAATAATCTTCACTATAATAAAGATCCAGATAAGTCGCCTGCTTCTTCGTGAGCAGCTGATGATAAAAATCATACAACTCATTGATTTGTTCGTTTAATTCAATTGCCATGACTTACCCCTCGTTTATCCATTATGCTTCAATCAAATCTTTGAAGAGGCCATAGACAAATTTGGCAGCATCGAAGTCTTGGAGATCCGTGACTTTTTCGCCAAGTCCAACTAATTTGACCGGCAAATGCAACTCATTACGAATCGCAATCACGATGCCACCTTTAGAACTGCCGTCGAGCTTTGTCAAAATCAAACCAGTCACATCCGTGGTTTGACTAAATTGTTTGGCTTGATTAAGCGCATTTTGTCCCGTTGAGGCATCTAAAACTAACAGAACTTCCTGTGGCGCACTCGGTAATTCGCGAACGATGACTCGCTTGATTTTTGCCAACTCATTCATCAAATTAACGTTATTCTGTAGTCGACCGGCGGTATCAACTAATAAAATGTCGTAATGTTCTGCCTTTGCTTTTTTGACGGCTTCGAAGACAACTGATGCCGGGTCAGCGCCAGCCTTAGAAGTCACTACGTCTGTGTTCGTCCGCCGTGCCCACTCTGCAAGCTGTTCGATAGCACCCGCGCGGAAAGTATCGCCGGCAGCCAAAAGCACCTTCTGACCAGCTTGATGATAGCGTGCCGCCAATTTACCGATCGTCGTGGTTTTACCGGCTCCATTGACGCCAACAAACAGATAAACGGTTGGATCGGTGTTTTCAGATAGATGCAGACTATTATCCTCTTGCTCACCCGCCTCGCCATAAATATCGACCATTTTTTCGACGATGACTTGACCGATCTGCTTCTTAGACTTGGCATTCTGCAGTTTAACTTCTTCACGCAACTGCTCGCTGATCTGCATTGCGGTTTCAAACCCAACATCGGCTTCAATGAGCATCTCTTCAAGATCTTCGAAGAAATCTTCGTCCACTGCCCGAAAATTTGCCAAGAAGCGATTCAGCCGTGCAGCAAACCCCGTTCGGCTCTTCGCTAAACCTTGATCGTATTCAGCGACGGCAGCCGTATCTGCAGATTGATCAGACTCAGGTGATGTGGCATCCTGGTCAGTGACTTGCGCTGGAATCGCTCGACGGGTTTCGGCAGCCGTACTTTCGCTCGAAGTAACGTCGCTCATCGATGAGTCCTCTGTGAAAGTTGAAGCCAATTTTTGAGCTTGATCATCCGGTGTGGTGACCTCAGACTCAATATCAGTTTTAGTTTTGGCTGAGAGGGTTGAACGTGATGCTTGATCCGCTACTGAGGTTGACTCGAGCGTGTCTGTTTGATCAGTTTCAGCTACCGAGTTAGTGTCATCATTTGCATGATTCTCAGATTCTTGGATTGGCGTTGCTTGCTTCTGAACGACTTCTTCTGAGAGAACCGCAGCATGCTCCGATTCGTCTGTTTGCACTGATTGCGATTGTGGTTCGATGTCTGGCGTTTCCGACGTGTTTCGTGAGTCATTCTCGCTGGGTGCTGTCACTGCCGATGATTCGGCAACTTCATCCTGGTCTTTTTTTGTTTGGTTAGCAGTTTCTTCTGCTGCCTGTTCTTCCGGTGTCTTTGGTTTGACACCGAAGGCTTTTTTCACTCGATCAAAAAATCCCATCGATAGACCTCCTTGTATGTTTAATCATGCTCGATCTAGCTGGCTATTGGATCATCTGATGACGATTATTGACCGGAGACGAGTTTCTCTTGATCAACATCGGTCAACGAGACGCTGATCATCTTAGAGACACCAGATTCCTGCATCGTCACACCATAAAGCCGATCAACTTGCATCATTGTCCCCTTACGGTGCGTGATCACGATGAATTGCGTCTGGTCTTCATAATGCCGTAAATAATTAGCAAAACGGTCAACATTCGCATCATCCAATGAAGCTTCAACTTCGTCCAAAATACTAAATGGTGCCGGTTTTACCTTCAAAATCGCGAACAGCAACGTGATTGCGGTCAATGCCCGTTCCCCACCAGAGAGCAAACTTAAGCTCTGTAATTTCTTACCAGGCGGCTGTGCGTTGATCTCAATGCCAGTTGTCAACCAGTTATCAGGATCGGTAAGTTCAAGCTTAGCCTGACCACCACCAAACATCTTCGGAAAAATCTGAGTGAACGCTTGATCGACCGCTTTGAATGTGGTCGCAAAACGTTGGGAAACTTCCTGATCCATTTTTGACATTGTCTTCAATAATTCGGTGCGTGCAGTAATGAGATCATCTTGCTGTTTTGACAAAAATTCGTAGCGCTCATTCACTTCATCAAATTCCGCAATTGCATCTAAGTTAACAGAACCAATATCACGCAACGCCATCCGCACTAATTTCAAAGCGGATTGCAACGACTCCAGCGACGGATGGTCTGTCGGTAAATTCTGATAGGCGGCTTCAAAAGTCAGTTGATAATCTTCTCGTAGGGCCGTTAAACGTGACGCCATTTCTGACTTCAACGAGTTCAACGCGACGGCAACTTGCTCTTGTTCCTTGGCGGTTTGCTTCTGCAATTGATACTGTCGCTGAGTCTGAGGCTCAAGTTCCTCAATTTTTTGACTTAAGGCCTGTCGTTTCTCCTTCAGTGTTGCCATGGTTGCCGTTAATTCGGCCAACTGTGTACTCAACCTTTCGAGCTGTGCAGTCACTTGGTGCTCGTCCAATTGGGTAGATTGTTGATCTGCTTCCAATTTTTTTAGCGTGGTCTGGAGATTTGCTTGTTGCGCCTGTAATGTTTCCAGTTCACGTTGTTGACGTTTTTTCTGATCCATTGCATTCGTCAATGAAGCTTGTGCAACCGCCACTTTGGTCTTGAGCTCACTAACTTGACCAGTCAGAAGATCCCGTTGTGTCGTGAAATGGGTGAGACGCTCTTGAAGTGCTGCGATGGAAGCCTTCTGTTGATCAATGTGCTTACTCAAAGACTGCTGCTCTTGTGTTTTCTGTTGAAGCTGCTTTTGCAGATCGGCGACTTCAGACTGATGACGTGTTTGCTCGAGTTGCTCGGCTTGAAGCTGACGTTCCAAGCGTTGCAAATTTTGCGTCTGAGCCGCAACATCTTGTTTCGCTTGATTGGCGTTATCTGCAGCCGCTTGAACAGTTTTCTCGAGCTGAACACGTTGTGAGCTGAGTTGTTTCGTGGCCTCTTTGCCCTCAGTAATTGCGGCTTGCATTGTGTTTAAACTGACTTGTTGTTTTTTGATGGTCACTTGTAACTGAGTCAACTCTTGTTGACGACTGAGTAAGCTTTGATGTTGTTGCTTTGTTTTCCCACCAGTCATCGCGCCACCTGGTGTCAAAATATCGCCGTCGAGTGTCACAATTCGGGTTTGATAATGGATTTGTTTTGCAAGCTGTGTCGCCTGTGGCAATTGATCCATGATCAAAATGTTGCCTAATAAATGATCGATGACATTCTTGACCCGGGGTTCAAATTCGATTAGTTCTGAGGCGACCCCAACAAAACCAGGGGCTTGCTGGGCAGTCTGTAAAACTTGCCGATCTAAATGATACGGTCGAATCGTTGTTAATGGCAAGAAAGTTGCCCGACCTAAGCGCTTGGTTTTTAAATAATTAATGGCTTGTTCCGCACTCTGTGTGTCTTCGCTGACGATCTGTTGCAACTGTGAACCAAGAACTTGTTCAATCGCAAATTGCAATTTAGCTGGCACTTTCAATAGGTCTGCCACTGCACCAATCAAGCCCGGCAATGCTGGTTTCGCATTCAAGACTGCTCTAACGCCTTGGTAAAAGCCACTATGATCTTCAGTCAACTCTTTCAAACTTTGATAGCGCGCTTTTTGTTGTTGAAAACGTTCGAGCTCTTGGTACCAAGCTTGCTCTTGATCGGTAATTTTTTGTCGCCATTCAGCCGCCTGTTGATCATTCGCATGCAATTGATTCTGTTGAACTTGTAACTCGTCAGCACGTTGATGGGCGATCGACTGAAGCTCGTGCACCTTCGTCTGAATCGCTTGCTGTTGCATTTGCAGCTTCGTCAGCTGTTCCTCAGCTTGGCCTTGTTGCGCCATCAATTTATTGAGGTTTTCTTGCCCAAAAACGAGTTCATTACGCACCGTCGCTTGTCGTTGTAATTGCTCAATATAATCAGCTCTTAAATCATTGACTTGCTTGGCAAGATCTTCCGGATTTTCACCCTGTTGTGCTTCTAAGTTTGCCAATTGTTTAGCTAATTGCTGATTCTCCGCCTGAATTTGTGCTAATTTAGCCTCAGTCGCCGCCAAAACTTCTTGTTGTTGACCAATCGCAGTTTCATTCTCGGTTAATTGCTGTGTTAAGGCAGATTCGTTAGCTTGATGGTATGATTTACGTTCTTTGGAAAGCGAGATCTGACCATTTAATGTTTCTTGCTCGCGAGTGAGTTTCACCAAATCATTCTGACGTTGCTCGATGGTTTGATCGATTTGATCAGATTCGCGTCGTGTAGACTTAAGTTGCTCACTGACCTCGGCAGTTTGCTGGTCAATTCGTTCTGAGATCTCATGGAGCTCATTTTGATGTTCAACGTGCTGATCATGCTGTTGTTGCAGATCGGCCAATTCTAAGGCTAAAATTTGTTGATTCAAGCCATCATATTTTGCTTTTTGTTGCTGATAGTCTCTTGCTAAGCTAGCTTGTTTGCGTAATGGCTCCACACGCCCGCCAAGTTCAGAAACAATATCCGCGATTCGATTCAAATTATCATTCGTCACCGCAAGTTCAGCTTCAGCCTGCTTTTTCTGTTGCTTGAATTTAAAAACACCCGCAGCTTCTTCGATGATTGTTCGGCGATCTTCGGGTTTGCTGTTGAAGACTTGTTCAACTCGTCCCTGAGAAATAATCGCGAAAGCTTCTTTGCCAAGACCCGAGTCCAAGAAAAGATTGCTAATGTCGCGCAAACGGCAATTATGATGATTCAGCAAGAAATCACTGGTGCCATCACGAAATAATCGTCTGGAAATCTCAACGACATCCTGCGCTGTTTTCAACGCATGATCATGATTGTCGAAAACCAGTTTGACCTCGGCACGATTCAACGCAGGGCGCAATGCACTCCCGGCAAAAATAATGTCAGGCATGTGACTGCCGCGTAAACTTTTCGCCGATTGCTCCCCCATCACCCAGCGGATTGCTTCAGTGATGTTACTCTTACCACTGCCATTTGGACCGACAATACCCGTGATTCCGGTTGTGAATTCAATCGTCGTCTTATCTGCAAATGATTTAAATCCGTTGATCGTCAGTGATTTTAACGGCATTGATTTTCCTACCCATTCTCATGTTCTTGTAAACTCTTCAACGCTTTTTCAGCTGCATTCTTCTCCGCAGCCTTCTTATTGCGTCCAATTCCTTGCGAAAGTGGCTCATCATCGACCCGTAACTCAACCAAGAAGTCACGCTCACTGGAGGTGCCATCTGACTTCAGAACCACATATTCGATCTTCCGTTCACCATTACGTTGTAAATATTCCTGCAATCTGGTTTTATGATCCGTATCATAGGAATATTGACCAGCATCGATTTTTGGAAACAAAACCTTCTGCAAAAATGAAACAACAGCCGGCATTCCTTGATCTAAGTAGAGTGCACCGTTGAAGGCTTCAAAAATATCTTCAAGCAAACCGGCTCGTGAACGCGCCCCCATTTTTTCTTCTCCAACACCCAAACGAATGTAAGGTTGGAATCCTGAATCGATCGATAATTGACAAAAGCTTGAGGACTTCACGATTGCTGCCCGTAAACGAGTCAACTTACCCTCTGGAAGATGCTTGTAATTCTCAAATAAATAGTCAGAAACAGCTAACTCTAAAACGGCATCACCGAGAAATTCTAGCCGTTCATAGTTCCCGTAGCCCAGTTCCTTGTTCTCATTGGCAAATGAGGCGTGTGTGAATGCGGCATCTAACAAAGCGAGGTTCTTAAACTCAACGCCATATTTTGCGCGTAAGTCACTCACAAATTCTGCTGCTACCAAGTTGGTCATCTCCTAAATTAAGCTATCGAACGCAATTGAAAGCCATGGCTAAATTTATTAATATCTCGAACTAATCACTTAGACATCGAGTTCAATCACATTGATGCAGTTTAAATGCAAAATACTACAAATAACATTATACCGCAAAAACAGGCCAGTTAACAAACTTCCCTGAGCCAGTTTGGCAAATTCTCATGGCTAAAAATCGAGCAATTTTCATTTACCAAAACAAAAAGCGCACTTGCTTGAACGAACTCAGCGAGAAGTTGAAATGAAACCCTAACGTCTCTAGAAATTCGACAAGCCAGTGCGCGATTTGATTCTTGCAATGATTATTATTATTTATCCTGATGAGCGTTGATATAGTCAACTGCATCGCCCACTGTGACGATTTTTTCAGCATCATCATCCGGAATTTCATCATCGAATGTATCTTCTAATTCCAGGACAAATTCAACTAAATCAATTGAATCCGCCGAAAGATCATTCTTAATATTCGTTTCGCGTGTGATCGTACTTTGTTCAACGTCGAAACGATCGGCAATCAAGCCAGCAATTTTCTCAAATACTTCTGTTTCTGTCATATTTTCCTCCTGAAATCGGCCAAGCAATCAACAATCATCAGCTCTGTGCCCGTTCATTTACTTGATGTCATGCGTCTTCAAATAATCAATCACTTGTGGAATCGTCTGTTTAGCTAACATCTCACGAATCTGAACAATTGTCGAGATAACCGCGTCTTCGTCCGAACCACCGTGTGTCTTGATGACTGGTGCATTAACGCCTAATAACACGGCGCCACCATTATCTGAAGTACTGAAACGGCCCTTGATTTCCCCTAAAGCAGGTTTAATCATGGCAGCACCTAGTTTAACACTAAAACCACCACTTAATAAAGTACTTTTGATTAGGTTTAATAATAGGCTGGCCATTCCTTCAGTTGCTTTCAAGACGGCATTCCCAGTAAAACCATCTGATACGATGACATCAGCCTGATCTTGCAGTAAGTTACCCGCTTCAATGTTGCCGATAAAATTCAAAGCTGGGTTATTTTGAAGTCGTTGATAAACTTCCTGGTGTAACGGGTCGCCTTTATCAAACTCGGTGCCGTTGTTCAAAAGTGCGACGCGTGGAGACGCGATTTGGCGAATATCACGCGCGTAAATCGATCCCATAATTGCCCACTGTTCAAGATAGCTTGCTTTACTCTCTGCGTTGGCGCCGCAGTCGAGCAAATTCACAACGCGCCCTGCGTTAACCGTCGGTAAAGTTGGCATCAACGCGGGACGTTCAATCCCCTTGATCCGGCCGATTACGAAGATACCCGTCGCCAATAATGCGCCGGTATTCCCCAAGGAAAAAAGTGCCTCGGCTTGCCCTGCTTTAACTGCTTGAGCAGCCATCACCATTGAAGAATCTTTCTTTTGACGCACGGCTTTGACTGGTTCATCTTCGTTAGTAATGACGCTATTCGCTTGGATAAATTCGATTCGAGTTTCGTCTGTCAGATAAGGTGCCACTTTTTCGCGATCACCAAACATCATAAATTCAAGATCAGGCCATTGATCGCGTGCCTTCATAACACCCTCGACCACAACTTTGGGGGCATGATCGCCACCCATGGCATCTACTGCAATCTTCATATTTGTAATCTCCTAATCAAAATTTTCTGAATCTTGTAACGTTGCTAAATATCGTTTCAGCGGTAAGTTTTCGGGGGCTGCCAACTGTGGGTCAACGCGAAACAAGTCAAGCGCAACTTGATGAGCAGTGACCAAACTATTGTTGTCACTGACAGGATCACCAATCTTGAAGTCTGGCAAACCAGACTGCTTATCTCCAAAAATATCACCTTGTCCGCGTAATTTCAAGTCGGCATCCGCGAGCTTAAACCCATCGTTCGTCTGAGTCATGATTTCCATTCGCTTAACGGCAACTTCATTTTGTGGATCGGCAATCAGGAAACAATAAGCTTGACGATCACCCCGTCCGACGCGGCCACGTAGTTGATGTAGCGTAGCAAGTCCGAACCGATCCGCATTGTAGATCAACATGATATTCGCATTCGGCACATCTACACCGACTTCCACGACTGTCGTTGCGACCAAAACTTGAATTTCATTCCGATTGAATGCCGCCATCGTCGCCGCTTTTTCATCTGATGTCATCTGACCATGCAATAAGGCAACATGATAATTAGGCTCAAAATAACCAGCGAGTTGTTCATAGAGATCTTCGACATTTTTTAAGCTCATCTGATCTGATTCGCTGATCATGGGAGCAACCACAAATGCCTGATCACCGTGACTAAGCTGATCTCGAGTCAAGGCGAGAGCCTTATCTGCTTGATTGATCTTCAACCAACTCGTCTCAATTGGACGCCTGCCCGCAGGTAACTCGTCGATGGTTGAAATCGCCATTTCACCATAAGTTGTGATGGCAAGCGTTCTCGGAATCGGCGTGGCCGTCATCGCCAGTAAATCGGGATTAAGCCCCTTTTCACGCAGGGCTCGACGTTGATTAACGCCAAATCGATGTTGCTCATCGATGACGATAAAGCCCAACTTGGCAAAATTGATGGCATCTTGAATGAGTGCGTGGGTACCAATCACAATGTTCGCACGACCGCCCTCAATCTCCGACAGAGCTTCTCGGCGTGCTGCACCCGTCATCGAGCCGGTCAATAGTGTGACTCGAACCTGCATCACCGTAAATAATTTAGTCAATTTTTTGGCGTGTTGCTCGGCCAGGATTTCTGTTGGCACCATCAAGGCAGCTTGGTAACCTGCTGTCACAGCCGCAAACATTGCAATTGCAGCAACGATTGTTTTTCCCGAACCCACATCACCTTGCAGGAGACGATTCATATGTTGTGGTGACTTCAGATCCGCACAAATCTCATTGACGACGCGTTTCTGAGCCGTGGTTAAGGCGAACGGCAAAGTCAAGATAAATGACTTTAGTGCGGACAGATCATAACTCAGCTGCAAGCCATCCCCGGCCTGCGTATTATCCTGCCGCAGTCGCTGGATCTTTGCCTCGAATAAGAAGAACTCACGAAAAATTGCGGTTCGTCTTGCCGCATCGCTCTCTTGAATTGTCTTGGGAAAATGCATCTGTTGCACCAAATCATGATCAGTCAAGAGACGATAATGATTTCGAATTGGTGCCGGAATCACTTCTTGTAGCTGATCTCCTGTCGTCTCGAAGGCGGTATGAATCAGTTCGATCAACTTTTTTTGACGAATCTGTTTGTTCACTGAATAAATCGGGTCTAAGTCATTGGCAGTATTTTGCATGAGCACCTTCATACCCACGACGTTCTTTCGTGCGTGGTCCCACTTCCCATAAACGGCAATTTCTTCATCTTGAACAAACTTGTCCTTCAACCAAGGTTGATTAAAGAACGTGACGATGACGACGGTTTGTTCAATCAGCAAGCGCACATTCAGCCGCACTTTATGTGGGCCGAAGTAACTAACGACCGGCGGACTAATCACGGTACCCTTAAACATTGCCTTCTCTTGGTCGGCCAGCGTTGCAAGTGGCCGCACCTGCAAGTCATCATAGCGAAAGGGAAAGTAGAACAGTAAATCCCGAATTGAAAAGATGCCGAGCGCATTTAATCCGGTTGCGGTTTTGGGCCCGACGCCAGCAAGCGTTCCAACCGAATCATTCAGCTGCATAGACTCACCTCCAAAAAAACAGGGCAGAACAGCATTTAACTCATGTTTGCTGTCCCTACCCTGATCATAGTTGCATCACTTAATCACTTATTCTACGGCAATTAGATATGGATATACCGGTTGATCACCCTGATGTATCTCAACTTCGATCTCGTCGTCAACCGCACTCACAGCATCTGCGATTTGTTGAGCTTCTTGCTCGTTGCCGGACTGACCGATAATAATCGTGACGATCTCACTATCATCATCGAGCATCTTTGTCACGGTTTCTATGGCAGCTTGCAATCGATCTTCATGATCAACCAAAATCTTACCGTCAACAATACCCATGAAGTGACCTTCGTGAATCTGTAAGCCGTCAATTTCAGTATCGCGAATAGCTTCCGTGATTTGGCCGCTCTTCACCAGAGTTAAGGCATCTGTCATCTCAGCAACGTTTGCTTCAACATCAGACTCTGGATTGAATGACAATAACGCCGTCATCCCTTGAGAAATTGACTTACTTGGTACAATACCCACTTCTTGGTCAACGACTTCTTGTGCCTGCTTAGCGGCTAGCAAGATATTGCCATTATTTGGTAAAACTAAAACTTTTTTCGCATTCGTTGCCTTAATTGCTTCAGCAATGTCTTGGGTACTTGGATTCATGGTCTGACCACCACTCAAAACATAAGTCACACCTAAGCTACGGAACAATTCAGCAATACCTTCGCCAGAAGCAATTGCCACAATACCCCATTCTTTCGGTCCTTCATCAGGCTTCGGCTCATCTTTTTCAATAATGCTCTCGTGTTGGATACGCATGTTATCGATCTTGATTTTAGCAAGCGCACCAAACTTCTGCCCATAACCTAAAACTTGGCCGGGATGTTCGGTATGCACATGCACCTTGACGACTTCATCATCGGCCACAACCAATAACGAATCACCCAAGTCACTGAGATGATTGCGGAAGGTCTGATAATCAAATTTCTCAGTCGGCTTTACACCTTGTCCTAATTCCACCATCATTTCGGTGCAATATCCGAATTGGATATCCGCCGTCGACAATTGACTTTGAACAGATTGATGATGTGTCGCATTGACCATCTCATCCATTTCGCTCTCATCTGGCACGTAAACATCCTTCTCAGACGTCTCACCAGTGAGTCCTTCCAGGAACCCTTCATAAATAAAAACGAGCCCTTGGCCTCCAGAATCGACGACACCGACCTCTTTCAAAACAGGAAGTAGATCTGGTGTCGAAGCCAGTGCCTTCTTCGAAGCTTCGACTAACGCGCGAACGACTTCAATGATGTCATCGGAATCATTGGCTTTTAGCAATGCCGCCTTGGCTGCTTCTCGGGCTACCGTCAAAATTGTCCCTTCAACAGGTTTCATAACCGCTTGATAAGCCGTCTCAACACCACCAGTGAATGCACCGGCAAGTTCTTTGGCATCGAGTTGTTTTTTTCCATCAGTACTTTTGGCAAATCCACGGAAAAGTTGTGAGGTGATGACGCCTGAGTTACCCCGCGCCCCCATCAACAATCCTTTTGCAAACTTCTTGGTCAACTGACCAACATCATCACTCGTTGTTTCGTTAACGGCTTTGGCGCCGGACTTAACGGTTAAATTCATGTTGGTCCCAGTATCCCCGTCTGGAACGGGAAAAACATTTAATGAATTGACGAATTCAGCATTACGACCCAAACGATGCGCCGCAACTCTGATCATATCTTGAAATTGTTTGCCTTGAATTTCTTTTAACTCCACGATAATTAATTCCTCCTGAGGACAATTTGCTGATAATGGCTAGTCTAGCTCACCAATCACCTTAACACCTTGTACAAATACATTGACTGAGTTTGCTGCCATACCTAACATCGACTCAAGATTGTATTTCACTTTGTCTTGAACATTACGACAAATTTCAGAAATCTTCGTTCCATACGCAATAATAATATAAACGTCGACAGCGACACCTGAATCCTCTTGCCGTACTACGACGCCGCGCGAATAGTGCTCACGTCTCAAAATCTCATTTAGGTTATCACGTATTTGATTCTTGCTAGCCATTCCGACGATGCCATAAATATCCGTCGCTGCACCACCAACAACCGTGGCGATGACATTATTTGCGATGTCAATCTCGCCATACTTTGATTTAATTTTAACTGCCATGAGTGGCCTCCTATTAGCAATTCAGTAACAAATCTATCTATTTCATTTATTTTAGCATAGAAAAAAGAGATTTCAAAATAAGAGTACGAATCAGTCGGTCAAATCTCACCCAACCAATTCCCGAACGAAGGTAAACTAACACTTCAGCAACCAACGTCGACAGTCATGTCCCCTGCCCTAAACGCCAAAAAAGATCAACCATTCAACCTGGCTGATCTTTTCACTGTTCAAAGTTGTTCAAATTATTAGACGCGGGTAACTTTACCTGATTTAAGTGCGCGTGCTGAAACCCAAACGCGCTTAGGCTTGCCGTCAACTAAAATACGAACCTTTTGAAGGTTTGGCTTCCAAGTACGGCGAGATGAGTTTAAAGCGTGTGAACGCTTGTTACCAAAACTTGTCTTACGTCCTGTAATAAAATCCTTAGCCATTTGTGAACCTCCTTTGGTTATGTTTTCTTAATAAATCTCACTGAATTAATTTATCATAGATAATCACATTTTACAAGCCAAACTTGAAGTTTAATCATGATAAATCTGGAATTAGTTAAATCCGAGCTTAAAATAGCTGGTTCAAACGCCCACTGGCAAAATATTGCCTGTCATTCTTCGATCGCGTCACGACTATAGATAACAGCGATTATCCCCTGTTCAAAACTGAAGTGTGCGGACTGACCAGGGATAAATTCGTTGCTCGACCACGATACCGGATACGGCGCCGAAAAATCCGATAAGGGATATTTGAGTTGCCATAGATTTAAATTTTTGACCGTTGTTAAATTGACGAAGGCTAGATAGCTAAAATCCGGTTGAAAAGGTAATTCATAGCTTCCTGCCTCGTAAAAGTCAATCTGGTTCTGTTGGTCGATGATTCGCACTTGCCGAATCCAAGCATGCATGTGTGGATCGGTCATCATGAAGAGATTGACTAATTCGTGATCAAGCCGTCCACCGGTCGCACCATAAACATTGACTTGTGTGGCATTCAAATCACGAAAAGCCGTTTCAACTGCCCATTGAGAATCGGTAAAATCCTTCTCCGCCTGGGCGTATCGAATATCAGCAACCGTCGACTCAACACGACGACGGTCCACTGGTGACAATGAATCATAATCGCCCACAGCAATTGCTGGCACGATTTGATGATCCAGGAGCACGATATTGCCATGATCGACACCTAACCAAATTTCATCGTGACGATGGTTCATTTCCTCGATTGGTAATCGATCCACCGGCCCACCGAGACACAGATTAACGACGCGTTGACGCATGATAACACCTCAATTTGGTTTAGAAGATTTACGATAAACGGGGCGCAAATGACTGAGTTCCTGAGAGATCTGAACATAATTATCGTAACGAAACTGCGCGATTTCTCCCGTTGCCACCGCCGCTTTAACTGCACAATCAGGTTCTTGCAGATGTTGACACCCGCGAAATCGGCAATTGACCGCAATTTGAGCAAACTCCAAAAAGTCATCCGCCAATGTTATCGGGTCGATCTCACTCAAATCTAGTGAAGAGAAACCGGGCGTATCTGCAATTAGACCATCTGCACCAAATGGATATAGTGTGACGGTTCGTGTCGTGTGCTTGCCACGATTCAAACTTGACGAAATCTGAGCCGTCTCTAAGGCGAGCTGAGGCATTAACCGGTTGAGTAGGGTCGACTTACCCGCACCCGATTGGCCCATGACGATTAAAGTCTGCTGACTTGCCAATGCCTCTAATTGTGAACGGTCGTAACCATCATTTTGACAAACGGTATAACCAATTTGTCGATAGACGGCCAACCTATCTTCGATTGCTGCACGTTGTGAGTCTGATAATAAATCTGTCTTACTCAAATAAATAACAGCCTCGATCTGATTCTCGGCGAGATAAACCAAGTAGCGATCGAGTAAATTTGTCGAAAAATCCGGTTCAACTGCGCTCATCACAACGATTGCTAAGTCGAGATTAGCTACAGGTGGCCTCACAAGCGCGTTTTGTCGAGGTTTGACTGCCAATAAGTAAGCCGATTCAAATTCAACCAGATCGCCAACGATCGGTTTAATTTTTTGCTTTCGGAAATTTCCTCGCGCTCGTGTTCGCACAACTTCACCTGAGGCAAGTTGAACATCATAAAAACCGCTGATTGACTTAATAATTTTACCTGATTGCATAATTTACCCGCATTAGTTAGAAACACTTTCTTGTGCAATTTGAGTGCCATCCCGCACGATACGATATTGTGCCGATTGATTATCTTTGACGGTAAAATGCAAAGTCAGAGAAGTATCATGACTGATCGTCAACGTTTGGTAAAGACTGTTAATATTGTTTTTCGCATCGCCGATATAAACTTGAACTGTATTAGTAGCTGATGAGCTCGTGTTCGAGCTTGAGGATTGGCTGGCAGCCAAGTATGGAATCGTGATTGTCTTTGAGAAGCTCGTTTCCTTATTTGGATCGGAACCTTTAGACAGCGTAATTGTTAACGTATCGCCTGATTTCATCGCCGTGCCAGCTGCCGGAGACTGTGACATCACTAACCCACTCGCGACCGTATCAGAATAATCATTTTCGACGACCAACTTCAAATTATGCTCATCCGCATAACTCTTAGCCTTCTCTTGATTATATTTTCCGGCCACCATATCTGCTAATTCAACATTCGGACGACCCGTGCTAACGGTTAAGGTGATCGTTGTTTCAGACACGACAACTTCCTCGCCCGCTGCTGGGCTCTGTTCGACAATCTTGCCTGTATCAACAGTTGTCGAACTGGTTGTCTTTTTAACGACCGTCAGCCCCTTTTGACGAAGCAAAGCCGCAACAGTTTCATAGTCTTGATTGCGATAATCTTCTAGGACCATCGTTGGTAGTCCCGTACTAACGGTTAAGGTGATCGTCGTATCTTTCGGAACGACCTTCTTCCCCTTCTTCAGGCTTTGCTTGATAATTTCACCTGCAGGAACTGTTTCAGAAGTCTGCTCTTTTCGTTTCACAAAGAATCCGAGATTCCCCAGCTTCTCCGCAACAGTATCATAATTCTTACCCTTGTAATTTCCAATCGTATAAGTTTTGGCACCTTCACTAATGACTAAACCGACTTTTGAACCATTCTTGACAGAACTACTCTCAACCGGCAAACTACGGATCACTAGGTCTTTAGCTACTTTTTGACTATATTCATAGCGCAAAGTTCCTAGCTCGAGATCACTCTTTTCTAGGGCAGCTCTAGCCTCACTTTGCGTCATGCCTGACATGTCTGGTACCTTCACATCACGATTGGTCACAATCAATGCGACGAAAATACCAATGACCGCAATTAACAACACGCCAATCCCAACCAAAAGTGGCCAGCGCATTTTACGTTTTGGCTTTGGTAACTTCTTAGGTGGCGCAACTTCTTCTGCGGGCGCAGATGTCGCGGATTGCGTCGCATGATTCGTCTTCGGAATTGGTCGTGTGTCGTCCAGATGACTCGGCATGATCTTGGTCTCGCCTAAAAGATCTTGGTCGACGATTGGCACAAACTTAGGTTCATTCCTACGAGCCGGATCTAGTGACGTGCGCAAGCTTGCGGACATTTCATCTGCCGATTGAAAACGTTGCTTAGGATCTTTCGCAGTCGCTTTGAGGACGACATTTTCTAACGCTTGTGGAATTACTGGATTCGTTTCACGAATCGAAGGGATATCTTCATGAAAGTGTTTCAAGGCGATTGTGACCGCTGAATCGCCGGCAAACGGCACTTTCCCGACGAGTAACTCGTACAAAATAATACCCAACGCATAAATATCTGATTGTGGCGTCGGTAAACTGCCACGTGCTTGCTCAGGCGAAATATAATGCACCGACCCTAGCATTGAATTTGTCTGCGTCACCGATTCCTCACTTAACGCGACGGCAATCCCAAAGTCAGCAATCTTACTCTGCCCGTCCTCAGTCATCAATATATTCTGCGGCTTCAAATCTCGATGAATAATTCCCTTACTATGAGCCAGTTGAACCGCAGATAAAATCTGTGTCATAATCTCGATTACTTTGGTCAAGGGGAAGGGATAATGTTTCTCAATGTAGGCCTTAAGATTACTACCTGCAATATATTCCATGACAATATACTGGATGCCACGGTCTTCGCCGACGTCGTAAACACTGACAATATTAGGATGTGAAAGTTCACAAGTCGCCGATGCTTCCCGTTGAAATCTTCGAATTGTCGCTTGATCATGCTGTAAGTCCATTCGCAAAACTTTAACAGCAACTTGCCGGTGAAGGATCGTGTCTTCAGCCAAATAAACATTAGCCATCCCGCCTTCACCAAGCGTATCCAAGATTTCATAACGGCCAGAAACCAAATAGCCGCGTTCCATCATTGGTCTTGTCCCTCCGTTGATTGTGCCCCAGGCTGCAGTAATAACACGCTAATATTATCGCGGCCGCCATTGGCGTTAGCCTGAACGATCAAACGTTGTGCACGCTCCTTCAACGAAACATTTTCGGTCACCAAGATTTCTCGAATGACCTCATCAGTTACCATGTTCGTCAAGCCGTCACTACAGAGTAGAAACAAATCATCTTGATGCCAAACATCATTATTCGAGTCAGGTTGGACATCTTTAGAAACGCCCAATGTTCGTGTAATGACATTTTTTTGCGGATGACTGCGTGCTTCCTCTGGGCTGATTTTGCCGTACTTGACCAGCTCGTTGACCAGTGAATGATCCTCGGTGATCTGGTGCAATTCACCGTGACGCAACAAATAACCACGACTATCACCAATATTCGTGATCACGTATCGATTGCCACTAATCATCAACGCTACAAACGTCGTGCCCATCCCTGTTAAATCCGAGAATTTACTCGAGACTTCAATGATGCGATTATTCTCGTTGGTCAGTTCCTTAAGCAACCAATCCTTGAGATCAAAAACCGTCGAAATATCGGTCTGCGTGAAGTCATGGCCAATCTGTGAGACGGCCATTTCTGAAGCGACATCGCCGCCGAGATGACCTCCCATGCCATCTGCAACAACTGCAAAGATGACATCAGCTTGATTTTTAAAAGCAGCGACGAAATCCTGGTTATTCGCACGACGCTTGCCAATATCTGTTAAATATACAATATCCATTTTTTGCACCACTCAGTTTATTCGTTTTAAACAAGCTATGAAAAATCCGTCTGTTTGGTAATCATCCATCAATAGCTGAAATTGTTTTTGATCGCCGGACCACTGAATATCTTGCGCGGCCTTAACTGGCACCAACTCAAAGTTAGTGTGTTTCTGCAAAAACGCTTGAATCACATCTTGGTTTTCAGCAGCTAAAATCGTGCAGGTACTATACACGACTAAGCCATTAACCTTAACTTTACGAGCGACTGCAGACAGAATGTCTAATTGGATCTTGGGCAAGTTTGCAATATCTTGTTCATGTTTGGCATAACGAATTTCTGGTTTACGTCTCATTAATCCGAGCCCTGAACAAGGTGCATCCACGAGAATACGATCAAAATAGGCATCTTTAAATTCCTTATCGACACGTCTGGCATCCAATTCCTTCGTCACGACCCGGTCCGAAACACCCAATCGACGTGCATTATCATCGACCAAATCAAGTTTGTGTTGATGAATATCGAGTGCAATCACACGGCCACCAGAATGTGGATCTAAGTAACTGGCAATGTGCGTGGTTTTACCCCCGGGCGCAGAACACGCATCGAGGACTTGATCACCGGGGCGCAGCTGCAAACTTGGCGCAACCAGCATTGAACTTTCATCCTGAACCGTCAATTGACCTTGCTGAAATTGAATGAGCTGGGCAAAGTTGCCCCCCTCCGCCGTGATCCCGACTGGACTGAGGCGACTTGTAGCTAAATCAGGAAGTTCCTCACCCAGTGATGTCAATAAGTCGTCACGTGTCACTTTAACCGTATTAACTCGGGCAGATGCGCGTGGTGGCTGATTAACTTGTGCCAACATGGATTCCGTCTTTTCAGCTCCGTATTGTTCAATTAAACGGTGCGTCAGCCACAAGGGCATGCTATGCGTGATTGCGAGTCGCTGCTCCGTGTCGGTAATTTGTTGATAATCTTGTTCGCCGTGACGCTGAACGTGACGTAAGACGGCGTTCACTAATTTCGTGTAACGCCCATGATCACGCGTCTTTGCGATTTCATTAGCTTCATTAAGAATTGCATGTGCTGGCACCTTGTCGAGGAAAAAGAGTTGATAAAGTGAAACACGCAGTAACACTTTGATCCATAGCGGCAAATCTTCTGACCTTTTGACAAAAGACTCCCAATTATAGTCAAGACGCAGCTGCCATTGGATCGTTCCATAAACCAATCGCGTGACCAAATGACGATCAACTTCCGATAGATCTTCATTTTGTAAGAGATGATTCAGACTTAGGTTTGCGTAACGATGCTGTTTTTCAATTCCTTCAAGTAAAGTTACGGCTAAATATCGTGCTGATTTTTTTTGCATTAAGCTTCAATCACCTTCTGGCCGGCGACTAATTCGCGGCCATTCCCATTCATAAAGTCATTAATAGACATTTCTTTCTTGCCTGCCAATTGTAGTCGATCGATTGCCCAAACAGAGCCTGAACCTGCGGCTAACCACAAGTTCTTCTTATCAGCCTTCACCACATGACCGGGCTCCAAACTCGTTGACAAGTCAGCCTGGTGACTCGCCCAAATCTTGATTCGCTGGTCGCCTATGGCAAGATAAGCCACGGGATCTGGGTTCAGAGCACGAACTTTATTTGTCAACTGTAACGCCGTTAAATTCAAGTCAAGCTGTTCTTCTTCTGGTGCAATATTCGGTGCGATCGTCACCTTCTCAGGATCCTGCGGCACCTTAACGATTGAACCTGAAATAATTTTAGGCAACGTTTCAAGCAAGAGATCGCGTCCAGCAAGACTCAACTTAGCAAAGACATCCTCACTAGTGTCTCTCGGTGCGATTGGAACTTTAACTTGGCTAAACATATCGCCAGCATCCATCTTAGAGACCATTTCCATGATCGTTACACCAGTTTCGGTATCTCCATTCATGATTGCACGCTGAATTGGCGCACCACCACGATACTGAGGTAACAACGATCCATGCACATTAACAGGCATGATCTTCGCTGCAGCTAAGAGTGACTTAGGTAAAAATTGGCCAAAAGCAGCAGTGACGATCAAATCCGGTGCCAATGCGATTAATTGTGCGAGTTCTGGACTTTTAGTTAACTTCTCAGGTTGATAAACAGGTAATTTTAATTCCTGTGCCGCTAATTTAACTGGTGAAGCCGTCAACGTACGCTTGCGGCCAACCGGTTTATCCGGTTGGGTCACAACCGCCAAGACTTGATAGTCTGGATTGCCGTCCAGTGCTCGTAAAATTGGAACAGCAAATTGTGGGGTACCCATAAATAGGATTGTTGTCATGTTTTAACTCCTTAATCGAATTACATAAACTGTAGCGGTTCACGATCGATGCGTAATTGAAACCCTCGATTGTTTTTGCCTTGCATGTTCATTATAAGGGTCTGCAGGGCTATGAGCAAACGCGGTTCGTTTTTATATTTGATGATCAATTGGTAATAGTATTGGTTGTTAACGCGCGTGATCATACGTGGCGTCGGCCCTAAGACAATGGCTTGTGGCGATAATTTTGGCTGCAACCAACGCTGGATCTGGTAAACTTTTTTGACGGCCTGATCTTCTTGCGCATGGTTCACCGAAATCAAAACTGTATAAAAATACGGCGGATAGCCTCCCTGATGACGTAATCTCATCTCAGTCTGGTAAAACGTCTCATAGTCTTGCTTGGCTGCAAGTTGAATTGCGTAATTATCCGGATTATAAGTCTGAATGAAGACTTGCCCGGATTTAGCCGCACGCCCGGCACGCCCGCTGACCTGAGTCAACAGCTGAAAAGTACGTTCACTTGCACGAAAATCTGGTAAACTCAATGACGTATCCGCATTGATCACACCAACCAGTGTCACCTCTGGAAAATCGAGTCCCTTGGCAATCATTTGCGTGCCCAAAAGGATGTCTGCCTCATGACGTCCGAATTGACGAATGATCCGTTGATGACCACCCTTTCGAGAGGTTGTATCGACATCCATTCGCAATAAGCGCGCTTCTGGGAAGAGTTCCTGCAACTGCTGCTCGATTTTTTGTGTTCCCACACCATAATCCCGAATCTTTGAACTATGACATGCTGGGCAAGTCGCTGGAATTGGTTCTTGATGATCACAATAATGACACTTCAATGCTTGAATATCACGATGCAGCGTCAATGAGATATCGCAATTCGGACACTTAATCACATGACCGCAATCGCGACACATGATGAAGTTTGCATAACCACGCCGATTAAGTAATAAGACACTTTGTTCGTGACGCTCAAGTCGTTTCTTGACTTCAGTGATCAATTGCAATGAAAAATCCGACTTACCCGCGACTTTTTCAGCTTGGCGCATATCAACGACATTAACCGTAGGCATCTGGATCTGGTTAGGCCGTTTCGTCAGCTTCAACAACTGGTAACGTCCCTTTTGTGCGCGGGCACGTGACTCCAATGATGGCGTGGCACTTCCTAGGATAACAGGACAATGATAAGTCTCTGCACGCTTCAGAATCACATCACGGGCATGATAGCGAGGCATATCGTCTTGCTTATAACTTCCTTCGTGCTCCTCGTCCATAATCAGTACGCCAATATTCTTTAACGGTGCAAATGCTGCCGAACGAGCGCCCACAACCACTTGTGCCTCACCTCGTTCGATGCGTCGCCATTCATCATAGCGCTCACCAATGGACAAGCCACTATGTAATACTGCCACCTCATGTGGAAAGCGGCTTTGAACACGCTCGACCATCTGTGGCGTTAACGATATTTCCGGTACCAACATCAACGCTGTTTTCCCCTGTTGCCGTGCATAAGCGATCGCATCTAAATAAACTTCAGTCTTGCCACTCCCAGTAACGCCCTCCAACAAAAAGGTCTGATTCTGTGCATCGCTAATTGCCGCAATAATGGCTTCATATGCCGCCTGTTGTTCATCGGTTAACTGCTGTTTAGTCGTCGTGACGGATTCAACTTCTGGTTGCCGGTAAACTTCAACCAGTGCCTCTTTAAGCCAGCCCTTTTGAACGGCTTGAGTCAATGTTGACGACTTCAATTCAGGCAATTGTGCCTGCCAAGTTTTAACATTGCCTGCAAAGGAAGGTTCTGCGACCAATAATTGTAATAATTGCCGTTGCTGGACTGCATTAGCTCGTGCCTGATTAAAAAGATCCTGATACTCAGTCATTTGCAAACATCCTGAGTACTGCTTTTCTTGCTTAATTTTAGTTTTTTGCTTGATTTGATACTCAATCCGCAATTGTTGAGACTGCTCCAGTCGTTTAAGATGCGCTAACAAAGCCGAATCAATCTTGTCCGGAATCAAGCCACTTGCCTCGTGATCCAGTAGCTGATTGACTGGGTCATTTTCTGCCAAAGGTGCTGTCAGATAAAAGCGGCGTTGATAATTAGCCCGTAATGCACTCGGCAGCATCGTTTGCAGACAACTGATCAGGAATGAGAACGTGTCCTCAGCCAACCAACTTGCTAAACCCAACATTTCAGCGTTGAGTACAGGATCGAGGTCGAGAATCTGTGCGATTGGTTTCAGGCGTCCCGCAAATTCCGACTTGTCTTGGGTACGCCAAATAAATCCTTGACGCAAGTGTCCAGAACGCCCAAAAGGCACCAGAACACGTACACCAGGGACGGCGATATCACTTAATTCTTCTGGTATTTCATAATCAAAAGGGCGATTTGTTTGCTGTGCAGGAATATCAATGATGACCTGTGCAACTGCCATATAAACCCTCCAAACTTCATTTACTGCAGACGTTCACCGATCTCTTGAACGATTTTTAGCGCCATTTGCGATTTTGTCATCAATGGTAACTCAATCACCTGACCATCCTTAAAGAACATGGTTCCGGCATTATTGTTCGAATTAAATCCGCTCGTCGGTTGACCCACCTGATTTGCCACAATCAGATCGACATTCTTAGCGTTCAATTTTTTAGCGGCGTTGACCTGCAACGACTCCGTTTCGGCGGCAAAGCCTGCAACGAATTGTCGTTTCTTGTGTTGTCCTAATCCGGCTAAGATGTCTGGATTCTTCACGAGTTGTAACGTTAATTCATCTTGACCTGCCACCTTCTTGATCTTCTGTGTTGCAGGTTTAGCAACACGAAAATCCGAAGGTGCTGCAGCCATAATCACAACATCTGCGGTAGCAAAGCGTGATTCAACTGCTTCTTGTAATTGGCTAACTGTCATGACGCTTACAACGTCTATGCCAGGCAACGGCTGTACCTCCGGCCGAGTCGTCACCAGGGTAACTGTTGCACCAAGCAGACTCGCGGCATTGGCAAGCTCGGTCCCCATCTTACCTGAGGAACGATTGCTAATGTAGCGAACCGGATCAATAGCCTCTTGGGTCCCACCCGCCGTAACGATCACTTGTTTCCCCGCTAAAACTTGTGGATGGGAAAAACGATAATAAGCTTCACCAACTAGTTTCACGATTGTTTCGGGTTCGGGTAAGCGTCCTTTCGCCTCGTAGCCTTCAGCCAACGGACCCACTTCCGGTGCGAAAACTTGAAAGCCGCTCTCTTTCAACTGATAAAGATTGCGCTGAGTGGCGTGTTGACGATACATCACATCATTCATCGCAGGAAAAAGATAGACAGGTTTATCTGATGCCAAAACCGCCGTGGTCGCTAAATTATCGGCCATCCCCATCGCAATCTTTGCAATTGTGTTTGCGGTTACTGGCGCGACGATCACCAAATCTGCCCACAGAGGTAAGTCGAGATGACTTAATTCAGTTTGATTCTCGGTTAAATAGTCATCGCCATAAACAGGATTCTGACTGACCGTCGCCAACGTCTTAGCCGTCACAAATGCAGTTGCGTTAGCGGTCATCACGACTTTAACTTCTGCACCAGCTTTGATCAGTAAACGAACCAACTGGGGCATTTTGTATGCCGCAATGCCACCGGTCACAATCAATAACACTTTTTTGCCAGAAAACATGTCATCACCTCAATGAAAAAATAGCCTTCTGAAAACTCGCAACGAGTTGAGAAGGCTCAAAATTTATTCGTTTGCTTGTGAATCATCTGACGCTTGCTTTTTCTGTTTGGCATCACGATCTGCCTGAATTGCTTCGTCTTCTTGTGCCTTTTGGTCGATGGCTTCGGCTTCAGCTTCCTTTAAATCAGAATGTGGGTCAATTGTGATCTTACCAGCTGAAATTTCTTCAAGAGCCATACCAACCGTTTTTGATGACTTATAATCATCTAGCATTTCAAACGAGCCGGTTTCAATCTGGTGCGCACGCTTCGCGGCAAGAATCGCCAATGAATAACGTGAGTCAACCTTGGATAATAGTTTATCGATCGATGGGTATGAAATCATTCTAGTTATCTCCTAACATCTTTTGGTAAGAGCTCAAAACGCGAGCAACACGTAAATGCTCACTGGCAATGATCTGCTCAATACGCTGAACAGCAAGATCAACCTTGTCATTCACGACCACATAATCATAGTTGGTCATCAGATTGATTTCCTCACGCGCTTTAATCATGCGTTTCTTGATCGTCTCTGAATCATCGGTACCACGTTTCTCGATTCGTTGTTGCAGACTATGCAAATCAGGTGGCGCTAAGAAAATAAAGACGCCATTGCTAACTTTACTCCGAACTTGCATGGCACCCTTTACTTCAATCTCCAACAAGACATCTTGACCGTTATCAAGCATCTGATTGACATACTTCAGAGGTGTACCATAGTAATTATCAACGTATTGGGCATACTCAAGCATACCACCATTGGCGATTTCGTGCTCGAATTCATCCTTACTAACGAAGTAATAGTCAACCCCATTGACCTCGCGTGCACGTGGCTGACGAGTTGTCATTGAGATCGAGTACTTAAATTGTTGCCCATATTTTTTAACCATAGCTTGGCGAACCGTTCCCTTGCCAACACCAGAGGGTCCAGATAAAACAATCAACATTCCTTTTTCCGACATGAAAAAGCTCCTAAACAAATCACTTAATAGATATATAATGCCTTTTTTTGGAACTTTTTTCAAGTCTTATCTCAATTTAGAACCAGTCTTGCCTCAATTAACGACAAGATTGAGAAGAATCTTTTGAGAATTTTTTTAATTTTTCTTGCAATTTGAACAGATGTTCGTATAATAAGAGATGCAAACAGATGTTCGGAGGAAAATAAAATGACAGTTATGAAACAATTGAGTCACCACTTAACTAACCAGTTAAAATCATTCTTCGATATAGATTTCGCAACGTCAGAAACGCAGTCAGACTCAGAATTTGCAGAATTCGACCGTGCCGTTTTGGAACGTGAAATCAGCCAACTTCAAAGCACTAATCAAATCGTTTCTATTCAAATTAAAGACCCTACCTCAAAAGACAACACAACTCGTTTTCTGATTGGTCGTTTCAAGCGAACCGCCAATCATCATACCTTTATTTTCGAACTCAGTCACAGCAATATGATACAAATGATCCACGTCGACCAGATCGTCAAAATAGCCGCTTAATTGTTGCGACAGACACTCGATTGGTTCAGTCTTAACTAAAACTAAACATCAACGGGTCCATTGAAATTAAGCTTAATTTCAATGAACCCATTTTTTGATTTACTAGTCATTGGCGGTTACTTTCAATCTGAGAATGAATCAATTATTTCTTCTTGGTTTCTTCTGCCTGCGCAAGTAATTCTGCCGCGTGCTCTTCAGCCAGTTGCGTCACTTCTTTACCTGCAATCATCTTGGCAATCACCAGCACACGCGCGGAACCAGCTACCGGTGAAACTGAAGTCGTCGTTCGCCCATCGTGAACGCGTTTTTCAATCAAATATTGATGATCACTCATTGCAGCGACCTGTGGTAAATGTGTGATGCATAGCACCTGCGAACGACGTGCAATCACACTGATTTTATCAGCAATAGCTTGTGCAACCCGACCACTTACCCCGGTATCGACTTCGTCAAAAATAATGCTGGTCACACCTTCGCCCTGGGCAATAATTGTTTTAATCGCCAGCATGATTCGTGAAAGCTCACCACCGGAAGCAATTTTGACTAATGGCTTCAAGGATTCGCCGGGATTGGTCTGCAGATAAAACGCGACTTGATCTTGGCCGGATTGAGTAAAACCACTGGTTTGCGTTTTAAAATCAACCTGAAAAACGGCTTTGTCCATGTACAATGATTTTAATTGTTCATGGACTTTTTGTTCTAACTGGCGCGCAACTTTTTGACGTGCCTTTGTCAGTTCAGTCGCTTTGTCTGCAAGCTGCTGTTTAACCGCCTCGAACTCGGCTTCTATCTGATCAGATTCGTCGGTCAACTGGGTCATTTCGTCGTACTCTGCCGAAATTTTATCAAAATAAGCTAAAACGTCTGCCAAGTCCGGACCATATTTCCGCTTCAAGTTGCCAAGAATTTCCAGACGCTGTTCAATCTCATTTAATCTGGCATCATCGTATTCCAAGATATCAAGCTGATCTTGTGTATTTGAAATCACGTCTTGTAAAGTGTAATAAGCACTATTCACATTTTCAGAGATGGATTGGTAATCGGGGCTGAGTGTCGCGATATTTTCTAACTCCGTCATCGCGATCCCCGTGAGGTCCAAGGCATTAGGATCATCTTCACTTAGAACAGTCAACGCTTTTTGTAAGGCCTGATTGATTCGCTGAAAATTACTTAGTCTATCGCGTTCTTGCTCGAGTTGCTCATCTTCATTCGCCTTGAGGTTGGCCGCACTAATTTCTTCGATTTGAAATTTTAACATATCGAGTCGTTGAGCGTAAGCCTGTTCATTGGCATTTTTATCGGTTAACTGTTTGTTTAAATGACGATATTGTCGATAAGTTTCTTGATAGGACGCAAATTTAGTCGCAACTGTTTTTTGACCGTATTGATCGAGAATATTTAAATGATGTTCGGCGTTCATGAGTTCTTGATGTTCGTTCTGACCGTGAATATCAACAAGTTGTTCGCCAATGCGACGCAGAATCGTTGTAGTGACAATTTTATTATTCACGCGACATACATTACGACCGTTATGGCTCAATTCGCGTTCCAATAAAATATTCTCGCCATCCAGATCGATATCATTGTCAGTCAGCAGTGCCATGAGGTGTGGATTCTTCTGCACCACAAAAAGGCCTTGAACATCCGTCTTCTTAACACCGGTTCGAATGAAATCGGCTGAGCCACGACCACCCACTAAAAGTCCGAGCGCGTCGATAATAATTGACTTTCCTGCACCTGTCTCTCCGGTTAGAACCGTCATCCCACGTTCAAAGTTAACCTCTAAGTGCTCAATAATCGCAAAATCTTTAATGACAAGACTCGCTAACATAATGGCCCTCCTTACTTCAAGATCTCCGTCAAACGTTCCCAAACCGTTTCAACCGCAGCTGGCTTCCGTTTTAAAATCAACAACACGCTATCATCTGTTGGAATCACGGAGAAAATTTCAGGCCAATGACGCTGTTTGATCGCATCTGCAATCACGCTACCACTGCCCGGTAATGTCTCGACATTGATCAAGTTATCTTGGCGATCGATTCGAGCATGTGCCTCTCTCAATACCGTCTGAAAGCTATCATTATCCTGTTGTTCTGGTCGTTGCTCTGGTAGTCGATAAATAAATTGATCGTCTTGAGTCGTTTTCACGACATGTAATTCTTGCATATCTCGCGAAATTGTCGCTTGTGTGATCTGATAGCCGCGCTTGGCAAGATAATCAACCAAGTCGCTTTGACTATTAACCGCTTCCTCACGAATGGCCTGTTTGATCAGCTGATGTCGTAATTTTTTATCCATAACCTACTCCAATTACTTTGCTAAGAGAACTTGCCAAGCTTCATCAACGACTTGTTTGATTTCCGCATCGAACGATCTCTGCACGATTGCTTGTGGCTCCAGTTTAAAGTACGCTAAAAACTCGATATTTCCCGAGCCCCCAGTGATGGGTGAAAAATCCAGTCCACAAACCTTAAAGCCGGTTGTCTCGGCAAAAGTTAGTATTTCATTCAAAACCGACTCGTGCACCCTACGATCACGAACAATGCCATGCTTGCCGACCGCTTCCCGACCCGCTTCAAATTGAGGCTTAATCAAGGCAACGAGCCCGCCGTCAGGTTTTAAGACTTTCGTCAATGGTGGCAAAATTAACTTCAACGAAATAAACGAGACATCAGTGACCGCAAAATCCGGCAACCCCTCGTCGAAATCTTGTGGCTGACTATACCGAAAATTTACCCGCTCCATGACCTTAACTCGGTCGTCCTCGCGTAATTTCCACGCAAGTTGATTATAACCGACGTCAAGCGCATAGACCATCCGTGCACCATGCTGAAGTGAAACATCTGTGAAACCACCGGTTGACGCGCCAATATCAAGAACTAATAGATCCTTGAGATTAATTTTGAAGACATCTAAAGCCTTCGCTAATTTAAACCCACCCCGCGAAACATAGGGGTTGACTTGACCTTTAACCCGCAGACGAATTTCAGGATCAATTTTTTCTCCTGGTTTATCCAGTCGTTCTTCATTTTTACCAACTACTTGTCCTGCCATCACAGCACGTTTGGCTTGTTCGCGCGATGTAAAGAGACCTTGCTGGACGAGTAAAATATCGACACGTTCTTTTTTCACGATTCACGTTCCTCATCAAAATAACTTAAGAAGCTTAACAATAATTCTGGATTAAACGACGTTCCTTCAGTAACTGCAGTTAAACTTAAATGTGCTTGGTCCAGCTCCGTTTGCAATTGCTGCCGTGCTTGGGGAATTCCGAGAAGTTCTGGATAAGTATTCTTTCCCGCTGCCTCATCTTTGTGAACCTGTTTACCTTGAGCCGCTCGGGTACTCGTCAAATCTAGTAGATCATCGTAAATTTGAAAAGCAACTCCGAAATGTTGGCCAAATTCGACCAGTGCCTGCCGCAATCGCTCGTCGAGCTTGAGCTTGATCGATGCCATCTGTAGCGGTGCAGTGAGTAACCGGCCAGTTTTCAGTGCGTCAAGCTGTTGTATGGCAGCCAATTCATGTAAAGGGTGACCTGTCTGTTCGATATCGATGGCTTGACCTGCCACCATCCCTGAAGGTCCGCTTGCTTGCGCCAACACCCGAATCATTTCTGATAACACTAGAGGATCCACTGGTGATTTAGCGACCCATTCAAATGCCAATGTCAGTAGACCATCACCGGCCAAAATAGCCATCGCCTCTCCGAACTTCTTATGATTGGTAAGGCGGCCACGGCGATAATCATCGTTATCCATCGCAGGTAAATCATCATGGATCAATGAATAAGTATGGATCAGTTCGATGGCACCAGCAATAGGCAACTCCTGGGTCAAATCAACAGACTGATCAAAGGAAAAGATTGTTGCTAAGTATAAGAGTGGCCGTAAACGTTTGCCACCCGCCAAAAGCGAATAGCTCATGCTACGTGCAAGCGTGGGTTGAGCCACATCACGTGTTAATTGATCCTCCAAGAATTGATTGAGAACAGGACGCTGCGCCTGTACAAACCGCGTTAACTTTTCATCCATGCTATCTCTCCTCAAGGCTTAAACAGAACTAATTTTCATCGCTGGTAGGTAACGATTGCTCATCCAACAATGATTCATCGCCTTGCTCATTGACCACTTTAGTCAAGGTGTCCTCCGCTTGTTTCAACGTCTTTTCTAACGATTGCGATAGTGCGATGCCTTCTTTAAACTTTGTTAGCGCAGTTTCTAGCGGAACATTGCCCTGTTCTAGCTCATTGACAAGTTGCGTCAATGTTGCCAAGTCTGTTTCAAAATTTGGTTGTTTTGTTGCCATGATCGACACCTCTTCAAATTAGGGCCATTACTGGCCATTTACTCAATTATCAGTCGTTTTTTTCGACGACTTTGGCTAGAAGCTTACCATCTTGCAAATGTAGCTGGAATTCCTGATTGACCTCAAAGTCAGCACGCTTAGTCAATGGCTGTGCCTCATTGTCGGTTGCATACGTGTAGCCGCGTGCCAAGGTCTTCAGTGGACTCAATTGATCCAACGCAGCAACTTGATGCTGAATGTCTTGCCGTTTCTGTTGCAGGCCCGTCTTAAAACTCCGCAGTAATCGTTGTTGCAAGTTATCAACTTGTAACGTTAGATTAGTGACGCGATTGACCGGCGTTTGCCGTAACAAGCGCTGTTGAACTTGCTGAAGTTGTTGCTGCCGTGTTCGCAAATAATCGACTTGCGCACGAACGAAACGTTGCTGTAATAAATCCAGTTGCTGTGCATAGCCTTGATATAATCGCTCAGGATGTTGAAATAGAAAACTTTGCTGTTGTTGAGTGAGCCGTTGCCGCCAAAGACGCAATGAACGTTGAAAACTATGAATTAGTCGAAAGCGCTGTTGTTGAATCGACAATAATAGCTCACTAAGTTGTGGTGTTGCTAATTCTGCAGCTGCAGTCGGCGTTGCAGCTCGAACATCTGCAACTAAGTCTGCGATCGTGGTATCCGTTTCATGACCGACTGAGGAAATAATTGGGACTGGACTCTCGACGATTGCTCGCGCAACTTTTTCTTCGTTGAATGGCCATAAATCCTCAATTGAACCACCGCCACGACCAATGATAATCGTATCAAATCCACCTAATTGGTAAATTTGGTGTAATCGGTCAACTAAAGATTGTGCTGCCGCATCCCCTTGCACAACTGCTGGAAACAAAACAAGTTGGACTTTTGGATCGCGTCGATGAGATGTCGTGACAATATCGCGAATGACCGCACCTGAACGACTGGTCACCACAGCAATCCGTTGGGGATAATTGGATAATAGCCGCTTATTTACGTCGAAGAGTCCTTCAGCGGCCAGTTTCTTCTTTAATTGTTCGTAGGCTTGATAGAGTGCACCAACACCTAAGGGTTCCATTCGCTCAACGTAGATTTGATAGCTACCTGAAGCTTCATATAGTCCTAAGCGACCCACAACTTGAACCTTCATACCTTCTTCGGGCGTGAATTTAACCTTCTGAAACGCTGATTTAAACATAATTGCGTTGATTTTTGCATGCTCATCTTTCAATGAGAAATACTGGTGACTGTTCGGCCGTAGACGAAAGTTAGATAATTCGCCAGTTAAATAGACCCTCTGAAGATAAGGATCAAAATCAAACTTACGCTTCAAATAAGTCGTTAATTGCGTGACCGTTAGAAACTCATCATCAGTCACCATAAGTTGTCGCCTCTTCTCGCCAAATTATATCATTGTCCATGTCACTGGTTTAAACACAATCATTGGCGCTTCTGAGCTAGATCAACCGTCTGGCTCAGTAAGGCCGCAATTGTCATCGGACCAACGCCACCTGGTACTGGTGTGATGAAAGCCGCTTTCGATGCGACCGAATCGAAGTCAACATCACCAACCAGCTTGCCGTCTACACGATTAGTACCGACGTCGATCACAACAGCACCCGGTTTAATGAAGTCACTCGTCACATACTTAGGCACGCCCAAAGCTGCAACAACAATATCGGCTTGCTGCGCCAGCTGGGCAACGTTTTGAGTCTGAGAATGGGCAATCGTCACAGTCGCATTGGCTGCTAATAATAACGCAGCTAATGGTCGACCAACAATCAAACTACGACCAATCACCAAGGCGTTTTTGCCTGCAACGGAAATCCGGTAGTCTGCCAGCAACTTCATGATTCCAGCAGCAGTTGCCGGAACCAGTCCGCGTTGCCCTGACCATAATCGGCCAAAGTTGTAGGGATGAAACCCATCAACGTCTTTATTCGGATCCACCGCAAGTAAAATTGTCTCTTCATCGATCTGATCCGGTAAAGGTAATTGTACTAAGATCCCATCGATTTCCGGATCCGCATTAAGCTCGCGAATCACCTGGAGTAATGCCACTTCGCTGGTGTCTTCGGGCAAGCGTTTGACCACCGAATAAATGCCGATTTTAGTCGCTTGTTTTACTTTATTGCGAACATAAATCTCGCTTGCAGGATCATGTCCGACTAAAACAACCGCTAATCCAGGAACTACTTGATGTTCAAGCAGTTGGCTGACGCGAATTTGCGTTTCCAATCGCCAAGCAGCCGCCACTTTTTTGCCATCTAGAATCGTACTCATGACGCTCATTCCTCTACTTAAAAAATAAAAACTGCCGCTTCAGCGCAGTAAACGTAAAAGTCTACACTAGCCAAATTGTGGCAGTTATCTGTGAAATGTTTATTTAGAACTAGTCGTACTCAAGAAAGTCGCCAACACACCGTTGATAAACTTAGCCGACTGCTCGTCACTAAACTCTTTAGCGAGTTGAATAGCTTCATTGATAGCAACGGAATCAGGGACATTGCTGTGACGAATCTCATATAGACCTAAACGTAAAATCAAAAGATCAGTTTTTGAAAGACGCTTCAACGTCCAGCCACCCTTGAGTTTCGGTGCGATTGCCGCATCTAAGACTGCCTCTTCTTCCGTCACACCACGCACCAATTGTTCGGCGTAAACTTGATTCGGATCGTTGGCATTTAATTCAATGAGCGGCTCGTCTTTCAAATTGACCGTCTTCACATTGGCACTCAGAGCCGTCTGAATGGCTGCAGTTGCGGATTGTTCAGGATTACTGGTCAGAATAAATAACGCTTGAAACGCAATTGCGCGTGCTTGATGTCGATCTAATTGCATCAGTTATTCACCCGCCGTTTGTTCAGCGGCTTTTTGATTCTTCTGGTCATTAATGGCATCCGCAAAAAAGGTGCTAGGATCGATCTTCTCTGCTTTTTCTGGAATGATACCATCGACGTGAATATTAACTTCGTTTAGTTGAAGATCGGTCATGTAATACAGCTGTTCCTTCAGCAACTCTTGCATTGCCAGGGCCACTTTAGGTACAGAAACGCCGTAATTAAGATAGACATAAACATCAGCGTTGATCTGATTACCTTCAACGGATAACTCAACACCGCGTCCATGATCTTGACGACCCAGCAATGATTTGATGTTATTGGTCAAATGGCCGCGCATCTCAAAGACACCATCGACCTGTTTAGCCGCAATGCCTAAGATGACTTCCAAAACTTGTGGGGCGATCTGAATTGTGCCAGCTTGCGTGTCACTTTGCGTCAACAAAATATTTTGTTCTTCAGCCATTTCTTGACCTCCTAGCTGTTTGCTCGTGAAATATAACTACCATCTGTCGTATTAATGGTCAAAACGTCGCCTGCATTGATGAAGAATGGCACTTGAACAACTAAGCCAGTCTCCATGGTTGCAGGTTTGCTACCACCCGAAGAAGTATCGCCACGAATACCGGGTTCTGTTTCGGTAACGGTCAAATCAACCGTGTTTGGCAGATCAATACCCAATGTTTCTGAGCCGTGCATTTGGACACCGACAGTCATGTTTTCTTTCAGATATTTGAGTTCGTCTTGGATCTCATCGCCGGGTAATTCTAATTGTTCATAGGTCGTTGTATCCATGAACACATAGTTACTCCCGTCTGCATACAGATATTGCATCTGTTTACTATCAATCTGTGCTTTTTCAATCTTTTCAGTCGCACGGAATGTTTTTTCTTGAACGGCACCCGTCCGTAAATTCTTCAGCTTCGAACGAACAAACGCACTACCCTTACCAGGCTTAACGTGCTGGAATTCAACGACGCGCCATAAGTCACCATCGACTTGAATGGTCAAGCCGTTCTTAAAGTTATTTACTGAAATCATATTTATGCCTCACTTACTATTCATTATGTCTACTATATCAAGCCAAGGTACAACAATGCAAGCCGAAGTGTCAAAAGAGACACACCAAATCGGTGTAAATTCCCTCATGATACGAGAAATCAATCGATACATGACCAGATTTTCGTCTTTAATTGCAACTGACCAACAGAAAACAGACCGATTCGGCCGGCCTGAGTCACTTCTAAATTTTACACTTGTTCATTATACCAGAAACCCACATAAAAAACAGGCGTTCTACGACGGCTGTTTACAATCAGTCATTCTCGCTCTTAAAACCAACAAATCACAAAATAATTAATTCGTCTTTAGGTGACTTGGTCAAGACTTCGCAGCCTGACTTGGTGATCAACAGATCGTCTTCAATCCGAACACCGCCAAGATTTTCCACATAGATACCAGGTTCGTCGGTCACGACATTTCCAGGCACGAGTGGTTGTGCGTTATAGATTCCCCAAGCTCCAGGACCTTCATGTATATCGAGTCCAATGCCATGCCCCGTCCCATGACCAAAGCTGTACCCTTGAGAAGCAACATAATTGTGTGCAGTATCATTGATTAGTTGGCCCGTCGCACCTGGCTTGCAAACCTCGACCACCTGACGATTAGCTTCTAAGACGATTTGATAAATTTTTTTAGCTTCCGCTCCAGGATCACCCACCGCAATTGTCCGTGTCATGTCAGACGCATAACCTTGATAGTAGCATCCGAAGTCGAAAGTGACGAGCTCGCCATTGGCAATCTGCTTCTCGCTGGCCGTTCCGTGTGGCCAAGCAGACCGATAACCGGATGCAACAATTGTTTCAAAGGAAGTCCCTGAAGCGCCATGCTGACGCATAAAATAATCCATTTCGGTTGCCACACTTTTTTCCGTCATCCCAGGTTGCACATAGCCTAGCAAAAAGTCGAAACAATCATCCGTGATTTTGATGGCTTGTTTGATCAACTCGATTTCGTGGGCATCTTTGACCTCACGCAACTGCTCAATCACGCCCGAAATGGGTTGCAATGAAATGCCTGCTAATACTTGTTGTAATCGCGTGTACTCGGCATAGCTCATGTGAGTAGCCTCAAACGCGACCGCATTCAGCTGATCGGCAACCGCCAAGCGATTCACTTCGGCAAAGAGTCCCTGATGATACTCAATAATCTCAAAATCTTGAACTTGTTGGGCAGCTTGTTCGGTGTAACGGGAATCCGTGATAAAATAGGCTTGCTTGGGCCCAATCAATAAGACACTCTCGTCTCCAGTAAAGCCACTGAGATAAGTGACATTGCGGGTGTCAGTGACTAACAGCGCGTCAATTTGTTGATCCTTCATTTTAGTTCTTAAATTATTTAGTCTCGTCATTTTAGACACACTTCCATTTATAAATTTAGTAATTTCAATTGGGCAACGTATTTAGCCCAATCAATCGGTTGAAATTTATTCTAGGCCAATTATGTGACCACCGCAAGCCCAGCTTTTCGAGCATACTCCCATACTTCTCTTCGTCTATCTCTTCATTTGCTTTCGGCTCTCGATAACTAGTTACCACTTTGCAACGACTTCTCATCAGTTAAAAAGAGGTCATACTCAGGTTATCTGAGTATGACCTCTTTTTTTTACACGTTATTCTACGAATTACGCTTCTTGTACGACTGGTTGAACAGAAACTTGTTTGCGATTCTTGCCAAGACGTTCGAATTTAACGACGCCATCAGTAAGTGCAAATAAAGTATCGTCCCCACCGCGGCCAACATTGACACCTGGATGAATCTTCGTGCCACGTTGACGATAAAGAATTGAACCAGCAGTAACAGTTTGTCCGTCGGCACGTTTAGCACCTAAACGACGACCAGCAGAGTTACGACCGTTTGCACTGGAACCGCCACCCTTATGGTGAGAGAAGAACTGTAAATTATGCATTTCCATTGCGATGCACCTCCGTCTGCTAATTAAGCATTGATTGAGTCAATGACAACCTTTGTATATGGTTGACGATGGCCCTTCTTTTGATGTTGATGTTTCTTAGGCTTGTATTTATAAGTGACAACTTTCTTTTCGCGGCCTTGTTTTTCGACCGTTCCGACAACGCTAGCACCTTCAAGTGTTGGCGCGCCAACCTTAGTTGTTCCTTCTCCACCGACTAAGATTACTTCGTCAAAAGTAACCTTTTCGCCAGCTTCTACGTCAAGCTTTTCAACATAAACAGCTTCGCCGGCTGCGACTTTATATTGTTTGCCACCAGTTTTAATAATTGCGTACATCTACGTGCACCTCCTATAATCTCAGACTCGCCAAAAGAGGCAGCTTTCGCTTTATGGCCTCTGATTGTGCGGTTGCAGCTGTGGAGTTCACAAATACAACTCAATCATTTTACCAAAAAATCCCGCAAACTGCAACACATTCGCGGGATTTATGGCCATAATTGTCTAAATTTCTTTAAATTAATCAATCGCTATTACAGCCCCGTAGATCTAGTTTGGCAATTCAGACCAAGCGAATGCTGATTGACCTGAAAATAAAAAGCTTGTAGTGAACCGGTTCCAAGATTAAAGGTTTAATCTAACTATTGGAATCCAGCTCAAAATCAAGCTTTTCTTTCATACTGTCTAGCTTATCATAGTGCTAAAATGGTAATATATTCATGATGCAGGTGGGGCTCGGACCCACGACCTACGGTTTAGAAGACCGTTGCTCTATCCAGCTGAGCTACTGCACCGACAACTTAATTATTATAGTCAAAATCTATCATGATTGTCAATCAAACCTTGGAGGAAAGCAATGAAATATCATCAATTTGCAAAAACTTTACCTACACTGGACCAACAAATTCTCGAATTGCAGGAGATTGATCTCTATCCTGTTGATTTAGCTCAATATTCTTTCGGGCAAGTCGCTCAACATGTTTACCGTCACTTCTTACCTGATTTCCGCTCACAAGTCACCCTAGAGACCCAGCTTCATAACTTATTGGTCGATGAAAATCAAGATTTATTCTCATACTTAGCTCGCATAAACGAGACTTTCAACTCAAAAGCGTTCTACAATGTCGCTTTACAACTATTGGGATTCTTCTCACCGCAAGATTTCTCTTTAGCAGATCCGCTATTTGCGATGACTAAGTTTGACTTGCCTTATCTCGACGAAACTAACTTTGATTTTAATACGTTTACGACTGCAATCTATCAACTCTTAAATACACGTTGCCAAAATGGTTTGTTGTTCTTGGATAATTTGGCAAATCGTGGTTACTTTGCAACCAACTTAAACGCACGCAAACAACAACGTCCGCTGTTTTTCAACGGTAAGGCCCAAGCAACATTTGCAGCTGATCAATTCATTCGCGAGGTTGTCTACGTCGAATCTGACTTGGACACCGACCACGATGGACAACGCGACTTGCTCCAAACGACCATCATCCGGCCAAAAGTTGCCAATTCATTCATCAAGTTGCCCGCACTCTATACGGCAAATCCCTACTTCTTGGGTACGACCGATACAAAGATGAACGACGTCGATGTTCCAATGGCTATTAAAAATCCTGGAGATGCACGCGAAGCTGTCGACAAATTCGATCAATTCCATGAGTTCAGCACTAAACCTGTTTCCGACAATCAAAATGATCCCTTTGCCAATCATCCCAGCGTGATCACCCCAAACAATGTTGGGACGGTTACATTGAGCGACTTTTTCTTAGCACGTGGATTCGCATCTGTCTATGCCGCTGGGATTGGCACACGTGGATCCGATGGGATTCGCACTTGTGGTTCTCCTGAAGAGACAAAATCGACCATTGCAATTATCGAATGGCTTCATGGTGATCGTCGGGCTTACACAGATCGTTCACGTCAAGATGAAGTGATTGCCGACTGGTGCAGCGGGCACGTGGCAATGACTGGGAAATCTTATCTTGGAACATTAGCAGTCGCTGCGGCAACAACTGGTGTTGCTGGTTTGGACACGGTTATTTCCGAAGCAGCCATTTCTAGTTGGTACGATTATTATCGTGAACACGGCCTCGTCGTTGCACCCGAAACGTTCCAGGGTGAAGATGCAAACGTTTTGACCAATGAATGCTTCAGCCGCCAGAAAGATGCCGGTGATTACGCAAAAATCAAAGCATTCTATGACCATAAATTAAAGCAAATGATCCACGATCAAGATCGCGAATCCGGTAGTTACAACCACTTCTGGGAAGTTCGCAATTATCGTCGTGATATTGCGAAGGTGAAATGTCCGATCGTCAGTGTTCACGGATTGAATGACTGGAACGTTAAGCCTAAGAATGTCTTCAAGCTTAATCAAGTGCTCAAAGAAGCCGGTATTGCACACAAGGTGATTTTACATCAGGGTCAACACATCTATATCAATAACTTCCCAAGTTTAGACTTCTATGACTTGATCAATCTTTGGTTGACCAACAAGCTCTTCCAGCAAGAGAATCATGCCGACCAAATCTTCCCTGACTACCTGATTCAAAGCAACCTCAACGAAAGCGATTGGCAAACTCCAGACGATTGGCAGGCAACGGCTCAAAAATCCTATAACCTTGCCATCGATTTTGATCATAAAGGTGATTCAGAGGTACGATTCGTTGATGACGGCGTGCAAGCTTTCCATGATAGCAAGTTAAAAGACCTGGCTTGGGAGCAAGCCTTCATACAAGAAGACCCTCGTTTCAGTCAAAATCAAGTCGTTCTTAAGACATCTAGCTTGAGCAATGAGCTTCTAATTACCGGCCGTCCTGTGTTGAACTTACGGGTCAAGAGTTCTGCCAACTATGGCTTGATCAGTGCGATGCTGGTCGACTACGGTGAAGCCAATCGTTTAACGACACGACCACAAATTCTCGAATTTGCAGCGCGTGAATTGGGCTATCATGGCAAACAAGAAAACACTATGGCATTTAAGCAGGCTTCACAAGCAACGCCAGCCAAATTAATTGCAAAATCGCACATTAACTTGCAAAATCGAACAACCGCGTATCAAAACGAAGCAGTTCAACCTGAAACATACTATGATCTCCAGTTGCCATTACAACCCACATACTATCATTTACCTGCGGGTCGCCAACTTGGCTTGATTATCTACGCAACGGATATGGGCATGACCATCCGTCACGAGAATAACCTCGAATATACGATTGATTTGGCAAATTCCAATTTGACGATCCATCAAGGTTAGCTCAAGAAACCCACTTATCATGGTGATGGTTTTTCGTCATCGTTAATAAATGCATTTGAATCCATAAAGAGGACCCAGAAAGGCAGAAGCCATCTGGGTCCTCTTTATTAGCATTAGCGCCGTTATCGCGGCAAGACGTGAGACGAGACGCATTGATTTATAATGACAAGTACTGTTCTCTTTCCCAATCGGAAACTGTTTGCCGATAAGAATCCCACTCAAGTTGCTTGGAATCGAGGAAACTTTGATAAAGGTGCGAACCGAGTGCGTCCTTGACAATATCGTCTTTCTCGAGTGACTTCAACGCATTATGCAACGTTGAAGGCAAGTCAGTGATATGAGCCGCATGCCGTTCTGCGGAGGTCATACCGTAAATATTGCGATCAATAGGTTCCGGCGTTGGCAGATTATCATGCAATCCGGACAACCCACTCGCTAAAATTGCAGCAATCGCCAGATATGGATTAGCTGCAGGGTCAACACTCCGTAATTCTAATCGTGTTGACAACCCACGTGCTTGAGGAACACGGATCAATGGCGAACGGTTATGCCCTGACCAAGCCACATACACCGGTGCTTCAAAGCCAGGCACCAACCGTTTATACGAATTAACGGTTGGATTGTTGATGGCAGTTAGTGCGCGTGAATGCGTCAATAGACCCGCAATGAAGTGTTTAGCAGTCTCTGAAAGCTTATCTGGTGTTTTTTCGTCATAGAAAGCATTGCCCGCTGAGTTAGAAAGTGACATATTGATATGCATACCTGAACCGGCGATACCTTCCAACGGCTTCGGCATGAAGGTGGCGTGCAGTCCGTGTTTACGTGCAATCGTCTTAACCACTAACTTGAAGGTTTGAATGTTATCAGCAGCCTCAACGGCATCCGCATACTTGAAGTCGATTTCGTGCTGGCCAGGAGCGACTTCATGATGACTCGCCTCAACTTCAAAACCCATTTTTTCCAACTCAAGCACGATATCACGACGACAATTCTCACCGAGGTCGACAGGCGCGAAGTCAAAGTAGCCGCCGTCATCGTTCAAATCTAGCGTTGGCTTGTTATTAGCATCTAGTTTGAATAAGAAAAATTCGGGCTCAGGTCCAATATTGAAGCTTGAGTAGCCCTCCGCCTTCATCTGATCGACAACACGGCGCAAGTTATTCCGTGGATCGCCCATGAATGGTTCACCCTCAGGCGTGAAGATATCGCAGATCAACCGCGCAACCTTTCCGTGCTCAGATCCCCAAGGAAAAATCAAGAACGTCGATAAATCTGGAATTAAAAGCATGTCACTTTCTTCAATTCGCACGAATCCATCAATCGACGAGCCATCGAACATGACTTTGTTGCCTAGAACCTTGTCGATCTGATCGGCTGGAACTTCAACGTTTTTGATGACCCCATTGATATCCGTAAACATTAACCGCAGGAACTGAACGTTTTCATCAAGAATGATCTGTTTAATTTCTGTGGCTGTATAAACTTTTTTCACCATATATTCTCCTCACTTGGTTGCTGTAATATGTGCTCAGATGTCCCCTGCTAAAATTCGAAAGTAGCTTGGGACGATGTGACCTTCAACTCTCAAGAGTGCAGGAATGGATTCTGACGGCTATTGGCAGATGCTCGGCTGAAGGGACTCGCTAGCCAAACTTCATCTTTCAGATTACGACGTACACGATTTTCGTGGTGTTCAAGATGATCAACATCCATCTTAGCTAAGAGCTGACGAACTTGATCGAGATGATGTTCATCATTCAGTAGTCGCTTAATCTGCATTAATCGTTGCAGATTATTCAATGAGAACAATCGCTGATTACTATCGCTTCGTGCAATTGAAATTAGGTCGTTAGCTTCATAATAACGAATTTGGCGTGCCGTCAAACCTGTCAGCTTAATAGCTGTACCAATTGGCAAAATTGCAAGATCAGCTTGTAATTGTTCCTGATCCATAGTCATCCACTCCTAACATTTCCCATCATACCAAGATGGTTGGTACAATGCAATAAATCATGTCATAAAAGCTAACATCGGACCAATTATTTTTCCAACCAAGTCTCGAGCTTATGTTCAATTCGTTGTGAGGCTGCTGGATCTTCAAGTAAGTCGTACCATGTGGTTGGCAACTGGTGTCGAAAATAAGTGAGTTGTCGTTTAGCATAATGCCGAGAATCCAATTGAATCTGCTCGATAGTTTGCGCCAAGCTTTGCTCACCTGCAAGGTAGGGTGGAAACTCACGATAGCCAATTCCTTTTGCCGATTGACTTTCTGTCGAGACATGCCGAAAGAGCCAAGCCGCTTCGTCGATCAAGCCGGTATCGATCATTTGAACCACACGTTGGTTGATTCGTTGATACAATCGTTCGCGTTGGGTTTGCAAGCCAATAATAGTCGCATCAAACTCAGGATCTAACAATGGTTGTGCTGAGAAAAGCTGACCGGTTTGTTGAATCACTTCCAATGCACGAATCGTTCGGCGTGAGTTTTGAACGGGAATCTTGGCCGCAGCATCTGGGTCGATGTGATTTAATCGTTTCCAGAGTTGCTGTGAGCCGATTTGATCGAGTTCTATCTCTAGCGCTTGACGAATTTGTTGGCGTTCCCGATCATCTTTATCGCCACCTAGATTGAAGTTTTTCAACAAGCTCGCGATGTACATACCGGTGCCACCTACAATAATTGGCAAATGACCACGTGCAGTGATCTCATGAATTTTTTGAGTGGCCAACTGCTTGAAGTCAAAACTCGAATACGATTCGGTCACCTCCCGAATATCGATCAAGAAGTGAGGAATTGTTCCTCGTTCTGCTGGTGTCACTTTCGCCGTGCCAATGTCGAGTTGTCGATAGACCTGCATCGAATCGCCAGAGATAATTTCGCCTTGATATTTCTCCGCAAGTGACAAGCTAAGTGCTGTCTTGCCCACCGCAGTCGGTCCAACAATTACAAGTACTTTAGGTTGCATAATAGCCTCATTTCTACATTCAGTGTTCAAAAATGACCTGCTAATTCGTTGGTTCTTAATTGCTATATTTGTGTAAATACGCGATAATATGGGTATAGAAATCATCACACATCTTATCGCATGTGTGGGAATTCAAAGGAGGTCATTTCAATGGCAAAACATTTTGCAAAAGGATTTTTGATTGGTAGTTTAACTACCTTGGGTGCGGTTGCAGGTTCCGTATTTGCATTCAAGAAGGCAATCATTGAACCACAAGAAGAATTCGATAACAAAGTTGAAGAGAACCGTAGACGTGCTAACCGTAAGAGTCACGCAGCACATCAAGGCTAAAACTGAGTAATGATGATAGTAAAAAACGAATGAAGAGATTTCCTCTGCATTCGTTTTTTTATGTCCTAAAATCTGAAGGTTGTTGCAGTTAAAGTCGTCAATGTAAACCAGCACTGATGGCTTTCCCTAGACAGACCATCTTCAATCTAATACTTCTTCTCAGTCTTCTTAACTTTGCCTTCCCATTTGCCATAGCCGCCTTTGAGCCATTTCACATCGGTAAAGCCAGCCTTCTTCAATCGAAGGGCGATTCGAATCGAAATGTTCTCACCAGTTTCATACAAATAAACGGGTAAATCTTTTCGTAATTCATTTTCCCAAGTTTTCACTGAGACTGACGGCATACTGCGTGCACCTAAAATGTGCGCCTTATCAAAATCTTTCTTGTCGCGAAGATCAATCAATTGTGACTTACGCATGTCTTTCTCAAATTCTTCAGAAGTCAATGCGCCATGCAGTCGTTGACCACGAATTTTAACAATTCCCCAGTTAGCAACCATATACAAAAGAATTAATCCAAGAACAATATTAACAATTCCCCACTTGCTTAACGCTAATAAAACCATACTCGTAGACATCCTTAATCTTTGTTATTTTCTAACACTAATGACGCTGCACCAATGACGCCGGCTTCGTTACCCAACGTTGCCAAACGAATCTTGGTGTTTTCACGGACATTAGGGAAGGTATTCTGAGCGAAGGCAACACGTACTTTATCTAGCAAGAATTCACCAGCTGCACTGACGCCACCACCAACAACGATGAATGATGGATTCAAGGTATTGCCAATGTTTGCTAAAGCAAAACCAAGGTAGTAGCTGACACGATCAACAACTGCTGTTGCTAGAGGATCGCCCTCTTTTGCAAGGTCGAAGACAATCTTAGACGAAATTTCTTCACCAGCATCCAATAATTCCTTGAGTTTAGCCGTGCCAGCGTATTCTTCAGCCATATCGCGAGCAACACGCACAACACCGGTCGCAGACGCAACGGTCTCCAAACAACCATGCTTGCCACAGGTACACAGATAACCTTTAGGATCAACGGTCACATGACCAATTTCACCGGCAGAGCCTGAAACACCATGTAACAAACGATCATTTGCGATAATACCGCCGCCAATTCCCGTTCCTAAGGTCACGAAAGTCACATCAGGTTGATTATCACCGGCGCCCTTCCAACGTTCACCCAAGGCCGCGACGTTAGCATCGTTATCGATATAGAAAGGAATATGCGTTCCTGCTTCGATGTCGCGTTTAGGATAAACCAATTGCTTCCAGTTTAAATTAAAGGCACCAATAACAGTTCCATTCTCGCGATCAACGCTACCAGGAGAACCCATCCCAATGCCAGAGAACTGTGTTGGTTTCATGTCATAAATATCAAGATGATGATTGATTGATTCAATAATATCCGGAATAATATGACTGCCTTCATCCAGAATATTCGTTTCTTGACTCCAGCGTTGTTGAATCTCGCCCTCTTGATTTAAAATCGCGAATTTGATCGACGTACCGCCAAGATCGATCCCAATAATTTTTTGATCTTCCATGCTGTGCTATTGATCCTCCTTGAAATTGTCAGAACGTTTTAGTTCCAATTCGTGTTCATGTCTTAACACGATTTTTGCATGCATATAGATTGGGTCCGAGATCAAGCCGGCATCGTGTAGCTTCTGTAACTCCACACCAGTCATTTCAATGTCCCACAACCGTTTACCCATGTATACGTAGATACCAAAACGCTTTAATAATTGTTCAACATCATAGTAATGTCTGAATTGTAACTCATTATTCACCATATTAGCGTACCATTCCTAGCCAATATAAGAAAGCACAAATTGCTAAAAATAAGGCGGATGCGCCAATTTGCCAAATCACGCCTTTGCGTAATTTTTGACCAGGCAGCGCAAAGGCAATGATCAGCAGGAATCCACCAACCAAACCGCCGATGTGTCCCCAAATATCGATGCCTTGTGCAAAAACATCAAAAATCAGATTCAGCCCAGCCAACATAAGAAATTGACGTCCGGTTTGTTTAAAATAATAGCTGTCATCAAAGACGATCCCCAGCGCAATATAAACCCCGAATAAGCCAAACAAGGCCGTGCTTGCACCGGCGGACAATGCATTGCCACCAAATGCGAAACTCATCAAATTTCCACTGATCGCGCTCAAGAAATACACGAGGAAGAAACGCCAATGACCGATCATTTCTTCAACCGCGCCACCGATATAATATAACGTAAACGAATTGACGAGAATGTGCATGAAGCCAATATGAACAAATACAGGCGTAATCAGGCGCCACCACTGCCCAAATTTAACCATGGGATTAAATTTAGCGCCCCACTGGAGCAACACGAGACCATTTTCACTCCCGCCACTAAACGTCTCACCTGCAAAAACAATTAATTGAGCTGCTAAAATTAATAGCATCACCCAATTTAGTCCTCGAAAACGACGTGTCCAACGATTAGTCAAGCAATCACGATCCTTTCGCAACTAACACACGATTGATTAAACGATCATGCGGATAGGTTGTCCATTCCGGCGATTCGAAGGCCATAAACGGAAAAGCCAGTGAAATCGTCGTTGCTGGATACTTGGCAAGAAAGCGATCATAATAACCGCCACCAAAACCAACCCGCCAATGTGGATAACTCGTGTAGCCTAATCCAGGTACAATGATCAAATCCAAATAATTATTGGTTGATTCTGGATTCTCGAGTGGCTCTAATACGCCAAACTTCGAACGCTCTAGTTTATCTCCTTTAGCGTATTGGATGAAATTCATCTGATGACCCTCAGGATTCGTTCTCGGAAGATAAACTTCCTTTCCCTGCTGCCAAGCTTCCTTGATGATTGGCAACGTGTTGATCTCAAAAACATTGCTGTAGGTCACCCCGATTGAATCTGCGGCTTGAAAGTCGGGATCTGCGAACAATTGGTCATAAAGATCATGCTCATATTGTTTGCGGGTTGTTCGATCGAGTTGTTGCATTTTTTCAATTTGTTGCTGTCGCAATTCTTTCTTTTTGACCATCTTTTATCCAATCCGATAAAGAAAGAATGGCCGATTCACATAAAGTGAATCAGCCATTCTGGAGCCTTAATGACCCACGATTTATCTCAGTTATTTGGTTTCGCGATGCAAAGTAACTTTACGTTCACGAGGGCAATACTTCTTTAATTCTAAGCGATCTGGATTGTTCCGCTTATTCTTATTTGATAAGTAAGTCCGTTCATGACATTCAGTGCATTCCATAGTAATATGAACTCTCATATGTGACCCTCCATTCTGATGAACTCCGTGGTACTCACGACTCTAACAAGTATAGCAGAAATTAATCGTGAATACCATAAAATTTATCTTCATTTTTCAATTTTTGATCATTTTTTATTGACGGTTAATCTTTACCCTCGATCTTGAAATAATCCGTAAACATTTGCTTAGCTAAATTCATGGTGTAAGTCGACGCACTCGACTTAGTAAAGTTCGGAAACATGACCGCAATGGCGATCTTTGGGTTGTCAGCTGGTGCATAGCCAATGAACGAATGTGACGTCGTTTCTGGCGGGTTAGGATTGTTGGGATTGTCCTGATCATAATAGAATGATTGAGCCGTCCCTGTCTTCCCAGCAACTTTAGGATCGAGACCCTTTAAGGCATGTGCGGTGCCATACGAATCAGTGCCGTTGACTGCATTGTACATCCCGGTTTTGACAACATTTAATTGCGCACTCGTAAATGCTACCTGATTGAGAACAACGGGTTGATGTTGATAGATCACATCCCCCTTTTTCCCAGATTCGGTTGTCTTCTGAATCGAATTAACCAGATAAGGTTCCATTCGATAACCACCGTTAGCAACTGTGGAAACATATTGTGCCACCTGGATCATCGTGTAGGCATCATAGTTCCCGAAGCTCAAGTCTAGCGCACTACCATATTTTACTTGATCATATTCATTCGTTGTTGAGCCCAAGAAGCCATTAACTTCACCGGGTAAGTCGATCCCGGTCTTGTAACCCAGACCGAATTGTTCGAAATTGCCACGCATCTTCGAGAAGATATCGTTGTCCATCTTAATATAAGATTTTGGTCGATAAGTCGCGTGTCCTTCGAGCAATGCTAAATGCATCATGTAAGTGTTACTCGAAATCTCCAGCGCACGCTGTGCGGTCATCGTACTGAAGGTTCCAGCAGGATACCATGACTTCTTGATAGGCGTACCTGGTAAATAAATGGCATCATCTGGCAACGTGGTGTTGTTCGGGGTGATGACTCCAGACATCAAGGCCCCGAGAACCGTTGCTGGCTTCACAACCGACCCCATGACAAACGTCCGGTTGATCACACCTAGCGCATCATCGGTTATCTTACCCGTCTTAGGATTATTCTGGAGACCCGCCATTGCTAAAATCGCACCCGTCTTAGGATTAATAGCAACCGCATAAGCCCCGTCTGAATAGCCCGTTGCTCCCGCTCGTTTGGCAGCCATAAAGTTGCTTTGCAAAGCTTGTTCGACTTTGGTTTGATAATTAGAATCGATTGTTAAGTTTAGATTACTCCCCTTGGTTCCAGCGTATTCTGTGACTTCTTTTAAAACTTGATTATTATTATTGACCGTGACCTGCTTCTGCGACTTGGTCCCGCGCAAAATCGATTCGTATTGTTTCTCAAGATAACTATTTCCCACACGATCATTGCGTGAGTAGCCAGTGGCCAGCATCTCTTTCAAGGTATCGGCTGGCAATCCCTGTTTCTCAGTCGTGACATTACCTAATATACTGCTGATTGTGTTGCCATTTGGATAACTACGGGTCCAATTAGTTCCAACACCCACACCAGGTAATTCAGACAAGTGTTCACCAATCTCCGCAATCTCGGTCTGTGTGACCTGATCATCCTTCAAATAGACCGTAGACAATTGGAAAGCCGAAGCCATCTTACTATAAATAATCGCGACTTGCTTCTGCTTTGCAGTCAAATCGAGCTTCATCTGATCGATGACATATTTACTGGCATTATGATAGAGTTTACTCTCTGGTAGGTTATCGCCAGTTGCGGTGTATCGTTGCGCCCGTGGTAACTTTTTTAATATTGCCTTATAGTGATCCGAGTTTGCCAAATAGTAGTCAGCAACATCTTGCTTCTGTAATTTTGAGTCCGGAACTGTTAAATAATTGGTTAATTTTTGCGCAGTGACTAGCATTTCACCACTGCTGACACTGATACTTTTAGTATAGGTAATCGCGTTCTCGGCTTGATTGCCAACTAGTGTCCGTCCCTGGGAGTCATAAATCATTCCGCGAGGCACATTACCGCTCACAACTGTTTTGTCCGTACTTTCGATTTCAGCCTCGAATTTATCACCGTAAACAATTTGCAAATAGCCGAGTTGAGCGACTAAAATAGCTAGTAATAGAAAGGCAATAAACAGTAAAAGATTCAGTCGAAATCTTAATGGTGATTTCTTGGATTTGGTTTTGCTACGACGCATCATTTGATGGGCGTTCCCCTTTCTAATTGCTGTCCCAATTCTAACAAAAAAAGCCGGTACTGACAAAGCCTGCCGGTAGATTTCACTAATTTTTATCAATTCAGGGCAAATCAGCCCTCTTTTGCGCCAATCTGATCGAAGGAGATTCCAATGGCTCAAATTCCACGTCATTTTTCACACCAACATGATTACTCGTCTCGCCTGATTTATCTGGTCAGTTTTTTGATTCCTGCCTTAACTGTCTTCTTATACTTTTTAGTCCAAAAAACATTTCCTTTTGGTCATCATACCTTGTTGACCACTGACCTAGGGCAGGAATACATCGACTTCTACAGTTATTACCGCCGCGTGATCTTGGGTCATCCCGATCAGTTGATGTACACGTTTAGCAGTAGCATGGGTGGACCTATGCTGGGCACTTGGAGCTACTATCTGCTCAGTCCATTTAATTTACTCATGTTATTAACGCCTGGCAAGTGGTTGCCTGCGGGTGTCTGGCTGATTACCATTTTAAAGCTCGGCAGCTGCGGCTTGACCATGGCGATTTACTTAAATCACCATCGGCCGCAATTAAGCCGATTACTCAAGATTGCACTGGCGGTCGCCTATGCGTTGTGCGGCTATAATACCGCTTATCAGCTCAACATCATGTGGCTGGACGGCGTCTATCTACTGCCACTCTTGTTATTGAGCCTTGAATATCTCGTCAAAAAGCAGCGTTGGTGGCCTTATTTCTTAACCTTAGCTTTTAGTCTATTCACCAATTATTACATTGGGTACATGCTTTGTCTGTTCAGTATTCTATATTTTGCTTACTTACTACTGATCAGACATCCTTTCAAACCCAAGCTCGGCCAAAACATCCTTGCATTTGCCGGTGGATCGATCGCCGCTGGGCTCATCAATGCATGGCTGCTGATTCCCACCTATCTCGAGTTAAAAACGACAAAGGCAACCTATAATGCCATCAGCATTCACTGGAACGTCGAATATAATCCGCTGAAACTCCTCACAAAACTCGCAAACGGTAGCTATAGCTTCGACCAAATGTCATCCGGGCAAGCCAACATCTTCACGGGTGGGCTGGTCTTGTTACTGGCGCTGCTCTTCTTCTTACAACCGCAAATTGCCTGGCGACAAAAATTGACGGCCGGATTAATGAGTCTCTTTTTGATCGCCTCATTTTTTATTGAGCCGCTCGACTTACTCTGGCACGGGGGACAATTCCCTGTCTGGTATCCGTCCCGGTTTAGTTTTATCTTCAGTGCTTGGCTGATCGTCTTAGCCAGTGAGGCACTCTGCCAACGAGTGGCGCTAAAATTGTGGCAATTAACGGTCATTGGGGGTAGTTTGATTGCCTGGTGTGCCTACCTTCTGCTAAACACGAGCACCTACGAATACCTCACAATCAACAACGCAACCGTTAGTGTCGTCATTGGCATTGCAAGCTTCTTCCTGTTGATCTTCTACTTTTCTCCACAACGTAGTCAGATCCTCTTGATCGTGATGTCACTGGTCCTGATTGGCGATTCGATTGCGAACTATCGGGCGTCTCTCGATCAAATTTCTTACACGGATCAGTCGGAATACTGGAATTATACGGCAATTGTCAATGATGCTGTGAAAAAGTTACCAACAAATCGCCTCACAACCTCACGGCTTGAAAAAACATTCAACCGCACAAACGATGATCCCATGCAATTCGGATACGCAGGCGGTGCTCACTTTAATTCCATGCAAAATCCAATCATTGGGCGTTTTTATGACAAGATTGGTCAAGCTGCCGGTGATAATTTTGTTAACTATAAGTATGGCACGATGGTGACTGACAGCTTGCTTGGTTTCAAGACTTGGCTCGATCGTGATCCGGACAACGACTTGTTACCAGCTGTATCTGGCCTGCAAGCCGGCTTGTCCATCAGTTCATGGCGCCCCGATGTTCAAAATTACCCGCTCACGACACAAAGCGGACCGATCTTCATTCGTAATAACCCACAAGCATTGAACTTGGTTTTCGGCGCTGATCAGGCCATTCTCAAGACAAAACTCACGACTGGCCAACCCATTCTGAATCAAGAGCGTATCGTCAATGATCTCGTGAGCAGTCAGTCTTATCACACCCTCTTCCGCACGGTTAACTTTGAGCAGGTCAACTTAGTGAACGTGAAACGCAATGCACAGATTCCAGACGCCACCTACACGAAAACCAAGAATGATCTACCGGCGTCCGTCACGTTCACCTTCAAACCGACGACAAATGACGCGTACTATCTCAGCCTCGGAAGTAACGTCAATGATGAGCAAGTCGATGTGACAGTGAGCGGTGATCACGTTCCAATTAACGAAAACTTTCGCGATACGATTTTGTTAAATGTAGCTAACCGTGAAATCAACAAAACCGTTAAAATACAGATCAGCTTCAAGAAGCCAAGTGTTTGGTTACAAGCACTCAGCTTATATCAACTCGATAACGCCGCCGTTAAGCAGGCATTTACACAGCTCCAGAAACGAAATGCCAAACTGACACAAGTTAGTGGGGCAACTGTCAAAGGAATGCTCACCACGGAATCTGGGCAAGTGCTGATGACCACCATTCCCGATAATGAAGGTTGGCAATTAACCGTTGACGGCAAAAAATTGCCATTGGAGAAGACGCTCGACACATTTCTATCGGCTAAACTCAGCGCCGGTAAACATCACTTCGAGCTGCATTATGAACCTAATGGCTGGCGATTAGGCTGGGTAATCACATGCTTAACTGCCATCAGTCTAATCATTTTTTACCTCATCCAACGGCGCCGAACACGCTATCACCATCGCCATTAATCTCTTTGATTAAGACAGTGGCACTCATCCTACCAAAACCAAAAAGCCATTCAGACTTAAATTCAGGAATGAATTTAAGTTGAATGGTTTTTTATTGATTTTGCGGATCAATTGGTTATTTCCGGCAACCATAACCTCTAATTTATCTGACAGTCTGGTGTGTTTCAATTCTATGTGCACTCACTTACTTTGCTAAATGATGTTGAAACGCATAGATTGCAGCTTGCGTGCGATCTTCAACTTGTAACTTGGCGAGAATATTTGAAACGTGCGTTTTAACTGTCTTCAAGGTGATGAAAAGCTCATCCGCAATTTCTTTATTACTCTTCCCCTGTGCAATTAGCAACAGCACTTCACGTTCACGTGCCGTTAAATCCTCATAAAGTTGTGGCTGATTACGTTGCGACATCCGGTTCATCATCTTGGTGGTAACTTCAGGTTCTAGCACCGATTCACCATTAGCCGTCGCGCGAATCGTTTTGGCAATTTCTGCTGCAGTTGAGGTTTTGAGTATGTAGCTTGCAGCGCCTGCTTCGATTGCAGGATAAACTTTTTCGTCATCAATGAAACTCGTCAAGATAATAATCTTCGCCTGAGGCCATTGCTTCAAAATTTCTTTAGTCGCTTCGATCCCATCCATTTCAGGCATAACCACGTCCATTAGGATGGCATCTGGATGTAATTCAAGCGCCTTCTCGACGCCTTCTTTACCGTTTTCTGCCTCAGCAATCACCGACATATCAGGTTGAACCGAGAGATACGTTGAAATTCCGAGCCGTACCATTTCGTGGTCATCAACAATTAATACTTTAATCATGGCTTTCCTCCATTACAATGGGCACACGAATTTCTACACTCGTGCCTTCATTCTTGAAACTAATAATTTTAATCGTGCCGCCGACAGATTCCGCGCGCTCCTTGATGTTAGTAAGGCCATAACTACCGGCTTTTTCTTGTTGCTCCATGTCGAACCCGACGCCGTTATCAACCACACGTAGGACCACCGTTTGACCAACCTGCTTCAAATAGACCTGCATTTGATCGGCATTCGCATGTCGCAGGGTATTCGACAGCAACTCTTGCACAATTCGAAAAAGATTGTCTTCTACTCCAGATTGTAACTTAACTTCATCCATTTCCCAAGAAATTTTAATTTTGATCTTGGTTTGTAATTCCTTCAATAACTGGATAATGCCTTCTTTGAGTGAACGACCTTCCAAGCTTGTTGGGCGTAAATGCAATAACAGCGCCCGCATCTCAGACTGTGCTTGATTGATCACATCTTCAATTTTAGTAATCAGCTGCTGGTAACTCTCAGCAATTTGGTTCTGCCGCGCTGATTCATTTAAGGCTGACAACATCATCATTGCCGCAAATAATTGTTGTGAAACGGAATCGTGTAACTCACGCGCCAGCCGATGACGCTCACCTTCCAAAATTTCTTCACGGGTGTCACCCTCGAAGCGCAAAGGTTGGTTCGAATAGACTTGTAACTCCTGCTGCAAACTGATAATTTTCTCATTCAACTGTTGATAGCGTTCTCTAATTGGTGCTTCTTGTGCGAGGTTATCGACACCACCATTAACTTCTTGCTCAATATAGGTGCCGTGAAGGATGCCATTGATGGCGGCAAGCTGACGGCGAATCGATTGGCGAAAGAGCCAGTTAACCAGTAAAACGATCAACAAACTGAACAATGCCGCACCGACCACGAGATAAAAAATCAAAGGGAGATTGAAGAATTCATTCATTAAAGTTAGACGTAATAATCCCCAATTTTGGCCAACACCTGCCATGCTAAGAATTGGAATCATGCAAAAAATCAAGGTGCCCAGCATGACCAGCGTGAATAACCAAACGCTTCGTAAACGGCTCATACGTAGACCACCTCCAGGTTCCCGACTAAGATGCTCGTCACAATACGGATGCGCCGCTCGCTCTTTTGGTAGTCTGGGGTTTTAATTTGGAGTGTTTGATTCTTGAGTGGGTGCCGCTGATCTGAAAACTTCACATCACCCATAAAAGTGGCGTGTTCTAAGTAAACACCAGTTCCGAAAGGCACCAAAATTCTCGTGTTCCCGAACCCCTTCTGTAGGATCACAACGTTCTCTCGGTTAACAGGTAATAGTGTATTACCCAGGTCGATAATCGTATCGCCAGCGAGTTCCTTAAGATTGACATCGTGCCATTGATAAACTTGATTACCAATTGTTTGATCACCCAACCATTGATTGGTCGTCATCTGCCATTCATCAGTCTCCGCTTCGGGGTTCGAATCGATCTGAGGGGCAACATATTTCTTCCTTTGCCAGAAGAAGTGATTGCCCTCACCAAATAGACGCGGCAAAAAGACAATTGCCCCGATCAGCAATAAGAACATGAGCAGCCAGAACGCTTCGTTCGAGGCCAACCCAACAATCATTAGAAAGATAGCCAAGAAGAGTAGCATGGTATTATTTTTTTTATGTTGTTGTCGTCGTTTATTGATCAACAGTAAAACTAAAATACTGATGATCACCAGTACTAATGAAGAAGGCGTACTAAAAACTTGCCAACCTAGAAAAATAAAGCTGGCAGCCACAATGATACTGAAAAAAGCGAGCATTTTTTGCATATGCCTCATCCTCATCCCCAAAAATCACTTTACTCTATTATAACAAGCCATTTCGACATGACCATCTGTCTAGAGACCTAGTTTCACGAATGATCCTAATTGCTTGCTCATTGAATTTGTGTTGAATTAATCTCATCCGGACAAACGAAAAAGACTTGTCACAGGAAACCGCAACAAGTCTTTCTATTCAAAATCATTACTTGACTTCGGTGATCTTCACGTCAAATGAACCACCAGGGGTTTCGATACTGACCGTGTCACCCTTCTTCTTGCCAATCAAAGCCTTAGCAATTGGTGAATCATTACTGATTTTACCTTCGCTTGGATCGGATTCTGCCGCGCCAACAATGGTATAAGACTCTGGTTCTGTCTCGCCCACCTCAACAAATGTGACATGACGGCCAATCGAAACTTCATCAGGTGCAACTTGGCTGGCATCGACGACTTGCGCATAATGCAGCATCTCTTCGATTTGGCTAATTCGAGTTTCAGTTACACTCTGCTCATCTTTGGCAGATTCATATTCTGAGTTTTCAGATAGGTCACCGAAACCACGAGCAACCTTGATTCTTTCAATCACTTGAGGCCGCTTGACTGTTTTTAGCGTTTCGAGTTCCTTCTCAAGCTTAGCCTTGCCTTCTGTGGTCATTGGAAAAACTTTATCGGGCATTTCATACACCTCTAGATTTAATAATAAAAATCAATCTCACAATTGATATTCAAGATAATATCATATGTGCAAGATCAATATTTGTCAAATGATTTTAGATATTTTCTTTTGCCATTTTTAAAATCGAGCGTACCTTGGTGACTAATAAATCGACGGCTACACTATTCTGGCCACCTTCTGGGATAATCACATCGGCATAACGCTTCGTGGGCTCGATAAATTGGTGATACATGGGCTTAACCGTTTTTAAGTATTGGGTGAAGACACTATCCAAACTACGGCCACGCTCATGAATATCACGTTGTACCCGTCTCAAAAGCCGAATATCATCGTCGGTATCAACGTAGACTTTAATATCCATCAAATCGCGTAATCGTTGATCATCAAGGATCAGAATGCCTTCCAAAATAATAACATCTTTGGGTTCCTGATGACGTTTCTCCGAAGATGGATTACGCAATGAGTAATCGTAGATGGGAAGATCAACTGCTTCTCGATTCACCAATTGTTGCAACTGATGCAACAACAAGTCAGTGTCGAAAGCCAAAGGATGATCGAAGTTGATTTGTCGCCGTTGTTCAATTGGCAACTCGGAATATTTGTAGTAGGCGTCCTCTTGGATCATGGCTACCGAGTGATCGGCAACACTCTCATAAATTTTCTGGCTGACAGTCGTTTTGCCACTACCGGAACCACCTGTCACGCCAATAATAATCGGTTTTCGCACGATGCAACTCCTTACGTTGATTCTTTTGTTTATTGTCAATGCCGGTCACATAAAATCACAATTCAACTCTGCGAGTAAACGCTCGAACAGACTGCACACGGATTAACGCGCACAGTCTGTTAGTCGCATAAATCACTTCAGACAAACTGCTAATTACATCTCAGCATAAACCTACTGATCAAGGCTAGAATTGGTTTGTAAATGTTCTTGATAAGTGTGTGAATAGTAAACTTTACCTGTCTTCAGGTTGGCGACAAAGTAGAGGTAATTCTGATCACGATCACTTGGTGCTAAGACAGCACGAATCGATTGCAAACTTGGCGAGTTAAATGGTCCTGGACCATAACCCGTGTGAACATACAAGTTATATGGTGAATCGACTGACGTATCTTTATTGGTTAAGCTTTCCTTGTGTGTATTCAAGGCATACATGACCGAAATATCCGACTGAATTGGCATATTGATTGCCAAACGATTAAAGAAGACACCTGCGATCTTTTTACGATCGGATTCTTGCACCCCTTCACGCTCAACCAACGAAGCCAGTGTCAACGTTTTTTGCACTGTGAGATCTTTTTCAGCAATGGTCGTGTAATAAGGAGCGAGTCTCTCATCGGTGGACTTAACCATCTCAGTGACTAATTCCTTCAAGCTCTCACCCTCATACACCGTATAAGTTAATGGGAAGAGATAGCCTTCTAAGTGATAACGAACGCCCTGAGCCGACATGGCCGACTTCAATAATTGTGGATATTTTTTCTCTAACGACTTCAAGAAGGATTCGTTCTTCATCAAGCTGAGGAATTGTTGCTTTGACCATTTCGTATTCTTGCCAACGGTTGTTGCAATGTCTTCAAGCATGACACCTTCTTTGATCAGCACCTTGCCAACCACTTTTCGTTCCGAGTGCCCTTTTTGCAACTGACTGATAATCTGATCCAAAGTCATCGATGGACTGAAATAATACTTACCAGCTTGAAAGTCGGTAAAATTATGCATCTTCACATAATAATTGAAGACTGTCGCACTCTTGATGACATGACTGCTTTCCAATTTAGCAGCAATCTGTTTATTGCTTGATCCAATTGGAATCTGTACCGTCACTTTTTTCTCATTGTTCTGGTCAAGTGGCCGTAACGATTGCTTAACGTAACGATAGGTCATCAGCCCAACAATGACTAGCAAAATAGCAATGATACTAATGATCCAATAAACTAAGCGGTGAACAGCTCGACTTTCGGCGGCTAATCTGCGCTTTTTTTCATTCATATCTGATGGTTGTTCTGAACGCTTAGGTTCATGATTTTCCTCTCGAGAAGCCAACGTAGACATCCTCCCTTAAAACTATCTTGTCCCATTATACCAAAAAGGGGCGCGATTCACCCCTTTTTAACGAAGATTTAATAATGATGAGTCGGTCAGATCGAACTTCCCCTTAATGCTGCCCTTTTAACGTATCTGAGCGTTTATTTCAGTTTGTAATGCGGTCTGAATCTTGGTCATTGCTTGTGTGACTTGATCATCAGTTAGTGTCGCAATTGGGTTTTGGAAGTGCAACCGGTAAGCTAACGACTTCTTATGCACGCCAATTGCTTCACCTGTGAAGACATCGAAAATCTGCACATTCTGCAGATAATTGCCGCCATTGGTAGTAATTAGATCGGCAATTTCTGCATTCGTCACTTGATGATCCACGATCAATGCCATGTCGCGCTCGACTGCGGGGTACTTGGCTGCAGATTCAGAAACGAGTGGCTTCTGTTCTTGGTCGAGTAGTACTTGCAAGTTCAGCTGCAGCACATAAGTCGGTGGTAACTGACGATCGTGTTGGAGGCTTGGATGAATTTCTCCGATGAATCCTAATTCTTGATTGCCAATCATCAACTTAGCCGCACGGCCGGGATGTAATTCGGGCAACAACTCATCTGTTTGGTAACTGACACGATCAGCTAAGCCAAGAGTCGTCAATAAGTTGGTCAACGCGCCTTTCAGATCATAAAAATCAACCGGACGTGCTTTTTCGATCCAACTTTCGTCAACGACATTACCGGACCACAATGCGGCGACTGTTGGGACTTCGAGTGGTTGCTGGTTCTCATCGACCTGTCGGAAAACATTCCCCTGCTCAAAAATCGCGACATTGCTTTGTTGACGTGCCAAGTTATATTTCAAGTCATTCAGCAAACCACTGATTAAGTTTTGACGTAAAACGGCGTGGTCCTGCGTCATCGGCCAAGACAATTTAATTTTAGCGGTTGGATGTGCAGTAAATGCCGCCGCCTCGTCATCCTTGACAAGCGCATAACTAATGACTTCATCGAGTCCATTGGCCAACAAACTTTGTCTAACTTCGCGAATCAGCAACTGTTTGCGATTATAACCGCCAACAGTTTGAACACCAACAGGTAACGTACTTGGTAGCTGATCATAGCCATGCAAGCGAGCGACTTCCTCAATCAAGTCGGCTTCGATAAAAATATCCCAACGGCGTAACGGAACGGTGACTTCATATCGATCGGCTTCTAATTGATGCTCGAAGCCTAAATCGGATAAAATCCCGCCAATTTCTGCCGTCGTGATTTCTGTTCCTAAAACATGGTTCACATGTTTAGGATCTAATGCCAATTTTCTCTCTACTGGCAATTCTTGATGACCAACTAAAATACCGCGACTCGACTCACCCGCAGCAATTTCCTCGAGCAATTGAGCCGCCCGTTGTAATGCTTCTGTCGTTGATCCCTGATCGATTCCTTTTTCAAAACGGGTTGAAGCTTCTGTATGCAAATTATGGCGTTGTGCTGTTTTACGAATTGAGGTGCCATCAAAAACAGCTGATTCCAAGACAACATTTTGCGTTTCGGTGGTGATCTCACTCGTTAAACCACCCATCACCCCGGCGATTGCAACTGGTTTTTGACCATCGGTGATCACCAGATCATCGCTGGTTAATTCACGAGTTTCCCCATCGAGTGTCACGATAGGTTCTTGATCCTGCGCACGACGAACAAGGATTTGGTGCGACGTCAATTTATCATAATCAAAGGCATGTAGTGGCTGACCATATTCCAACAAAACAAAATTAGTCACATCGACCACATTGTTGATCGGACGAATGCCATTATTCCATAGGCGAATCTGCAGCCAAAGTGGGCTCGGTTGGATTTTGACCTTTTGAACGACTTTCAATAAATACTGCGGAACAAGTGATTTTTCTGCAACAGACACCTGTAATAGACTATCTGTAGTGATCTGGCTCTCGGTCACCTTAACCTCGGGGAATTGTGGGCGTTCATGTAGCATCGCGCCAACTTCCCACGCAGCCCCGTGCATACCGAGCGTATCCGCACGATTAGGCGTGATATCGAAGTCGATCATGCGGTCATCCATTCCTAGCAATGGAAAGACAGGTTGCCCCGCTTCTTCAGCTTCTGGAAAAACAAAAATACCATCCTGATAAGCTTTTGGCACGACACTGTCACTGAAGCCAATTTCTTGTAGTGAACAAATCATCCCTTCAGACGCTTGACCACGCATCTTGCCGCGTTTGATTTTAACATTGCCGGCAATTCTTGAGTTGGGTAGTGCCACGATCACATATTGATCCGCAGCCACATTGGGCGCACCACAGACGATCTGTACGGGCTCATCTTCGCCGATATCAACTTGACAGAGGGTCAGATGATCCGAATCTGGATGAGGTTCAGTCGATAAAATATGGCCAACGACAATTTTTTTCAAACCTTGGTCGGGTGCAATCACACTTGCGACTTCAATTCCTGTCAATGAAACTTGATCAGCAAGCTTTTGCGGATCAATCTCGTGTAGATTGACGAATGAATTGAGCCATTGATATGAAATTTTCATTTATTTGACCTCCTGTTGGAACTGTTGCAAGAATCTTAAGTCGTTTTGATAGAATTCACGAATATCGTTGATCCCATATTTCAACATGGCAAAGCGATCAGGCCCTAGTCCAAAAGCAAAGCCCCCATAAACTTCGGGATCGACGCCGGCACTCTTCAGGACATTAGGATGCACCATGCCAGCCCCTAAAACTTCGATCCAGCCGGTATACTTGCAGACACTGCAACCTTCGCCGCCACAAGCAAAACAAGAAATATCAACTTCAATTGATGGCTCAGTAAATGGGAAATAGCTAGGGCGGAGACGAATTTGACGTTCATTGCCGAAGACATGACGTGCAACAACCTCGAGCGTCCCCTTCAAGTCGGCCATCGTCACGTGTTTATCGATCACGAGCCCTTCAATCTGGTGGAACTGGTGTGAGTGAGTCGCGTCATCCGTGTCCCGACGATAAACACGGCCGGGGCTGATCATCTTCAGCGGCCCCTTGCTAAAGTCATGCGACTCAAGCGTCCGCGCCTGATTAGGAGACGTATGTGTCCGCATCAATAACTCATTAGTAATATAAAAAGTATCCTGCATGTCACGCGCGGGGTGATTCTTAGGGATGTTCATCATCTCAAAGTTATAATGATCGGTTTCGACTTCGGGACCGTCGATCACTTCATAGCCCAACCCGACGAATAAGTCTTCAAGATCATCAATCATCTGATTTAAGATATGCGGTGTCCCAGTTTTGACTGGACGGCCGGGCAATGTCACATCGATTGTTTCATGCTTGAGACGTTGTTGTAATGCCAATTGATCCATAACCTGGACTTGTTTCTCAATCGCACCCGCAATTTCTTGCTTGATTTCGTTCGCAAACGCACCAACCTTAGGCCGCTCATCGACCGATAAATCTTTCATACCGCGTAAAACTTCGGTAATGGGTCCTTTTTTACCCAGAAGCTTTACACGGATCTGATTTAATTCCTGCGCATCTTTCACATTTTGAATCTGTTCAAGACCTTGTGCTTTTAACTGCTCAAGTTGCTGTTTTAATCCCATTTGATAACCCTCCATTGATTGACTATTTTGTCGTTTCAACGCATAAAAAAAGCCCGCCCACAAAGGGACGAGGCATCGCGGTACCACCCTATTTTTGAAATTCTCGCCATGAGAACCTCAACACTTAAATTCTTAACGCCGAACCGCGTAACTCCCTACTCATGGCCGCTTAATCGACCATCTCGTTCAGGAACTCACTCCGAAAGGAATTCATTATCGATTTCAGTAATGATCTTTCAGCAATTGATCATCTCTCTGAACTGTTCTCAATAATTACTATCATTCATCATCGCTCTATTTATTCGAATAAATGACTATACCCTAATATTACATCAGTTCTTTTTAAGACGCAACGGATTCCCATGTATCGGCCCATTGATGAACGGCATCCATCACAGGCATTAAGGCGCGTCCCTTATCAGTCAATGAATAAGTCACCTGATGGCCTTCACATGAAGAAACTCGGGTCACGATACCTTCACCCTCAAGTTCTTTCAGACGTTCCACTAAAACACGATCTGAACATTTGGTCACTGACTTTGCAAGATCCTTGAAACGTAATTGATCGTTTTCACAGAGGACACTGATGATCAGACCGTTCCACTTTTTGCCTAGTAATTCAAATGTCTTTTCAAATCTCGGACAGATTTGACACGGCCCGTCAACATCGACGGTGGTTGCAAATACATGTTCTTGCAGCATGATTATTCCTCCTAGATTAATTAATGGCTATTTTTAATGAATGAAAAAGATTTCCCAATTCGGTGACGTAATACACCCTGCCAAGGTACCGAAACCTCCTTGACGGCGACGTAATCATCCACTAACGACACGATCCAGCTCTCCCGATATTTCGGAAACGCCATCGTGGCACCAAACATGTGCTTGATGATAATGTCTTTCTCTTTTGGTGAGAGATCCGTCAACCGCTCGGCATTTCGCAATGCAATTCGCGGATGAATGTAGGCGTGTGTCCCAGAACTAAACTTCGTCGTCCGCCAATCATAGTAGAACAAATCATGCAATAATCCCGCACGTGCCGTCGCACGATAATCGAGATGTTGCTTCTTCGCGATGAGATAACTGTAATAAGAAACACGCAAGCTATGTTGTAAGCGATCGGTATAATGATGTTGCGTGTACAACGCCAACTTTTGAACCTGCGGGGTCGCCAACAAATCTGCAATTAAAACCAAGTAATCCTGATCGTCTTGCCAAGGTTGATCTACGTTCATTTACAAGCTCCTTGTTTTTTAACCTACTAACAGTGTCATTAATTGTCATTGTAGCAACTTTTTTCAGAAAAAGAAACTATTTAAGCTTACATAAAATAAGTTGCTACTGCATCTGCAACTGATACATGATAACCGCTGCGGCAATTGCAACGTTTAGCGATTCCGCATTGCCAAAAATTGGCAGATATAAATTATCGTCAGCTAATTCTGCTAACTCTGCCGACAATCCATGTGCCTCATTACCCATCATCAGCAAATACCGTTGGTCGACTAATTTCACCTGCCGAATATCGGTTGCATGTTCATCAACTAGGGTCCCGAACAACCGGTACCCCTTCTCGCGCTGGGTAGTCAAGAATCTAGTCAAATCCGCAAGTTGAATGACCTGCAAATGAAATTGACTCCCTTGCATCGAGCGTACCACTTTACTATTGAAGGGATCGATTGCCCCATCAGAGAAGACGACCCCGGCAAAACCCGCAGCATCAGCAGTTCGAACCATCGTCCCTGCATTCCCTGGGTCAGCCACGCGATCTAAAACGAGCCATGGCTTGTCACTATCGAAACTGATTGCCGTGGCATTGGGTAACTTGGCAACCGCAAATAAGCCATCGGTATTGACCGTATCGCTTAAAACCTCGGCGATTTGCGGGCTGACTTCTAGTAGCGTCAGCTTAAAGCGATCCGCAAAAGGCGCCACTAACGTCAGATGATCGGCAACTGACAAAATCGTCAAAATCTCTTCCGGGCGATTATTCAGCGCCTCCATGATCACATGCGCGCCCTCCAACAAATAGGTCTGAGTCTGTTGGCGATACTTTTTTTGTTTTAATTTATTAATTTGTTTAATCTGCTCATTCTTTGTCGATTCAATTTTCTGCATATTATTCCTCACCTGTTGTTTTCTATCATACCAGATTATTTTCATGACAGACACTTTCATTGTACTAAAAAAAACATTTTGCTAAACTAGATGCAGGTAAAACTTGTGTTGCACACAAGCCTGTGATTAATGTCGTGGTGACATCGTGTGTCTAAATATGAGAGAGGTGATTATAATGCGTCGTGGTGTTAAATTAGTCGTTTACGGACGTGTTCAAGGCGTAGGTTTTCGCTGGATGACAAAAATGGTGGCTGATCAGTTACACATTGTCGGATTGGCAACCAATCAAGACGATGGCAGTGTTTATATTGAAGCAAGCGGTGAAGAAGATGAACTCAACGAGTTTATTGCTGCCATCAAAGCCTCGCCGACGCCCAGTGGTCACGTTGAACGCGTTGAACAAACAACCATCGATCCTCAATCCGCTTTTGGCAAGTTCAAAGTGAATTGAGGAGTGGTTTTCAAGCCATTATTGACTTTAATTCATTGAACATTGTTAATAATCCACTAATTCCCTTAGACACACTGGAAATCTCAGGCAACATTAGGTATAGTTGTTTTTTGAGAAGTGTAGAAAGGGATTTTTTTATGAAAAGAAAGCAAAAAATAATCATCCTCGCGAGTTTATTCGCGGTTTTAATGCTCGTTTTAAGTGGTTGTGCCAATCAATACCAGAATCTCAAAGCCCCGACAGGTTTCTTTTATGGATCGATTTACAAGTACCTCGCGATCCCCATGCAAAAACTGATCCTTTGGGTCGGCGATGCCATTGGTGGTGCGAATGGTTATGGTTGGGGTGTCATCGTAATTACCTTGGTTGTACGGTTGATTCTATTGCCAATCATGCTGAACCAAGTCAAAAAGTCGACGCGTCAAACTGAAAAAATGAACGCCGTACGTCCACAAATCGATTTGATCCAGAAACATCGCGCTGGCGCCAGTACGGAAGAGTCTGCTAGAATCAGCCAATTGACGATGCAAGTTTACCAGAAGAACAACTTGAGCATGACTGGCGGTTTGGGCTGTTTACCAATGTTGATCCAACTTCCAATTTTTGCAGCACTTTATCAAGCTGTCCAATTCTCACCAGTCTTGGCGAAGCAAACGTTCCTTGGCGTCCCACTAGGTAAACCAAGTTTGATTTTCGCAATCATCGCAACATTATTCTACGTGGCTCAAAGTGGCTTATCTCTGATTGGTATTCCAGAAGCACAACGTCGGCAAATGATGATGATGCTGGTCTTAAGTCCCGGGATGACCTTCTTCATCAGTATCTTTGCACCCTCCGCACTGGCCCTCTACTTCTTGGCCGGTGGGATCATCATGTTAGTTCAACAAGTGCTAACCACCTTTGTCATTCAACCTCAAATCAAAAAAGCGGTGGATGCCGAATTGAAGGAACATCCAATTGTGACGGTCGTCGATGAGCATACTTTCGCCGCTCAAGAGGCCACGAAACCTGCCGTTAAAGCAGAATCGCAACAATTACATCAAGACTTACGCGCACGCAACGCGGGTAAACAAAAGAGAAATTAATGCCTGAAAACTTTAATCATAAAATGAACGCCCTTAAATTGGAAGTAGCCAATTAAGGGCGTTCATTTTATTTGTGATGCGGATTGGCCGTCTAAGTCACCATAATGACACGCTCTGATTCGAAAATCCGCTAGCCGTTTTTGCGCTGGAAATGCAAGCGACGCCGTTTAGACCGCTCGTGTCAAATCTGACGTGAAAACCACGTCGAAGTTTTGAATAATTGATGTTTGCCCTAATTGTTTGGCCTGTGCAATACCCACTGAATTCAGAGGAACATCGTGCCAGCCACTCGCAAGTTGTGCCGTATTATCAGCCGTTGATCCATAGACAAAATAAACAATTGTTGTTGCCATTTGACGCCCCACAATCTTTATTGATTGGCATTAAAAACGTGTCGTAGTCATCAACCACGACACGCTAATCAATCTCGTTTAGTTACTTTTATGACGTCGGAGTATTTTCCTCTTCGGCATCTGAATTTTCAAAAGTTGGTAAAATCGGTAAAGAAACCTTGAAGATTGAACCCGATCCTTCGACACTGTCGACCGTCAACTCACCACCATAAGCCTTGACCAAACGAAACGCAATTGAAAGCCCGAGGCCATTACCACCACGCTCACGTGAACGCGCCTTGTCGACGCGATAGAAGCGGTCAAAAATACGTTGCTGATCTGTGGGCGAGATACCCAATCCGAAATCTTGAACTAAAATCTTGATGTGTTGCTGATCTCGGTCTGCACTGAGATGGATTTCCTTGCGCGTTGCCGAGTATTTGATTGCATTATCCAACAAGATCACCAGAATTTGTTCAAGGTGATTGCGATTCATTCGAACCGAAACCTCATTGTCCAGGTCAACATCAGCCATAATCGAGAAGTCTTGATGCAACATCTGAATATTGTCGACAATTTGCATGATGACTTCGCGAACATCAGTCACTTCTTGTACATTTTTTTGTTCAACTTGTTCAGCACGTGTTAACTGTAACATTTCTTCGATCAACGAATTCATTCGACTTGCTTCCTGTGAAGCCGCCGCTAACGACTCTGCCAATACCTCAGGATCATCCTTACCCCAGCGATTCAAGAGTTGTAAATGGCCCTGGATTACTGCAACGGGCGTTCGTAACTCATGAGACACATCTCCGACAAATTCCTTCTGCTGTTCGATATATCGCTGAACCTGATCCAGCATTGAGTTGAATTGGTCGGCTAAATCATTAATTTCGTCATTCCCGGGCATCTCCGGAATTCGAGCAGACGATTCTGGTGATCGATCGACTTTTTGAATCGTTTCTGAAATCATCTTGATGCGTTTCGACAGTCGGTAAACAATTGTGTAGCCAACAAAACCACTGAACAAAACCGCAATCACGACGAGCACAAACATTTGTAAACGCAACTCTTCCGCTGAACGCCGCACATTATCCATTCGATTGGTTAAGAAAACATAGCCGATTAAATCATAACTTGACTGCTGATAGATTGGCAGTGTCACCACGATAGTTGAACGGCCATCTACACGAACTAACTCTTCACGTCTCTCCTCAACTGGTTTGAAAGCCACTTTGGGTTTCTGCGAGGCAAAGATTTGTTTTGCGTTTTGATTATAAATGACAATATTGAAGTCGGTTCGCGAGAGCTGATTTACGATAGAATCCTGTGAGAACTTCGCTGCGGCATCCTGACTTGTCGCACCATAATATTCCGGTACCAACAGTGGTAGCACTGCACGCCCTTTTAAACCGCCTTTAACATCACTTAGACGATCTGCAATCAACTTAGCCGTTTCATCCGTCGACTGTTTCTCTTGAGTCACCAAGTTGTTGTAGAAAGAAGCATACAGAATGCTAGCAAAAATCATAAACGTCAAAAAAATGGTCAGGCCTACAGCCAACGACCATTTAATTCGCAACGTGAACCGAAATTTCTTTTTTTGAGTTTGTTGCGGTTCTTTTTTCAAAAAATCACCTACGAATGCATGACATAACCGGTACCACGAACCGTTTGAATGTAACTCCGACGGTTTGGTCGGTCAATTTTATTACGCAAGTAGCGAATATAGACATCAACAACGTTGGTCGCCACTTCCTCGTGATAACCCCAAACATTCTTTAAGAGATCATCGCGGGCCACAACCGTGTTTGCGTTCTCGATCAGAATCAACAACAAAGAGGCCTCGCGCTTCGAGAGTTGAATAATCTCATTGCCACGAATAACCGTTCTGGTTTGTGGTTCGATAATTAAATCGCGGAAGACAATCTGTTGCTGTTCAGCCTTTTGCTTCTGCTGACTGGTTTCGGAGCGACGAAGCAAGGCACGCAAGCGAGCGAGCAATTCTTCAATGGCAAATGGCTTAACCAAATAGTCGTCGGCGCCATCATCCAACCCAGCCACACGGTCTAAAACAGAATCCTTCGCGGTGACCATGATAATTGGCGTTGTCTTCTCTTTACGAATTCGACGACAAACTTCAAAGCCATTCAAGTCAGGCAACATCAGATCGAGTAAAATAATATCCCAGTCTTGACCAAGTGCTAGATCCAAGCCGGCACGGCCATTACCCTCAACACTTGTCTCATAACCTTCATGAGACAATTCCAAGTCCAAGAAACGAGCCAAGTTCTTCTCGTCTTCAATGATCAATACCTTTTTACGCGCGTCTAATTTAGACAACCCCTATCATAAATGCAAGATTAGATTTTTTTGATAATTTAACCGAACATTAAATCGTTTTTCTTCTCATATTCTTTTAATATATTAGAATTCCGCCAAAATGTCAACCATTATTTCATAAATCCGGTGATGTTTTAGGCTTTCATGCTAGATTCTTCATCGCGTCTGATGACCTGAATGTGAAGGCCCAGTCTGTATCTAAAATTACCGAGCTGGTAGCAGTATTTTGGAATTAATTATAAAAAAAGCCCATCCTCATCAACCGTACAATACCCCTTAGGGTTTACACTTTAAATAATAAAAGTGTGAATCCTAGGGG
>NZ_AZFX01000026.1 GCF_001435835.1 Lapidilactobacillus concavus DSM 17758
AACTCGTTCTTTGAAAACTGGATACTATGAAACTGTAATAACCGAGAAACACACGACAAGCAATTGTCGAAGACCAAGAAAACGTCAGTTTTCACAGGTCAAGTTATAAAGGGCGCACGGTGAATGCCTTGGCACTAGGAGTCGACGAAGGACGGGACGAACACCGATATGCTTCGGGGAGCTGTAAGTAAGCAATGATCCGGAGATTTCCGAATGGGGCAACCCAATCATCCGTAGGATGATTACAGCTTAGTGAATACATAGCTAAGTTGAGACAAACGTGGGGAACTGAAACATCTCAGTACCTGCAGGAAGAGAAAGAAAATCGATTTCCTCAGTAGCGGCGAGCGAACGGGAAACAGCCCAAACCAATGAGCTTGCTTATTGGGGTTGTAGGACAAAACACATGGAGTTACAAAAGTATCAGTTAGTCGAAGCAGATGGGAAGCTGCGCTAAAGAGAGTGAGAGCCTCGTAGACAAAAACTGGTACCCTCCGTTTTGGATCCTGAGTACGGCCAAACACGAGAAATTTGGTCGGAAGCTGGGAGGACCATCTCCCAAGGCTAAATACTACCTAGTGACCGATAGTGAACCAGTACCGTGAGGGAAAGGTGAAAAGCACCCCGGGAGGGGAGTGAAATAGATCCTGAAACCGTGTGCCTACAAGTAGTCAAAGCCCGTTAATGGGTAATGGCGTGCCTTTTGTAGAATGAACCGGCGAGTTATGTTTTCATGCGAGGTTAAGTTGAAAAGACGGAGCCATAGCGAAAGCGAGTCTGAATAGGGCGTTAAGTATGAGGATGTAGACCCGAAACCAAGTGACCTACCCATGTCCAGGTTGAAGGTGTGGTAAAACGCACTGGAGGACCGAACCCACGCATGTTGAAAAATGCGGGGATGAGGTGTGGGTAGCGGTGAAATTCCAAACGAACTTGGAGATAGCTGGTTCTCTCCGAAATAGCTTTAGGGCTAGCCTCGAGGCTAGGATCATGGAGGTAGAGCACTGTTTGGACTAGGGGCCCGTCAAGGGTTACTGAATCCAGATAAACTCCGAATGCCATTGATCTAGTCCTCGGGAGTCAGACTGCGAGTGATAAGATCCGTAGTCGAAAGGGAAACAGCCCAGATCACCAGTTAAGGTCCCCAAATCTATGCTAAGTGGAAAAGGATGTGGAGTTGCGCAGACAACTAGGATGTTGGCTCAGAAGCAGCCACCATTCAAAGAGTGCGTAATAGCTCACTAGTCGAGTGACTCTGCGCCGAAAATGTACCGGGGCTAAGCATAGTACCGAAACTGTGGATGCACCCGTAAGGGTGTGTGGTAGGAGAGCGTTCTAAGGGCGGTGAAGCTAGATCGTAAGGACTAGTGGAGCGCTTAGAAGTGAGAATGCCGGTATGAGTAGCGAAAGATCAGTGAGAATCTGATCCACCGAATGACTAAGGTTTCCTGGGGAAGGCTCGTCCTCCCAGGGTTAGTCGGGACCTAAGGCGAGGCCGCAAGGCGTAGTCGATGGCAAGCAGGTCGAGATTCCTGCACTTCTTTGTTTCGTTTGAGTGATGGAGGGACACAGGAGGCTAAGTCGAGCATGCGACTGGAAAAGCATGTCCAAGTAACAAGTCTGAAGATGAGTTAAATGCTTATTTTCATTAAGGACAAGTTATGATGGGGAGCGAAATTTAAGTAGCGAAGCGACTGATGTCACACTGTCAAGAAAAGCTTCTAGCGAGAAACAAAGGACCCGTACCGCAAACCGACACAGGTAGTCGAGGAGAGTATCCTAAGGTGAGCGAGTGAACTATCGTTAAGGAACTCGGCAAAATGACCCCGTAACTTCGGGAGAAGGGGTGCTGACCGCAAGGTCAGCCGCAGTGAATAGGCCCAAACAACTGTTTATCAAAAACACAGGTCTCTGCAAAATCGAAAGATGACGTATAGGGGCTGACGCCTGCCCGGTGCTGGAAGGTTAAGAGGAGTGCTTAGGTGTAAACCGAAGGTACGAATTGAAGCCCCAGTAAACGGCGGCCGTAACTATAACGGTCCTAAGGTAGCGAAATTCCTTGTCGGGTAAGTTCCGACCCGCACGAAAGGCGTAATGATTTGGGCACTGTCTCAACGATAGACTCGGTGAAATTATATTACCCGTGAAGATGCGGGTTACCCGCGACAGGACGGAAAGACCCCATGGAGCTTTACTGTAGCTTGATATTGAGTGTTTGTAAAACATGTACAGGATAGGTAGGAGCCGAAGAAGTAGGGACGCTAGTTTCTACGGAGGCAATGGTGGGATACTACCCTTGTTTTATGAACATTCTAACCCGCGCCACTCACGTGGCGGGAGACAGTGTCAGGTGGGCAGTTTGACTGGGGCGGTCGCCTCCTAAAGTGTAACGGAGGCGCTCAAAGGTTCCCTCAGAATGGTTGGAAATCATTCGTAGAGTGTAAAGGTAAAAGGGAGCTTGACTGCGAGACAGACAAGTCGAGCAGGGACGAAAGTCGGACTTAGTGATCCGGTGGTACCGTATGGAAGGGCCATCGCTCAACGGATAAAAGCTACCCTGGGGATAACAGGCTTATCTTCCCCAAGAGTCCACATCGACGGGAAGGTTTGGCACCTCGATGTCGGCTCATCGCATCCTGGGGCTGAAGTTGGTCCCAAGGGTTGGGCTGTTCGCCCATTAAAGCGGTACGCGAGCTGGGTTCAGAACGTCGTGAGACAGTTCGGTCCCTATCCGTCGCGGGCGTAGGAAATTTGAGAGAAGCTGTCCTTAGTACGAGAGGACCGGGATGGACATACCGCTGGTGTACCAGTTGTGCCGCCAGGCGCAGAGCTGGGTAGCTATGTATGGACGGGATAAACGCTGAAAGCATCTAAGTGTGAAGCCCCTCTCGAGATGAGATTTCCCATAACATAAGTTAGTAAGACCCCTCAGAGATGATGAGGTAGATAGGCTGGGAGTGGAAGTCTAGTGATAGATGGAGCGGACCAGTACTAATCGGTCGAGGGCTTGACCAAAGGTCAGTGAAGTAACGGTTAGAGCAGTTGAATAGGATCCAGTTTTGAGAGAGCGAGAGCTTTTTCAAAGGAAAGTAGTGTGGTGGCGGTAGCAAGAAGGATACACCTGTATCCATGCCGAACACAGAAGTTAAGCTTCTTAGCGCCGAGAGTAGTTGGTGGGAGACTGCCTGCGAGGGTAGGGCGCTGCCACGCTA
>NZ_AZFX01000027.1 GCF_001435835.1 Lapidilactobacillus concavus DSM 17758
CTATACAATTCAGAAATCTTTTATGCATTTACACAAGATATTTTACGCTCTCTAAATAACACTAGACTGTGTCCTCGCGAAGGTAATCTCACCAGCATCGATTGAAAGGCATCTGCAATCTTAATTCATTCTATAGGTCTGTATGATAACCCGCTACTCGTTATAACACTCTAAAGAGCACTACTACTCAAATTGATTATTGACCTTTCCACAAACCCGGCAACTTCAATAAAATACATTTTATAGCCTAAATACTATAATACTTTTACAAGTTCACGTCTGATTGTTATAATGCAGTTAAATTAGTAAAAGAGGAAAGTCCTACGCTATGATACAACTTCCAAGTGGCAAATTTTATTCCGCGCCATATGTGATAAAAGCACCCATTTTATTTCCAATTGTCGCTATTTTGATAATCTTTCTTGTAATCCAAGTGAGAAAGCGAGAAAAACTGACAACTTACACTTTTTGCTCGATTACTATTTTTACCATTTACTTGTATTTCTTAACCGCAGTCACGCTATTTCCTATAAATTATTACCCAATTGGATCAGAAATCTATAACATCCCTTTTGGTAAGCAAATGATGTACAACTTTAATATTCTTAACCTTTTTTCGTATAATAAAAATCAGCTTATTGGCAATTTTATTTTACTCATGCCTTTTTCTTTTTTTATTTCAATTCTCAAAGAAAAATATGCACATCCTCGTACTAATTTCATTATGTTAATAAAAATAAGCCTGTCAATTGAAATATTGCAACTCGTTACCAATTATTTTTATATTGGAAGCAGAATCTTCGATATTAACGATCTCATCTTGAATATATTCGGCGGTTTTTGTGGGTATATCATTTTCACAGCAATAAAAAAAATCTTTTCCAAAGAGATAGATATATTCCGCATCGGCTAAAATTATCATAATAGTTTTTGGTGTAGAGTATTTCACTTTAATATGAATATCTCGCTTATGCATAAAGTAATAGGCTTATTTCTTTTATTTAGATGAAAACGATTGCAAATTTTTTATATG
>NZ_AZFX01000028.1 GCF_001435835.1 Lapidilactobacillus concavus DSM 17758
TTCATGGCCTTTTTGGTCTAGTCATTTAGGTGTTGCACTTCAATTTTAAATCCGGCGAACTTAAAATTTTAAATAAGGAAGTAATGAAAATGGCTTTTTTAGATCAAGATTTCTTGTTAGAGACACCAATTGCACAGCAGTTGTTTCATAAGTATGCACAAAAGATGCCAATTATTGATTTTCATTGTCACTTGAATCCTGAAGAGATTTATGAAAACCGAAATTTCAAAAATATCACACGAATTTGGTTAAATGAGGGTACTTATGGCGATCATTACAAGTGGCGCTTGATGCGTGCTAATGGTGTTGATGAAGACCTGATTACTGGTGACGGTGATGATTATGATAAATTTGTTGCTTGGGCAAAAACAATTGAGAAATCAGTAGGTAACCCATTATATGAATGGACACATCTTGAACTACGACGCTTTTTTGGGATTGACGACCTATTAACGGAGAAAAGTGCACCTAAGATTTAGGAAAAAACCAATGCTTTATTACAAACCGCTGACTTTAAACCGCGAGCGCTGATTAAGAATGCCAATGTTAAGGTGGTTTGTACGACTGATGACCCTGCTTCAGAACTACATTATCATCAGTTGCTCAAGCAAGATGAACAGACTGATGGATTTAAAGTTTTGCCAGCTATGCGTCCCGATCAAGCTTTACAGATCTCACGGACAACGTATGGTGCGTATCTTGAGCAACTAAGTAAGGTTTCTGGTGTAGTAATTCATGGCTTCGCTGACTTAACTGCCGCTTTGCGCCAACGTTTTGAGTTTTTTAGTCAAATGGGCGGCTCACTTTCTGATCACTCATTAGAGACATTCACGTTTGTACCGGCAAGTGAAGCACAATTGGATGCCATTATTCAAAAAGGAATTGCCAATACACCACTAACCGCTTTAGAGCAGAATCAATATGTAACCATGCTGATTGAAGCTTTGATGAAATTAAATGATGAATTTGATTGGACGATGCAATTCCACTTGAATTCAGCTCGTAATTTGAACACACCATTATTTGAAAAAATCGGTGCAGATACCGGCTTTGACTCAATGGGAGCGCAACCGGATATGGTCACGCAAATTCAACATTTATATACAGCTATGTGTGCAAAACAAGTTGTGCCTAAAACGATTTTATATTCACTTAATCCAAATGATTGGCTAGCATTAGCAACAACAATGCAGTCATTTCAAGGGCGTAGCGCCCAGCGGTTACAATTAGGTGCTGCTTGGTGGTTTAATGATACGGCAGAAGGTATGACAGAACAACTACGGACTTTTGCACAACAAAGTTTATTACCTAATTTTGTTGGTATGCTGACAGATTCGCGTAGCTTCTTATCTTATCCACGCCACGAATATTTCCGACGTGTTCTTTGTAATTATCTTGGTCATCTTGCTACTCAGGGCCGTGTCCCTGATGATTTAGAGCAACTTGGCAAGATTGTTCAAGATATCAGTTACAATAATGCGCACGATTATTTTGGCTTTTTTCAATAATTAACCACGGAAATTTTACACCAGCCAAAATCATCATGTTATAATGAGTGTGTAAAAAGAAGTCCTATTGTAATAGGACTTCCATAGCAGAACCGTTTAAGACAGTCGACATTGATTGTCGCTTAATAGCTACCCAAACTTCACCAAGAAGTTATGGCTCTTCGTCAACTGTTGTTGGTGAGTTAAAATTTGAAAGTCCTAATCACTTGGTGATTAGAGCTTTTTTAGCATGTACGTGGAAGACATAAAGTACTCTAATTCTAAATTCAAAAAAACTTCGATAGCCAAAACTAGTTCTTTTAATAGCCTTGATTTTATTATTTAATCCTTCTAAAGGTCCATTTGAGTGTTGCGTAATGAAGGTATTATGGATTTCATCATGATGAGTTTGAAGCATTTTAAGAGTACTAAGCATTTCTTCAGAACAACCTTCGGTGTTCCAAAAGGCTGCATTGTAATTATTCCAATCTTTGTGCCGAAGAGCTGTCTGAAGTTTATTTAAGACATCATAAGTTTGCTTAAGGACGGGATCAAGATTTAACAACCGATCTACAATATCCTTAGCAGTAACCCAGTAAGGGAAATAAGTCCATTTACGAAATTGCTCAAAATCTAACTGTTCATGGGTAGCGTCAAGAATCTTGTGTAAATGAAATGCCTTCGTACATATAATATGGTAGCGTCAAGAAGTTTGTGTAAATAACAAGAAGACTTCTTCGTATCATTTTGTCTAGCTT
>NZ_AZFX01000029.1 GCF_001435835.1 Lapidilactobacillus concavus DSM 17758
ACAAAAAGTGCCTCACAATCATTAGACTGTTTGTCTAACAATTATGAAGCACTTCAAGCACTTCATTTAAACAGTTACGCTTTTTTTCATATCGATTGATCAATTGCTTGTGGTATTATCACACATAATAATAAATATTAAAGTATTTAATCAGATCGGTAAGATGAATCTTTTGGAAGTAACTTAGTCATTATAAAGCCAACGCCTCACTGAGGATGGGCGTTGGCAAGTCAAGATCAGCTCAATCACGATAATTGACAGTGAATTGTTCTTGACCACTTATTTATACCATAAATCACACAAAAATGGTAACGTTTTCTTTAAAAAACACATTTTTGTGTGATTTATTGAAATAATCGGCAAAAAAACGCATCAATGATTATTCACGACTGTCGAAGTTTGAAGATGGGGTAGGTGAGATGACCTAAGTGATGGAATTTTAGCCGAACAAAAAAGCAAGGCAATTGTGATCGCCTTGCTTCGTGTGTTTTAGTTGTTGATATCGGTAAAACTATTTAGCACTTGATGATGCGCTTGTGTAGCTAGAAAGAACGTTTTTCAAATCGCTATCTTTGATATCAACATTTGCTTTCTTGATGACTTTGGCAAGCACTTGTTGCATGACCGTTGAGTCGGAAAGCCAAGTATTGTAAATACGTTTCTTCAAGTCGGCGGTGTGATCTGACATCTTGCCCTTACCAGGGTTATTGATCATACGAATAACTTGGTAACCATCGCTGGTCTTAACAGGTGTCTTCGTGTATTCACCGGTCTTTAACTTGAATGCTGCAGCTTTGAAATCAGAGTTGAGTGACGTATCAGTATCATCAAACTTCGTGCCTAACTTACCACCATTGTTCTTCGTGGTTTTGTCAATTGACTTAGCTTTAGCAACCTTGGCAAAGTCTTCACCAGCGTTTAATTGTTTGATAACTGCTTCAGCATCGGCTTTTGTTTTAGACAAGATATATTGTACTTCAACTTTTGGCTCGTAGGTCTTCCATTGAGCGGCAAGTTTTTTGCTAGTAATCTTCTTGTTTGCTTTTAAGGCAGCTTCAGTCAACATGTTGGTCCGAATGTTCTCTTTAAGCTGGCTTGCAGTTAGACTATTACTTGCTAAGACAGAAGAGAAATTAGTGCCATATTGTTTCTTGAACGAGTTATATTCTTTAGTGACTTTAGCTTTTGAAACTTTGCTACCATATTGGTTTTCCAAAGCTTTAGTAATAATCAAGGTTTGCAAGGTTGATTGGCCTGAAGTCGACTTCTTCATTTCCTTGTAATACTCGTCTTGGGTAATCTTACCGCCCTTCATTGAAACGACGGTTTTACTGCTACAACCTGCCAATGTTGCAACTGCAACGATACTAGCAGCCGCAAGGACAAGTTTTTTCATGGTGTTCTTCATGATATTTAATCCACATCCTATTAGTTTTTCTGATTAACTCAACCTTAGTAATATAACATACTTAGTCGATAATTAAAACGCATACGGATAATTTAACAGAACCTTCATGAGTTACAGGTTAATTCTTCATACGATAAACATAAATAATTCGTAAATGCTGGTAAACTATTGTTTTTCAGATTGTTCAGTCACTGAAGATTCCAGGTCGCTCGATAATTGTTTCAGTCGTTCAAGGCGAGGTTCCACTTGGAATTGGAATTCACTGATGTCTTGTTGAATCGCTTTTGTTGTTGGCTGCAAGGTCAACTCAATTTCGTGTTTAAGGTGTTTGAGCGCGTGTTGAAACTCACTGAAGTTCTGAGTGACCAGTTTTGTATCATGTTTGAGTTCGATTGTGTCAACAGCCGTTGTCGCGGACGTTGCCTTTGTTCGTTGATAGATGGTGTAAGCAGTACCTAATACAGCGCCTAGAATCAGCCCATGTTTAAAATCGTGTTTACTCATTAATTAACCTCCAATTGTTGCTTGATTTTTGCGCCAATCACCTGCAATTGATCAGTGGTGTATTGGGAAGTGTGATCACCAAAATGGATATTGAAATCATCTGTTGAGGCGTAGCGCGGAATAAAATGAATGTGCGAGTGCATCACAGATTGATAGGCGACTTCACCATTATTATTGCAGATGTTTAATCCAGTCATTTCTGGAAAAGCAGCGCGGAGTGCACGCGCAATTCGAGGAACATGCTGAAAGACTTGTGCGGCCAGATCAGCATCATAGGCAAAGATATCTTGCACATGTTGCTTAGGAACTAGCAAGGTATGACCTGGTGTAGTCTGTGAAATATCTAGAAACGCGATCACCGTGTCATCTTCAAAAACTTTGATACTAGGAATATCTCCCTGAATAATTTTACAAAAAATACAATCGTCCATTAAATTCACCTTCAATAGTTGTACTCATTAAGAGACAAGTCATGTTATCATTATACTATGAAATAGCATCGTAAACAAAAACGAATGTCATTCGGAAGGAATCGCTCATGTTAAAAGTGGAGAATCTAACAGGTGGGTATCAGCACCTGAATATTTTAAAACAAGTTAGCTTTGAGGTGGCAAACGGCGAAGTCGTCGGATTGATCGGGCTTAATGGTGCGGGTAAGTCGACAACAATCAAGCACATCTTGGGACTTCTGCAACCAAAAAGTGGTGTGATCACATTGAATGGTCAGAGTTTAATCGATGATCCAATTCATTATCGGCAACAAATTGCTTTCGTCCCTGAAACGCCAATTTTGTATCCAGAGTTAACCTTGAAGGAACATCTTGAATTGACGATTATGGCCTACCAGCTGGATGCAACGATTGCCTGGCAAAAAGCAAATGCGTTGTTGAAACGATTCCGGCTCGACCAAATGCTAGACTGGTTTCCAACACATTTCTCCAAAGGGATGCAACAAAAGGTGATGATCGTTAATGCATTCATGACCGAAGCGGATCTCTTAATCATTGATGAACCATTTACTGGCCTCGATCCATTAGCAGTCCATCATTTATTGGAATTAATAGCAGACAAGAAATCCGAAAACAAATCGGTTTTGATGACCACACACGTGTTAGCGACCGCAAAGGCACAGGCGGATCGGTTTATCCTGCTCAATCATGGCGAAATCCGTGCTGATGGGACTGTGTCAGAACTAGCCAGCGAATTTGGCGTCAGCGACGAGAATATCGACCAGATTTACTTACAGATGGCAAGGGAGAATGGCGATGCATAAGTTTGACGATTTATGGCCGACACGACGCAGACGCCATCTGTTAAAGCAGGGTAAATATTTGCAGTATGTTTTCAATGATCATTTGATGATTGCTTTGATTTTTCTGGCCGGTGCATTGGCCTATTGGTACAGTCAACGACTCAGATTAATCACCACACCGGTTTGGTGGGGGCCACTGGTTCTATTACCCATTTTGCTTTTAAGCCTCACTACTGGACGTTTGGCGACCTTGTTAAGACCGGCCGACCAGGTTTTTCTTTTGCCTGCTGAACACGAATTGCGAAGCTATCTGAATCATACAAGGATTTATAGCTTGTTGGTGCCATTCATCGCGATATTGGCAATTGTTGGTGTACTCACGCCGTTTGCATTGCGTGCGACCTGGATTAACTGGTGGAACTGGTTATTGGTATTGGTTGCCTTGCTACGCTTGAAGGATGTGCAACTCTCAATCCAACTTGCTGAACGATATGATTTTGAGCCTTCCCTGAAACGACAATGGGAATTCATTTTTTGGAGCTTCTCTACCGTTGGAATTTTGGTTGGTGTGTATGGCTGGGGTTGGCTCTTTGCCTTGTTGACGTTGGTGGCATCGATTTTTGCACAAGTATGGCTTGCGCACCAGCTTGTTTCTCGGCATTTGCTGTGGCAAAATGCGATTGCTCAAGAAAGCCAACGCCAATCCGTGATTAACCGTTTCTATAATTTATTCGTGGACATACCGGGTATAAGTGGAAAGATTAAACGTCGGCGTTGGTTGGACGGTGTCTTGAAGCTAATCGCTGGTAAAAATTCAATGGCTTATCAATATTTATATAGTCGCGCGTTGATACGGCGGACAGATTATGGCAATATTTGGTTGCGATTTTGCATCGTGAGTTTATTACTGATTTTTGTGATTCGCCAACCAGTCATTTTACTCCTCATCCTTTTGATCTTCTTATTTTTAACAGGTTATCAATTATTGCCACTTTACCATCATTATGATCATCATGCTTTGACGCAGATTTACCCAATCGACCCACACAAGCAACGTCATGCATTTTCGAAATTATTACGACAAACGTTATTGGTCGAGTGGGGACTTGATAGCATGGCACTCGTGATCAGTTTTCAGGGGCAGCTCTGGGGCTGGCTGATCATTGTAGCCGCCTTGATCGTTGTTGTGGGATTCACACAAGCTTATTTACCGTTTAGATTACAACGGAAACAGAAGGGAAATTAATTATAGATGCGTTTAAGAAATAAACCGTGGGCACTAGAATTAATTGCAGCTCATCCACAAGCCATTGTCACAGCCGAGACTTCCAATTTAGCAGGCCATTGGGCAGCGCGTTTCGAAAATCCGGAGTTACCGATTGAACTTGAAATCGGCTCAGGTAAGGGGCAATTTATCATCGGTATGGCGCAAGCTCATCCTGAAATTAACTATATTGCAATGGAGCTACAAACACCTGCAATCGGCATGATTTTGAAAAAGCAGTTGGAACTTAAGCTGCCAAATCTGCAACTTTTCTTGGCGGACGGTGCGGATCTGACGAACTATTTCGTCGTCAATGAGATCCGGAATTTGTATTTGAATTTTTCAGACCCATGGCCAAAGACAAAACATGCGAAACGGCGGTTGACTTATTCGAGTTTTCTGACGCAATATCAAGAGATCTTACCGGAAACTGGGCAATTACGGTTTAAAACTGATAATCAAGGACTCTTTGAGTATTCGTTGATGAGCTTAAATCAGAACCACTGGCAATTTGATTTTATTTCGTTGGATCTGCATCAGAGTGAACGCCAAGCAACGAATATTGAAACCGAGTATGAACAAAAATTTGCTGCAAAGGGACAAGTTATTTATGCGCTCGATGCACATTATGAGTCTGCACGAACATTTTAGCTTTGCTAACGGGCTTTGATTTGTTAGGGTAAGTTTTGAGAGGTGAGAAATTGAAACAACGGGCGAGGTACCAATTAGAATTACCAGAAAAAGTGGTCGATAGCTTGAACTTATCCGCAGAGACGGCAGTTGAGCTAACCGTGAAAGGTGACAGCGCGACGATTCGAGCGGTTGATCCAGATAAGAATAAGTTACAACGTCAACTTGAATTATGGGCAGGTATTCCGGCAGTGATTGCGACAATCATTTTTTGGCTCGTAGCATCAATTAGAAATGTCAAACAAGTCCCAATCAGTGGAGAATATTCGATTGCGAGTTGGTTGATCATCGCGAATGTCTTTGTTGGCACAATTGTGTTTACAACGTTTTTCATTAAGAGCCGTCGTGCTGATTCAACTGCTGCATCGAATCGAATCTATTGGCGTAATTTTCCAGTGATCGTCATGGCCTTTTTGTTGATTTTAGGGCTAACCTTGCTTGGTATCTCTTGGTTGATGGGACAAGTTTTTGTTGGTGTTTCGTTTGACTTGATGACATCAAGTGGCATCTTTTTGATTTTTGCCTTTATGATCAATTATGTGATGGCACTTGCGGCAATCAACCTTGATTCATCGATGCTAACGACACTGTTCACAGTGACAATTGTGAGTGGCGTTGCAATCTCGATGGCAGATAACGGCACCAATCGTTGGTGGCAATATAATTTAAGTTTTCTAGGCACGCACCTTGCCAAAAATGGTTGGCAATTTAATTTCACACTCGTTTTTTCCGCGTTGATCATGGTGGCGTTGATTGATTATTTATTTGTCTCATTACAAGAAAGCGTTCCGAGGTCCTGGAAGATTAATTTGTTGCGAGGATTGTTGACGGCTACTGCACTCGATTTAGGCGCGGTCGGTGTCTTTCCCAACGACGCAAACTTCCACGTCTTACATGATCGGTTAGCCTTTCTATTAGTCTATTTAATGTTGGCTTTGATTATTGGCATTCGCTGGTTATTGCCGGCAGTCTCCAAGGAATTTCTGCTAACCTCGTATGTTCTAGGCGTCTTCTTATTAATCTGCGAGATTGCTTTTCAGCTGGTTGGTTATTTGTCGTTGACTGCGTTTGAAATTATCAGTTTTGTGGTTGCCTTCGGTTGGGTGATCTTGCTCTTTCAAAAAATTCGTAATTTAACCGATGGTGTTAAATTTGTGGTTGAGGTGCCAATCAAGGTCAAAAAAGAAGCAGCAAAGTAGGCGAGTGCGTCAGGCGTCAAGAGGAATTTCATCGATGACTTCTTGACTCTTGCCAAAGCTGCTCAAGAATGAAAATAAAAAGGCTCGGATCCACATGAAGTTGTGGACTCGAGCCTTTGACTTCGCCTCAAATAGGCTTGATAACAAGAACAATTGCTTATTCGACTTTTTCTAATTCGAGTAATTCCTTACTGCGTGCATCAAACATGAATTGATATTGCACGAGTTGTTCATTCTCGCGACGCGTAATACCACCGACGAAGACGAGACGGTACTCATCTTGCCAAGTCGTTATTCTTGGCGATGATTCGATCCAAGAACCTTCAATGCGGCCTTCACGCAAAAATAATTTCTTGATTTCAGCGAGGAGTTCATTCGGCAAACGTTTCATGTAACGATGCCAGCAAAATGCGCTCGTCAATCCAATCGTCATGCCCTGAATAAACCCGTATGAAGCATATTTGATAATCTTTTTGGTTGTCTCATCCATTGCTAGATCCTCCATCACCCAAAATAATTGATGTCTACTGCTTTCTAGGATACGCTGTTTTGTCGAGATGAGCAACCAAAGTCCTCCTTTTAAATCCGTTTGCGGAATCAAAATCATTTGATTGACCCTTACAAAAAGATAGCTTATGATAGTGAAAGATGACAGGAGGAAGCAAATATGAAACAATTAGATGAATTTGAAAATAAAGATCTTGCTAGTATTACGGCTAAGGGTAAAACTCTATTAGTCTTTACTGCGACATGGTGTGGGGATTGCCGTTTCATCAAACCACAGATGCCCGCAATCGACGCAGAATATCCTGACCTGAACTTTATTGAAGTTGATCGCGACTTATACATGGAATTAGCGCAAGAGCTACACATCATGGGAATTCCAAGTTTTGTGGCCTACGAAGATGGCAAGGAAGTTGGTCGTTTCGTGAACGGGGATCGCAAGACGAAGCAAGAAATTGAAAGTTTCATTAATAATCTAGCTTTCGCAAACTAAGACTTTAAAAATGAATTGAACTATCATACAATATAAAGCGTGTGCGTTTGACTCGATCAACTCTTCTGTTGATTGAAAAAATCGTGCATGCTTATTTTTGATATCTTTTAAAATGATAAAAATTAAATAAAAGGAAGTTTTTCGATTGCTGATTTCAAGCTACAATCCGACAGCCTTAGGTGATGTATTGATGATGCTCACAGGACAGGCGACCAATGCCGAACAAGACGTTGAAATTCATGGTGACGTCGCAAAAATCACACGCCAAGACAATCAACAGTTGGTCGGCGTTAATCTTTTTAATGCTTCTAATTATGTTGAGCATTTGATTGGCGATGGTCAAGTTTTTCTTGATGATCAGCAAGTCGCACAAGTGAATCACGCGCTTGAGATCAATGGCGCATCGGTTCAGATCGAGGCAGACCACGAACCTAAATTTGTTGTGGGTGCCGTTGAAACACTTGTTGCTCATCCAGATTCTGATCATTTGCACATTGCCCAGGTCGATCTTGGCAATGAAAAGTTACAGATCGTTTGCGGCGCTCCCAATATTGGTGCGGGCCAAAAAGTTGTTGTTGCTCGAGTTGGCGCAATGATGCCAGATGGCAAATTAATTTGGCCAGGTAAGCTGCGTGGTGTTGAAAGTTTTGGCATGATCTGCAGCGCCAGAGAATTGGGCTTGCCAAACGCGCCACAACGTCATGGCATTTTAGTCTTGGATGCTGCAAGTCAAGCTGGTACGGCATTTGATTTTAACCAAGATTATTCTGCACAATATTAATAAGGGTTCAGCGACAGAAATCGGATTTTGGAGATAAAAAAATGACAGAGACAAATAAAAAAGTATATTTTATTGGAATCAAAGGCTCAGGGATGAGTGCACTTGCGTTGATCTTAAATGATTTGGGCTACGAAGTGGCGGGCTCCGATATCGATCAATTCACATTCACACAGACACCATTGGCACAAGCGGGGATTCCAATGTACTCATTCAGTGCTGACAATGTGAAACCAGGCTGGATTTATATCAAAGGGAATGCATTCCCAGATGATCATCCGGAAGTTGTTGCTGCTAAAGCACAAGGCGACACGGTTGTTAGTTACCCAGATTTCTTGAGCGAATTGTTAGCCGGTTATACGAGCATCGGTGTTTCCGGGACGCATGGTAAAACGAGCACCACAGGGTTATTGGCCCACGTGCTGAGTGGCGTTGCAAAAACTTCTTATCTGATTGGGGATGGCACGGGTAAAGGTGTTCAAGATGCTAAATTCTTTGTCTATGAAGCGGATGAATATCGCCGTCATTTCTTGGCTTATCATCCAGACTACACCATTATGACTAATGTTGACTTTGATCATCCAGATTACTATCAGGACTTAAATGATGTCGTGACCGCTTTCCAATCTGAGGCTAATCAGACGAAAAAGGGGATTTTTGCATGGGGCGATGATCCTAACTTACGTGATTTAAAGGCAGACGTTCCCGTCTACTATTATGGTTTGAAAGATAGCGATGATTTTCAAGCCATCAATATTAACCGTACGGACGAAGGCTCAGCGTTTGATGTGCAGCATCATGGCCAGAATTTAGGGCATTTTGAGATTCGTCTCTTTGGCCAGCATAATATCCTGAATAGTCTCGCAGTAATTGGTGTGAGCTATTTAGAAGGATTGTCGATGACAGAAGTAGCGGCAGAGTTGCTTACCTTCAAGGGTGTGAAGCGCCGTTTCAGCGAGACCGATATCAAGCAATACACCATTATCGATGACTACGCGCATCATCCTTCTGAAATTAAGGCGACGATTGATGCCGCACGTCAGAAATATCCAAATAAAAAAATTGTTGCCGTCTTTCAGCCACATACTTACTCACGGACCCAGGCACTGTTGCCTGGATTTGCGAAGAGCTTGAACTTAGCCGACGAAGTCTACCTCACAGAGATCTTTGGGTCGGTGCGTGAACATGCCGGCAATATTTCGAGTGCTGATTTAGGCGCAGAAATTAGCCGTGGCGGGCGCGTGATCCATCTTGATGATATGAGCCCACTACTTGATGAAAGTGGCGCAGTGATTGTTTTTATGGGTGCAGGAGATATTCAGAAGTATGAGGATGCCTTTAAGGCGCTCATTCAGAAATAACTTTTTAATTTTTAAGATGATTGGACTAATTTGGTCGATTTAACTACAACGAAGATTTGAGTTGTAGTTTTTTTGTCTTCGAAACATCATGGCACGATAACACACACACTTTGAAAAAATTAGTTGGCGAATGCACACCGCATATTTTTGTTTCAACGTTTTCTCTGCTAAAATGAAACTAACGCATCATCATGGAGGCTGTTATGGCACAAACTGAGCAGAATCAAAAATTATTATTATTGGACGGAAATAGTTTAGCTTTTCGTGCTTTTTTTGCACTGCATAATTCATTGGATTGCTTCACGAACCAGGAAGGCTTGCATACGAACGCGTTGTATACGTTTAGTAACATGCTGGATAATCTACTCGAAAGCGAGCAGCCAACCCACATGTTAGTCGCATTCGATGCAGGTAAAACAACTTTTCGAACGAAATTATTTACCGAATATAAGGGAACCCGAAGTAAAACACCGGCAGAATTATCTGAACAAATGCCATACTTTGGCGAGCTTTTGGACGCTTATGGCATTGCCCATTATCAATTGGCTGATTATGAAGCAGATGACATTATTGGCACGCTAGCGGCAGAAATGGCGGGTCAAATGCCAGTCGTTGTCGTGACGGGTGACCGTGATTTAACCCAGTTGACCAGTGAGAATACGACGGTGAAAGTCACGGTTAAAGGTGTCAATGATCTAGAAATCTACACCCCTGAACATCTACAGGAAAAGTTGGGCATCACGCCAACGCAGGTCATCGATCTTAAGGGGTTAATGGGGGACAATTCAGATAACTATCCCGGAGTCACCAAAGTTGGTGAAAAGACTGCGCTGAAGTTGATCGGCGAGTATGGCAGCATTGAAGCACTCTACGAGCACGTCGACAAGATGAAGAAGAGTAAGCTGAAGGAGAACTTGATCAACGATCGAGATCAAGCTTTCCTAAGTAAGGAACTTGCGACGATCAATGTGCGAGCGCCGCTGACCATCTCGATTGCAGATACGAAGCGGAAAGATCCTGATCAAGAGGCACTCGTCAAGTTTTATCAACAAATGAATTTCAAGTCGAAGCTTGCTAAACTACCACAATTCAAGGATGCGGGCGAGGAGACAACGGTTGAAAGTTGGCCATCAATTCCGTGCCTTGAGTTAACACAAACTAATTTAGCCACCGCCTTGTCCTCAACCCAAGCGAGTCGCAGTTTTGTCATTGACATTCTGGGAGACAACTATCATTTGGAAACGCCAATTGGCTTCGCCTTTGGGACTGATGAACAGTGGTATTACAGTGATGATCTAGGATTACTTGCTGCACCTGAGCTGAAACACTGGCTGGAAGACCCCAAACAAGAAAAAGCCGTTTTTGATAGCAAGAAGACCAAGGTCTTACTCGCGCGTTTGGGGGTCTCGATCGAAGGGATGACTTTTGACTTACTGTTGGCGTCTTATTTGTTGGATACCAATGATAATAGCAATGATCTAGGCATCTTGGCACAACAATATGGTTACACACAAGTTCAAACCGATCTCGAAGTTTATGGTAAAGGCGTGAAACGAGCCGCACCAACGGATTATCAGGTGTTGGGGGAACACCTTTGTCGAAAGGCACGGGCTATTTTCGAGTTACGTTCGCAATTAGTTCAACAACTGAAAGAGAATGATCAAGATCAACTTTATGATGAAATTGAGGCGCCACTCGCAATGGTGCTCGCGCAGATGGAACTTGCGGGGATCACTGTTGATAGTCAACGACTCAAACAAATGCGTGTTGATTTTAGTCAGACTTTATCCGATATTGAGACACAAATCTACGAAGATGCTGGACATGAATTTAATATCAATTCGACGAAACAGTTGGGGGTCGTCTTGTTCGATGAACTTAATTTACCGGTCATCAAGAAAAATAAGACGGGTTATTCAACGTCCGTCGAGGTTCTAGAACAACTGCAAAACGCACATCCAATTATTCAAAGAATCTTGACTTATCGGCAGATTTCGAAGATCCAATCGACTTATATCAATGGCTTGCTGAAAGTCATTCATCCAGATCATAAGGTGCACACGCGTTATTTACAGACCCTGACTCAGACTGGACGTTTGTCTTCAGTGGATCCTAATTTGCAAAATATTCCGGTGCGACTGCCTGAAGGACGTAAAATTCGACAGGCTTTTGTGCCAAGTCATCCAGATTGGGAGATTTTTTCTAGCGACTATTCGCAGGTCGAATTACGCGTGCTTGCCCATGTTTCCGGCGATGAGAATATGCAGGCTGCTTTTAAGCGGGGGTTCGATATTCATGCCAATACTGCCATGAAGATTTTCGGATTGGATGATCCCAGCCAGGTAACGCCAGATATGCGGCGTCAAGCGAAGTCAACAAACTTCGGTATCATCTATGGTATCAGCGATTATGGTCTGTCGAAAAATATAGGGATCACGCGAAAGCAAGCGGCTACCTTTATTGCGGCTTATTTCGAGCAGTATCCTGATGTCAAGGCGTATATTGACAATATTGTGGCGACCGCTGAGAAGCAAGGCTATGTCGAAACGATTATGCATCGACGTCGTTATTTGCCAGATATTAATTCTAAGAATTATAATTTGCGTTCTTTTGCGGAACGTACGGCTATGAATACGCCAATTCAAGGAAGTGCGGCAGATATTATCAAAGTCGCGATGATCAATATGCAAGATCGCCTGCGGCAAGAAGGCTTACAGGCAAAGATGCTATTGCAAGTACATGATGAATTGATTTTTGAGGCCCCTGTTACTGAAATTCCGAGACTCGAACGAATTGTTCCCGAGGTCATGGATTCTGCAGTCAGCTTAGATGTGCCATTGATTGTTGAGAGCGGTCATGGCAAGACTTGGTATGATGTTAAGAAATAATTAAGCTCATCATTTTCAAGTCGACTATTGGTCTGATCAAGCAAAAAGTAGCCTTAAAAAATACGTGAAGGGGATCTGAGTGTGCCAGAATTACCAGAAGTCGAGACCGTTCGTCGTTCCTTACTACCTTTGATCCAAGGTAGAACAATTACGGGTGTGTCCGTCGTTTATCCAAAAATCATTGTTGGCGAACCCGAGCTTTTCGTCACACGTCTAATTGGCCATCGGCTTGAAACAATTGATCGTCGCGGTAAATATTTGCTCTTTCGCTTTGACCGTGATTTGACGATGATCAGCCATTTGCGGATGGAGGGAAAATATTTCGTTCGCGACACGGCTGTGCCAGATAATAAGCATGTCCATGTTGTTTTCAGTTTTGATCAAGGCGTCAATCTGCAATATCAAGATGTCCGTAAATTTGGTCGCATGCAGTTGGTTGAAACCGGCACTGAAAATCAGGTTGGGGGTCTCAAAACACTGGGCCCAGAACCGTTTAGCCCGGAATTTACAGCTGAACAATTGTTGGAAGCGTTAAGTCGCCATCATAAAGCCTTGAAACCCGTTCTGTTAGATCAACATGCAGTCACAGGACTGGGTAATATTTACGTGGATGAAGTCCTTTGGCTGAGTCGACTCAATCCGCAATTACCAGCAGACCAACTAAGGCTTGAACAAGCACAGTTGCTACATGATCAGATCAAGTTTGAGTTGCAACTTGCAATCGACCATGGTGGAACGACCATTCGCAGTTACGTTGATGCCCAAGGTCAGCAAGGGCAATTTCAATTTGATCTGCACGTCTATGGACGTCAGGGTCAACCGTGTGAGCGATGTGGTCATCTTATTCAGAAGATCAAGCTTGACGGACGTGGCACACATTTTTGTCCCCATTGCCAACCGCTGCCAAGTATCAATGAAATGGAGTAGCACAATGACAAAAGTTTTAGGATTGACCGGTGGGATCGCCGCCGGGAAAACGGCCGTCGGTCAGTTGTTTCAGGCACGCGGAGCCGTTTTAATCGATGCCGACCAAGTTGCACGACAAGTTGTCCAAAAAAGCCAACCTGGATTGGCCGAAATCGTGGCGTTATTTGGCACAACGATTTTAAATGCAGCGGGTGAGTTAGATCGTTCAAAATTGGGGCGTCTTGTTTTTAGTGATTCGTCCCAACTCAATCGCTTGAATGCTGTGATCCAGCCACGGATTCGTCAAGAGATAATCAATCAAAGTGCTGCTTATCGAGCACAAGGCTATCCGTTAGTTGTGGTCATGATTCCTTTGCTTTACGAGATGAATTACGAAACAATCTGTGACGCCGTTTTGGACGTAGATATCCCGCTAGAGTTGCAAGTGAAACGCGTGATGATGAGAGATCATCTCACAATCGATGAAGCAAAGCAGCGGATCACTGCGCAGCTCAGCCGTGAGCAACGATTGTCGCGCGCCGATTTTATCTTGGATACGTCTGGTAATTTGTTGCAGTTACAGGAGAACTTCGACGAACTTTGGGACCGTGATGATTTTCAAACCTTCTTGATGTCATGAGTTTCGCCAATTGTGCTCAATCGATTGGCAACTGGTCGCACTCTAACTAGTGTTGGAGTATAATGTGAGTAACTAAATGTTGAAAATGAGGTGTGTACGATGCAGTGTCCACGTTGTCATCATAATTCGTTAAAAGTCGTTGATAGTCGTCCTGCAGATGAAGGACGTGCGATTCGTCGACGCCGTGAATGTGAGAATTGCGGTTATCGGTTTACCACGTTTGAACGAATCGAACAAACACCATTACTTGTGATCAAGAAAAATGGAACCCGCGAAGAGTTCAATCGCGAAAAAATCATGCGTGGGCTTGTTCGAGCCGCCGAAAAACGGCCAGTGACGATGGATCAAATGACTGAGATTGTTGATAAGATCGAGCATGACATTCGACAAACGGGTGACAATGAAATTCGTTCTGATGGTATTGGTGAACTCGTGATGAAATATTTGGCGGGAGTCGATGATGTCGCCTATATTCGGTTTGCCAGTGTTTATCGGCAGTTCAAGGATATGAATGTCTTTATGAAAGAAGTTCAAGAAATGATGGCACGAGAGAAAGATAGTGATGCCACTCATGAAAAATAATTTAGCCATCGATCCACAACTTGGCTATTTTTTAATTCGTGCGGATCATTGGAGCGATTTGAAGCAGCGTGTGTTTACAAAGTTATATCAACCGCTTTTAGACACTAATGCGTTCACGCTGTATCTCACGTTGTGGAGTGAGGTCAATGATCAACAGTTGATTTCACAACGTGCGGCTCATTTTCGACTCTTTGATTTAGTTGGCTTAGATGCGCCAACTTTTTTGCGTGCGCGGCAAGAATTAGAAGCATGTGGGTTACTCAAGTCATTTCAACAACATGATACCTTGGGTGATTATTTAATTTATCAATTATTCGCGCCGTTAGTGCCAGACAAGTTCTTTCAAGAGGAGATTCTAGCCACATTTCTATTGGAGAAGGTCTCAAGGGCGAAGTTTATGTCGCTGCAACGTGAATTTGAATTGCCTGAAGTTGACTTAACCGATGCAAAAGAAATCACCGCCGGCTTTTTGGACGTATTCCACTTGTCGACGACTGCTTTACTCTCTCCACCCGAAGAAGTTCGTTCGGGGGCCGCGCGGTCTAAAAAAAGGCAAGCAGATGTTTCAATTAATCAGATCAGTCCTGCAGAATTGGCTAGTTTTGATTGGGAGACGCTCATCGCACTCGTTGGACATCAACAGATCGCCGAATCCGAAATTTTAAATCACAAAAATGATATCTATGGATTACAACGATTCTATGGATTTACGGTGACCGATATTGCCCGATTGATTTGTCGAAGTTTGAATTTAGAAACTAACCAAATTAATTTCAATCAATTGGAAGAGCGAGCTTTAGCTTTATATCAACAATTAAATCCAGCAGCATCACAGGTGGACAGTGTGAAGCCAAAGCCAGTGCAGCCATCGGTGATCAAGGGCTTTTCCGAAACACAATTAGATTTGCTGAAACAAGCTAAGACGTTAGCACCGGCGGATTTTTTGAGGGAAACAAAGTTGCGTCAACACTCGTATGCCGCGGGAAATGAATATCGTAACGTGAAAAAATTACAGCAACGTGGGGTTCTAGATGACGCGACGATTAATGTCATGTTGCATGCAATTCTGGACAGTTATACGACCTTGACGCAGGCACTGATCGATACTTTTGCTCAAGATTGGCTTAAACAAGGGATCAACTCGCCAGAGACGGCGCTGAAATACTTAGCAAAAAAGCAAACCGCCCCATTGAAGCAACAGCATCGTTCGCAAAAGTCACAACAAGCTGCAGGCGTGACGCCGGATTGGTTCAAGAAAGGGACACAAGTTGCTGAGAAGCAGTCAGTGTCTGAGTCAACGAATGATCCGAAGCGACGGCAACAAATTGCAGAGAAGCTAGCTAATTTGAAGAAGACGAGTCAGCAACGAGGTGATTAAATGCAAAACATCAATGAGTTTTTTCAGAAGTATTTAGATCAACACCAGTTCACAACGAGTTATCGCGAGTTGATCAATCATGCCTTAGCGGATGCGGATGTCCAATCATTTTTACGGACGCATCAGAATGAATTCAGCGAAGAGACGATTGAAAAATCCGCGACCGCCATCTATGAGTTTGTCTCACACAAGTCCGCGCAAGCTAAAGAAGGACGGGAGACGATTTCAGCAGCGGGCTATGAGCCTGTTTTGCAAATGAACCATGGCTATATTGAAGTTATTTATCAACCGACGTCTAAATTGGTGATTGAACGTCGTCAAGCTGCACAAGCGCGGCGCGTGCAAACGGTCAATCTGCCGAAAGACTTAGCTGATATTACATTCGATGATTACTCGCAACGCTTCGAAGGACGTCTCGCAGCGTTTGAGGCTGCAATTGATTTAACCACGCAATTGGTTCAGCGCGAATCGCCGGAGACATATGTTAAGGGTCTTTATTTGAGTGGCCCATTCGGATTAGGGAAGACTTATTTATTAGGCGCGATGGCCAACAACTTGGCTAAAAATGGGATTCAGAGTACACTGGTTCATTTTCCAACCTTTGCTGTGCAAATGAAGCAAGCAATCAATGATCATCGTGTTTGGGAACGACTTCAAGCACTCGAGCAGACGCCTGTATTAATGATTGATGATATTGGGGCAGACGCGCTGAGTCCTTGGATCAGGGATGAGGTCTTAAGTGTGATCCTTCAGTATCGTATGCAAGAAAGACTGACGACTTGCTTCACGTCAAATTTAAGCACATCTGAGCTGCAGGATTATTTGAGCCAGACTAATCAAGGCGTTGATGAGATCAAATCTGCAAGGATCATGGAGCGCATTCATTTTCTTGCGACCGAGTATCAGATGAGTGGCCCAAATTTACGGCAGGCACCTTTATCTGAATAGTGTTCTGAATGATTGCTAAATATTTTTCTGTCGAATAGTGCTTGCACGCGCGGCAGAGTTGTGCTTTAATAATGCTTGAAGATACCACAGGTTGAGCTGAATTGTTTAGAGAGAAGAGTCTTGGCTGAGAACTTTTCCGATTCACTAATTTGCGACCACTTCGAATGACTGAGGTTGATCTCTCTATCGATCAATTTGAGGGTTTTGTTCGGGAGAATGAAGCTGAATTCGGGTGGAACCGCGTTAAATAAACGTCCCTAAGTCAACATGGTTGTGTTAATCATGTTGGCTTAGGGATTTTTTTGTCGGCATTGTGGTAGACGCTGAATTTTGGTAAAGATTGAGGAGGATTTAAATTGTCAGAAATTACATTAACATTTCCAGATAATAGTGAACGTCATTTCGAGGCGGGCACCACAACGTTATCCGTTGCGAAGAGCCTGGCTAGTAGTTTGGCAAAAAAGGCCGTTGCGGGTAAGTTAAATGGGACGCTCGTTGATATTGAACAACCATTAACTCAAGATGGCCATTTTCAAATTCTGACCAGCGATGATGACGAAGGTCAAGCAGTTTTACGTGACACGGCCGCTTTTGTGTTGGGCGCTGCCTTGAAAAAATTACACAAAGATATTCATTTTGGCGAACATGAAGCCAACGATGATGGCTTTTACTTAGATACCGATCGTGCCGCCGGACAAGTGGCTGTCAATGAACTACCTGAAATCAAAAAAGCAATGAGTAAAGTCATCTCGGCTAATCAACCAATCGAGCGTCGTGTGGTTGATAAAACCGACTTGCTTGCTGAATTCAAAGATGATCCTTACCAAGAGTCTTTAATTAACGCCTTAGACGCGGTTCAAATCGCAGTTTATCAATTAGGCGATTACGTTAGCTTCGGTGATCGCGCGTTACTCAAGAGTTTGGCACCATTAAAGCACTTTGAATTATTATCAGTTGCTGGTGCTTACTGGCAAGGTAAGTCAAGCAATCCGATGCTTCAACGAATTTACGGGACGGCATTCTTTAAGGCTGCTGATCTAGAGGCTGATCTGAAGCGTCGTGAAGAGATCAAAGAACGCGATCATCGAACAATCGGACGTGATCTCGATCTATTCTTTGTTGATCCTGAAGTTGGTGCCGGCTTGCCTTATTGGATGCCAAATGGGGCAACGATTCGTCGAGTAGTTGAACGTTATATCATCGACAAAGAAGTGGCTAATGGCTATCAACATGTTTATACACCGGTCTTAATGAACTTGAATGCCTACAAGACATCCGGTCACTGGGCACATTATCGTGAAGACATGTTTCCACCAATGGATATGGGTGATGGCGAATTCCTCGAATTGCGCCCAATGAATTGTCCTTCACACATTCAAATTTACAATCATCACAATCGCTCATATCGTGAATTACCGATTCGCATTGCTGAACTTGGCATGATGCACCGTTATGAAAAGTCTGGGGCTTTATCTGGACTCCAACGTGTTCGTGAAATGACACTGAATGATGGCCATACCTTCTTAGCACCAGAACAAATCCAAGACGAGTTCAAGAGTGTGCTGAAGATGATGATGGAAGTTTACGATGACTTCAATATCACCGACTATACTTTCCGTTTAAGTTATCGTGATCCTGCGAATACTGAGAAGTATTTTGATGATGATGAGATGTGGAATAATGCGCAGACGATGTTGAAGCAAGCAATGGACGATCTAGGCTTAGATTACTATGAAGCTGAGGGTGAGGCTGCGTTCTATGGCCCTAAATTGGACGTCCAGACCAAGACAGCCATGGGCGGTGAAGAAACAATGTCAACGATTCAGTTAGACTTCATGTTGCCTGAAAAATTCCAGTTGACCTACACGGGTGCAGATGGTCAAGAACACCGACCAGTCATGATGCATCGTGGTATCGTTGGAACGATGGAACGTTTCACTGCTTACTTGATGGAGATGTACAAAGGCGCCTTCCCAACTTGGCTGGCACCTGTCCAGGTCGAAGTCATTCCTGTTAACTTAGATTTGCATACTGATTATGTTAAATCGATTCAGAAGCAAATGGCGGCCAAGGGCTTACGTGTCAAGACCGATCTTCGTAATGAAAAGATGGGCTATAAGATTCGTGAAGCACAGACGCAAAAAGTGCCTTATACCTTAGTTGTGGGTGATCAAGAATTGGCCGACCAGACGGTTTCAGTTCGTCGCTACGGTGAAAAAGACGCGACTCACGAGCCATTGAAAGAATTTATTGAAAGTGTTGAAGCCGACGTGAATAATTACAGTCGGACAACAGCGACATCAGCAAATTCAAGTATTGAAGCTAAGCTTGACAAGTAGTTAATGAGTTGATATACTAATTAAGTTGAATTAAGCAGAAGTTCCCGCTTCTCACCCATGCTTAGAGCCTCTGGGTTTAGACGTTAGTTAATTTGCTGATGAACTTTCACGCTGCGGGTGCTTTTGTGCCCGCAGTTTTTTTGCGTTTATGGGTTTTGACGATAAACATCGTCAACTACATTTGGAGGTGACTTCCCATAGCAAAGGATTTAATAGTCAATGAAAATATTCGAGCACGCGAAGTTCGTTTGATCGGTGCTAATGGTGATCAACTCGGTGTTAAGCTTAAGGCCGAGGCAGTACGCTTAGCAGATCAAGCGAGTCTGGATTTAGTTTTGGTTTCGCCGAATGCTAAACCACCAGTTGCAAAAATTATGGACTATGGTAAGTATCGATTCGAGATGCAAAAGAAAGATCGTGAAGCTCGTAAGAAGCAAAAGGTCGTTAACGTCAAAGAAGTTCGCTTAAGCCCATCAATTGGTGAGAATGATTTTAACACTAAGCTTAACAATGCACGTAAGTTTTTAAGCAAGGGTGATAAAGTTAAGGTTTCGATCCGGTTTAAGGGACGTGCGATTACCCATAAAGATGTTGGTCGTAAAGTACTTGAACAGTTAGCTGAACAAGCCGCTGATGTTGCCAATGTTGAAGCTCATCCTAAGATGGATGGTCGTAGTATGTTCTTAATGTTGGCACCCAAAGCCGATAAATAAAGCCTTATTCGACATTAGATTAATTTAGGAGGATTTTATCATGCCAAAGCAAAAAACACATCGCGCTTCTGCAAAGCGTTTTAAGAAAACGGCAAGTGGCCAATTAAAGCGAGGCCATGCGTACACAAGCCACCGTTTCCATGGCAAAACAAAGAAGCAACGTCGTCAATTAAGCAAACCAGGTATGGTTTCAAATAGCGATATGCGTCGTATTCGTCAAATGCTTTCACAAGTACGTTAATCTTGTGACCTGTTAAATTAGCCAGAAAGTATTCAAGGAGGAAATTAAATATGCCACGTGTAAAAGGCGGTACTGTTACTCGCAAACGTCGTAAGAAAGTTCTTAAATTAGCTAAAGGTTATCGCGGTGCTAAACATTTACTGTTCAAATCAGCTCATACACAGTTGATGAACTCATATCGTTACGCATTCCGTGATCGTCGCCAAGTGAAGCGCGAATTCCGTAAGTTATGGATCGCACGGATCAACGCTGCAGCTCGTACAAATGAGTTAAGCTACAGCAAAATGATGCACGGCTTGAAATTAGCTGGTATCGATATTAACCGTAAGATGTTGGCTGATATTGCTGTCACTGATCCAGCTGCATTTACAGAAGTTGCTAACCAAGCAAAAGCTGCTTTAAAATAACAGATAATTAACAAAACAATGATTATTTTCAGTCATTGTTTTTTATTTTGTCTCAAGCGAGATGATCTTGACTACTTTGTCCAGTAGTCACTCACGTTCGATGGCACATCAACTGATGTTCGCGGTGCATTATGCTATACTAGAAAACGAATAGGAGTGATGTTATGGCGATTGCGTCGTTTAATTTTTACTCGCAAAGTCTTCAGAAACAAACACAATTCAATGTGTATCTGCCTGAACAGCGACAAAAAGATCAACCGGTCTTATTCTTGTTGCATGGGATGGGCGATAATCAGGCGAGTTGGTTAACTAATAGTTCGTTGGCACGTTATGCGGCCGATTATCCATTCGTCATCGTGATGCCAGATGTTGGGCGCAGTTATTATGCCAATACCGATTATGGCGAGCATGATTGGGATTATCTCACCGTTGAATTGCCGAAGTATTTGCAGACTTGGCTTAACTTAGATTTGAAAAAGCAAAACACCTTTGTCGCTGGACTATCGATGGGAGGCTATGGTGCCTTCAAATGGGCGTTACGTCGTCCCGATCAAATTGGCGCCGCCGTGAGTTTTTCTGGTCGACTCGATATCGATGCCTCGTGGGCCGATCGCGCCGAGAATTTCCAGCATATCTTTGGTGATCGCGAGAATTTTGCGGATAGTCAGAGCAATCTTCTTAATCTCGTGGCCGATCGCCGGGTTAGACAACTGCCACTTTTTCAATTGATCGGAACTTCCGACCATTTGTTAGAGAATAATCGGACTTTTCATACCTTTGCCCGTCAATATTTGGACAAACTCGACTATCGTGAACAAACGGGTGATCACAATTGGCACTTTTGGGATACCTACCTGCCAATTGGGCTGAGATGGTTAACGGAACAATATCATTTACTGCATCATTAAGTTTAAAAATGGAGGCTATCAAATGAGTTTAACTGACACATATACTTTGAATAATGGCGTTAAAATTCCTATCGTGGGTTTCGGGACATGGCAAACACCAGATGGTAATGTCGCTTCATCATCTGTCCTTGCGGCGTTACAGGCTGGTTATCGGCATATCGATACCGCAACTGCCTATGGCAATGAAGAGAGTGTTGGCCAAGGAATTCGTAAGAGTGGAATTCCTCGTGAAGAGATCTTTATCACGACGAAGCTTTGGAATAAGGATCACGGTTATCAGTCAGCCAAGCAGGCTATTGATTATTCATTGATGCAACTTGGATTGGATTACTTGGATCTTTATTTGATTCACTGGCCTAACCCAATTGCGACACGTGATCACTGGCAAGAAGCTAACGCTGAGTCATGGCGCGCAATGGAAGAAGCAGTACAGGCGGGTAAAATCCGGGCGATTGGTGTTTCGAATTTCCGTGCGCAACACTTGGATGAATTGTTCAAAACCGCGACGATCAAGCCAACGGTTAATCAGATTTTCTTAAATCCGAGTGATCTTCAACCCGAAGTGACTGCCTATAATCAAGCGCATGATATTTTGAGTGAAGCTTATAGTCCGCTGGGTACGGGTAAAATTTTCAAGATTGCCGAATTACAAGACATCGCCACAAAATATCAAAAGACGGTTGCCCAAGTTGTCTTGAGATGGAGCTTACAACACGGATTTCTACCATTACCTAAGTCCGTTCATCAAGAGCGTATCAATGAAAACGCGCAATTATTCGATTTCGAATTGACTGCCGAAGATATGCAGACGATTGACGGTTTTCATGGTCAAGCTGGACTGGCAACTGATCCGGATACCATCACCTGGTAGTTTTTCGAATCACTGCCGAGTGATCTGTTGACCGATCATCTTCAACCTTAATTAACCACAAAAAAGCCGTTATGTTTGAGCGAGATTTGACCTCTCAAATATAACGGCTTTTGCTTAGGCTTTAAGGCGGCTTAAGCATTCACCCAGACTACTAACTTGCCTTCGTGACGATCTTCGATGAGTTGATGTGCGTCGATAATTGCGTCTTGCTCGAATTTAAATGTCCGTTGAACTGCTAATTCGAGGGGATGTTCGCTGATAAATTGAGACCAGAAGTCAAAGGCGGCTTTGTCTTTTAATTCCGGTCGATAGCCAACAATTGTTTGGTTGAACGATTTTTCAGCCGAGACGTCATTTTCGACTGGTGCGTTAAAGTAAATGACTTGGCCGTCGGGTTTGACAAGCTGCTCGCTTAATCGGTGATCGGCACCACTGAAAATGGCGTTGAAGACAACATCAGCTTGATCTTGCCACGGCTGTTGAGTGGAGGGTTGATCATACGCAGCAAATTGGTCAATATTTATTTTCTGAGCAAAATCATGATGGCGGCTATTGGCAATTCCAATGACGCGATGGCCAGCATGATGTGCGATTTGAGCTAGCAAAGAACCGACTGCGCCGCCAACACCAACGATGCCAATCACCGCATCCGGTGTAATGGTTGCAAAATTATGCCAAGCTTGAAATGCTGCAATTCCCGGCGTTGGTAAGCTAGCGGCTTTATCCAACGGTAGGCCTGCAGGAAGTGGCATTAATTTCGCAGGGCCAGCAGTGACATATTCGCTGTATGCACCACTGCTACGATGGTCAATCACGAAATCGCCCACCTGATAATTTTGGATGGCTGGGCCGACTTCAACGATTTGTCCAACCAAGTCTGAACCAAGAATAAATGGGAATTTGACTTGTCGTTCGTTTTTGAAATCGCCGCGCCGTAAAGCAGCATCATAAGGATTGATCGCAAACGCGGAGACTTTGATTTTGACTTGATTGTCCTTCGGAATTGGCTCATCTTTAGTGAATGCTTCAATGACTCGGGGTGGCCCATAGTTCTGAATACCAAATGCTTTCATGAGAATCGCCTAACTTTCTTTTTAAGATGGTTCTAGCGTACAACATCTACTCCAAAATGTCTGTAGATTTGATTGTGTTTGTACTTAAGCGCATTTTACCTTATAATAATAGGATACAAATGAGGTGAATCATGGCACTTTTTAAACCTAACTGGTTGTTGAATCGAATTTATAATTTAACACCGACAGAATTAAAACGAAACCATATTAATGCGATTCTGACTGATCTCGATAATACTTTGATCGCGTGGCACGATCCAAATTATTCAGCAGAATTGAAAGCTTGGCTTGAAGTCATGCATGACAATCACATCAAGGTGATCGTGGTCTCGAATAATAAGAAGAAGCGGGTCGCTCGTGCCGTTTCTGATCTGGGGATTCCGTTTATTTGGAATGCCTTGAAGCCACTGCCATTTGGCATTAAACGAGCCTTATATCGTTTTGACTTGAATGCCGATCAAACGATTATGGTCGGTGATCAATTACTGACAGATATTCAAGCTGGACACCTTGCGGGTGTTCGCACTGTCATGGTACGACCAATTGTCGAAACAGATAGTTGGAATACTAAGCTCAATCGCTTCTTTGAAACACGTATTATGAACCAATACTATCAAAAAAATCCACAAACAACGTGGCGGGAGCATTTAGATGACTGAAATAACAGATGAATTATATTGTATTGGTTGTGGTGCAAAATTACAGACCACTGATCCAGAGTTGGCGGGTTATATTCCTGCAAGCTCCCTAAAAAAACAGTTAGCAGATCACAATGAGGTTTTTTATTGCCAACGCTGTTTTCGTTTGCGCCATTATAATGAGATTACTGATATCGCAATCGATGATCATGAATTTACAGATCTGCTCAATTCGTTGAGCGCGCAGAAGGCGTTGATTGTGAATGTGGTCGACTTATTTGACTTTGACGGTAGCGTGATTCCTGGATTACATCGTTTTGTCGGTGATAATCCTGTTGTATTGGTCGGTAATAAGGCGGATCTCTTGCCGAAGAGTGTCCACCGACCAAAGATTTTAAATTGGTTACAGCAACAAGCTGCGCAACAAGGATTACATCCAGTTGCAACGTTATTGACGAGTGCAAAGAAACTTTATCAAGTCGATGAATTACTCGCAACAATCGAAAAGAAGCGCCAGGGTAGAGATGTCTATGTCGTGGGAACGACTAATGTGGGTAAGTCTACTTTGATCAATGCCATCATTAAGCAAACAGCTGGCCAAAACGACGTGATCACCACCTCGCGTTTTCCCGGAACGACCCTTGATCAAATCCAGATTCCATTGTCGAATGATCATTATTTGATTGATACACCAGGAATTATCAATGGCACACAGATGGCTCATTATCTCAGTCCCAAAGAATTGCGTTTCGTCAGTCCTCAGAATGAATTGCGGCCCCGTGTCTTTCAATTGACGCCACCACAAACTTTATTCTTAGGTGGTCTCGTTCGCATTGACTTTTTAGCGGGTAAACGCAGTAGTCTAATCGTTTACGTGGAGAATAACTTGTTAGTTCACCGTACAAAAACAGCGACGGCGGATGATTTTTATCAACGTCAACGTGGTAAACTGTTAGTTCCACCAACCGATGCGGATCATCTTCCTGAATTTAAGGCACATGAATTTACGACTAAAACCGCACAAGACTTAGTGATTGCCGGATTAGGCTGGGTCCGATTGCCGGCAGAAAGCCAGTTCCGTGTCTTTGTCCCTGCAGGTGTTAATTATAGTTTGAGAACGCCGATTGTTTAATAAAGGAGAAGTTAAATGCTAACGAGTAAACAGAAACGTTTCTTGAAGTCGCGCGCCAATCGAATGCGTCCCAGTGTTCATGTGGGCAAGAATGGTGTCAATGAGGCTTTACTCACGGATTTACGTCAGAATTTAGAGACGCATGAACTTTTGAAAGTCAATATTTTGCAGAACAGCGATTTAACCCCACAAGATTTGAAGACAACATTTGAAGAAACGATGCCCAGCATGACTGTTGTTCAAGTTTTAGGCCGTGTATTGACCGTTTTTCAACCTGCGACAAAGGAGAAAAATCGCCAAATTTCTGAAGAAGTGAAAGCAATCAAATGAAGCAAACTGAAGTGAAGACACCCGTTCAAACAAGGGTGCAGGTCCAAACGCCCAAATTGTCTCGTCATCCGGTTGGTATTATGGGTGGCACGTTCAATCCGGTGCACCTCGGCCATTTAATCATGGCGGACCAAGTGATGGCACAATTGAATTTGGATAAAGTTGTTTTCGTTCCGGATGCTGAACCACCACATCAGGATCACAAGTCAACCATTGATGCTAAGGATCGCGTTGCCATGTTGGAACTTGCGATTCAAGATCATCCTCGATTTGAGCTTGATCTGCTCGAAATCGCTCGAGGTGGGAAGAGTTACACCTATGATACGATTGTTGAGTTGAAGAAACGGCATCCTTTATCCGACTATTATTTAATTTTAGGTGCTGACATGATCGACTATTTACCGACATGGCACCGTATTGATGAATTGGCGAAACTCGTCACATTTGTTGGTGTTAAACGCCCGGGAATTGAGGCAAAAACAACTTATCCTGTTATTTGGGTCGATACGCCTGAGATTGCCTTGAGCTCAACCAAGATTCGGGAGTTGGTTGCACGTCATTGTTCGATCGATTACCTCGTGCCGCCCAAAGTTAAACAATATATTCATGAAAAGGGGCTTTATCTCAATGACTGATTATGATCCAGAACTCTTTTCTGCGTTGGTGCCCATGTTCCACGAGGAACTATTGACTGCCTTAAGCGCACATTTGAGCGACTATCGCTACCAACATTGCCTTCGCGTTGAGAAACAAGCCATGCGAATCGCACAAGAAATTGGTGCGGACGTCACGCGTGCAGGAATTGCAGGTCTATTACATGATTATGCCAAAGAACGAACTGACGAAGCGTTTCGGGTCATGATCACCGCGCAACACTTAGATGCTGAACTTTTGAATTATGGGAATGCAATCTGGCATGGCGTGGTTGGTCGTTATTTCGTTGAACAAGAATTAGGTATTCATGATGCCGCAATTTTACAGGCAATAGGTCGTCATACGGTTGGAGATCCTCACATGACGACTTTAGACAAGATCGTCTTCGTCGCGGATTACGTCGAACCCGGTCGCCATTTTCCAGGCGTTGAAGCAGCCCGCGAAGCACTCGCAAACAGTCTAGATCAGGCGGTTGCCGTCGAATTACAACAAACTATCTCGCATCTCGTTGAACGACACGTTAAGATTTACCCAACGACGTTTGCAACGTATAATGAATTAGGAACCAATTAGGAGGATTTTCTTGACAAACAGTGAAGAGATTTTAAAAGTTGCCGTTAAGGCGGCTGATGATAAGCGGGCAGAAGATATTGTTGCCCTTGATATGCGTCACGTTAGTTTACTGGCAGATTATTTTGTCATCATGCATGCTGGATCGGAACGACAGGTAGAAGCCATCGTTGATGAGATTCAAAATAAAGTTGAAGCACTTGGAAATGTCCAAGGCCATGTTGAAGGTAAAAAAGGCTCAAAATGGGTTCTAATCGACTTCAAGGATGTGGTTGTTCACGTCTTTGTTGAAGAAGAACGACACTTCTATAACCTTGAAAAATTATGGGCAGATGCACCGCAGGTTGACCTGAAGGATTGGATCACCGAGTAATGTATCAGACTTTTGCTTATTACTATGACTTGTTGATGGATAAGTCGCTTTACAACGCATGGGCGAATTTTGTCGGTCGACATTTTGGTGACTTGTCGAATCAACGGGTGTTGGATCTTGCTTGTGGTACGGGCGATTTGGCTGTTCGTTTTGCACAAGCTGGTGCCCAAACCTTTGGTGTCGATTTATCTGAAGAAATGTTGACGATTGCTGAAGAACGTCGACTCATCGCAAATCAAAAAATTGATTTGCTGCAAGGAAACATGTTGAATCTTGATGAATTAGGCGTGACTCAACTTGACTTGGCAACTTGTTTTGATGATTCAATTTGTTATTTGGCGGATGAAGCTGAGGTTGGTCGTTGTTTTGAGCAAGTTCATCAAACCTTGAAACCGAACGGGACGTTCTTGTTCGATGTACATTCGCTTTATCAGATGACGACCGTATTTCCAGGGTATATGTACAATGAGCAAGATCAGGATTGGGCATTTATGTGGTCGAGTTTTGAAGGTGAGTTGCCCGCCAGTGTGCATCATGATCTCACTTTTTTTGTGTGGCGTGGAGATCTCGGCGCTTATGAGGCATTGCAAGAAACGCATGTAGAGCGCACTTATGCGATTGAAACCTATTGTCAGCTCTTAACCGGTGCTGGGTTTACGGACATTGAAGTTTATGGTGGTTTTGAAGATGAGCAGTTGACGACGAAGACACCACGATGGTTTTTCAAAGCAAAGCGTAGGTGATTGGCATGAAAGCTTGTGGCATTATTGCAGAGTATAATCCCTTTCATAATGGGCACGCCTACTTATTGAAAGCTGCGCGGGCGCAATCAGGTGCAGATGCATTGGTCGTTGTGATGTCTGGGAATTATGTGCAACGTGGCGAACCCGCAATTGTTGATAAGTGGCATCGCGCACGAACTGCCTTACAACATGGTGCTGATCTAGTGATTGAACTACCGTTTATAGTTGCTGGTCAACCTGCGGATCGATTTGCCGCTGGTGCATTGCAGCTACTCGAGGCATTGGGGTGTGAGACACTGGCATTCGGCGTTGAAAAAGCGGCTAACGACTTTCAAACGTTGCTTGCTAAGATCAGTTCGGACCTCGTATTGCCACAATTTGAAGTTGATTACACCAAGACTTATGCGACACAATGGAATGATTTCATTGAGGCCCAGATCGGCCATCGCATCGAACAACCCAATCAGTTGTTGGCACTCAGTTACGCATTAGCCAATCGTGAATTGAAAAGTCCGTTGAAAATGTTGCCGATTGAACGGATTGGTGTCGCGCATGACGCGGTGCAATCTTCTGACCAATTTGCCAGTGCGTCGACGATTCGCCGGTTACTACTGTCGAATCAATTGGATCAGGCGCAACGGTTTGTACCATATGGTTTGAACGAACTGGGCCAACGCTGGATGAGTTGGTCTGATTTTTGGCCATATTTACATTATTTTTTGAATGTGAGCTCACCAGATTGCTTGTCGTCAATCTATCAGATGTCAGAGGGCTTGGAATACCGTTTCTGGGAACAAAATCTACAAAGTACCAGCTTTGATGATTTTCTTAAGCGTGTGAAGTCTAAGCGCTATACTTATTCTCGGCTACGACGGCTGGCGTTATATACATTGTTGCAAACGACGGCAACTGAGATGAAACTCGATTCGGCCGCTCTTCAACCAGTGCGTGTGCTTGGGTTCAGTTCGATCGGGCAAGCTTATCTACATGACGTACGAAAGACGATCGCGCCTCAATTAATCACTCGAGTGACCGCTGAACTGGGCAAGCGAGATGGCGTTTTAGGGACCCAGGTGCGAGTTGATCGATTAATTGAACAAGTCACTGGCGTCGAGCAGAATTTTCACCAGCGCGTGCTGATGATGACTTAAAGGAGTAAAAAAATGTCACTTAAATTGACTTCAGAACAATTATTGAAGCTACAACACCAAACCTTGCATCTGGATGAACAAGCAGATCTTTCGGTACCGCTCAAAAAAAGATTACCAGAAATGATTGCAGTGAGTCCTTTGCATGTTGTGGGGACATTGCGTAATGATGACCTTGGTTGGGTTAGCCAGCTCACAGTAACCGGGGAAATCACGCTCCCTTCAACGCGTAGCTTGGCACCAGTTGGATTACCATTGAATTTGCAGATTGAAGAGCTCTATGTTTTGCCTGCAGATCAACCCTCGCAAGATGAACTGGAGCAAATGGATCAAACTGTCATTACCATCGAAAATGATTTGTTAGATCTAGAAACTGCCATTGAAGATCATATTATTCTAAATATCCCCACGCAGATCTTTACTCAAGATGAACTCGACCACCAGACGATGCCAACGGGCGAAGGTTGGTCGGTGATTTCAGAAGATGAATTTTCATCACTGGCAGAAGAACAGGCGGAGCAACCTAATCCAGAGTTTGAGAAACTCAAAGACCTGTTCAAAGACGAGAATTAGACTTGTTGATCATGGAAATTCTTTAGGTTGTTCTTGAAATCACCACCCACTGTTGATTCTCTTCATTTTGACGTGCGCGTTCACGGATAACTTGGCTAGGCTTTACTTTCATTTTCACTTATTTTTTGATAACATGAAGACAGGATTTGGCCGAAAACAATTGTCTTATGGTCAACGGGGAGACGCGTGTTTTCGAGCAGAACTGATTAAATTTTGGAGGCATTATTAATGGATAAACCACAAATTGGCGTCATTGGTATGGCAGTCATGGGCAAGAATCTTGCCTTGAACATCGAAAGCCGTGGCTATACTGTCGCAATTTTTAACCGTACCGGTAGTAAGACTGAAGCTGTTGTGAAAGAACACAGTGATAAGAAGTTAGTCCCAAGTTACAAGATTGAAGATTTCGTTGCTTCACTCGAGAAGCCTCGTCGAATCATCATGATGGTCAAGGCCGGTGCTGGTACAGACGCGGTTATCCAAGAATTATTGCCATTGCTTGATAAAGGTGATGTTCTGATTGACGGTGGAAACACCTTCTTTAAAGATACGATGCGTCGCAATGCTGAACTCGACAAATCGGGCATCAACTTTATTGGTATGGGTGTTTCTGGTGGCGAACTTGGTGCCTTACAAGGTCCATCAATGATGCCAGGTGGTCAGAAAGAAGCTTATGATTTGGTTGAACCAATTCTGAAGCAGATTTCTGCAAAAGCCGAAGATGGCGCACCATGTGTGACGTACATTGGAGAAAATGGTGCCGGTCATTATGTCAAGATGGTTCATAACGGCATCGAATATGGTGACATGCAACTAATCGCCGAAAGTTACAGCATTCTCCGCAATGTGTTGGGACTTTCTGTCGATGAGATTGCGGCTATCTTTAACGAATGGAATCAAGGCGAGCTGAAGAGTTACTTGATTGAAATCACTGCTGACATTTTGACGCGTAAAGATGATCTCGACACTGGTAATCCAATCGTGGACGTTATTCTTGACGCTGCAGGTAACAAGGGGACAGGTAAGTGGAGTTCCCAAGATGCCTTGGAAGTTGGCGTGCCACAATCCTTGATTACCGAAGCTGTTTATGCACGTTATATTTCTGCCTTAAAAGATGAGCGTGTACGCGCAAGCAAAGTCTTGTCTGGTCCTAAACCTGAGTTTAAGGGCGACAAGAAGGCAGTGATTGAACAGATTCGCCAAGCTTTGTATTTCAGCAAGGTTATGAGCTATGCCCAAGGCTTCGAGCAGATGGCATTTGCAGCAAACCGTTATGATTGGCATTTGAATTTTGGCGAAATCGCCTCAATCTGGCGTGCTGGCTGTATCATTCGTGCGCAATTCCTACAAAAAATTACTGACGCCTTCGATGAAGACGAAAAATTACAAAACTTGCTGTTGAACTCATACTTCACAGATATCGCCAAGAATTATCAATCTGCTGTTCGTGATGTGGTTGGCCTTGCCGTACAAAATGGGGTTCCAGTCCCAGGCTTTAGCGCTGCCATTTCGTATTACGATTCTTACCGTGCAGAAGTGCTGCCCGCGAATATCATTCAGGCACAACGCGACTACTTTGGTGCACACACTTACCAAAGAACTGATCGCGAAGGCACTTATCATTACACCTGGTATGATGAACAATAATTAACTCTAACTAGTTCAAATTAAGCCCATCCTTTCTAAATCAACGAATTGTTGGTACTGTGCCCTGTCAAGTTTACACATTAAATAATAAAAATTAGTTGGCTTTGCC
>NZ_AZFX01000030.1 GCF_001435835.1 Lapidilactobacillus concavus DSM 17758
AATAACTGATCTTCTATGAAGACAAGGCAATTAATTCGTCCTAATGCTTTCCCAGTAACACCGCCGCAGCTTTTAAAATTTCAAGTTCCTCCTTTAATCGCTGATTTTCCTTTTGAAGTTGTTTGAATTCTTTGGACGTTACTTCAGTACCGTCTTCTAGCTCAACTGATTTAGCGCCTTTAACCCAGTTATGAATTGCGGCTGGAGAAACACCGTATTCCTCGGAAAGCGAGCGAATAGATCTTTTCTCTTCACGATGCATCTTCACAATGCTGGCTTTAAAATCATCTTGATATCGTTTCATTGGAATGCTCCTATCTTGTTTTATTAATTATGGCACAACTGTTCAGAAATTTATGTACCAAATACTAGGATAGGAGCA
>NZ_AZFX01000031.1 GCF_001435835.1 Lapidilactobacillus concavus DSM 17758
ACAAAATGATACGAAGAAGTCTTCTTGTTATTTACACAAACTTCTTGACACTCCCAAAAAAACAAGTCGAATTTTTTCGACTTGTTTTTTAATGGCTATGAATGGTTGTAATAATTAAATAGATCAATGATTTTTTTACCAGCGAATTCTTGGAGTTCTTGATCATCACGTGTGACTTTCACAATTGATAGTAGTCTTCCATATCTGGGACTTCTAATTGCTGAACGGCTACGAAATCTTCTGGTGATTGATACTGGATGGTTCTTTCGGGACCATCGTTCTTAAAAGTTATCGCAAACATACAATCAACTCCCCCTTACTAAATTAATCAGCGGCTTCTGTAGGGAAGCACTGGTCGTATTTATAGTACAACGGGATGAATAGAGCATCTAATGAAAAGGCTTACTGATATGATTATCAGTAAGCCTTCTTGTCAATTATAAGAATGAGGGGTGTTAATCTTCAATTTGGTATTTGACCCAAGTTGCAAATAAGTCTGGCCAGACTTGAACCTCTGGCTGAATCGTTGACTTGGCACCTTGGCGTTGTGTCTCGATATTCGCAAGGCTTAGTCCATGACCACCAGCTGGGAAAATGTGTAGCTCGAAATTGATGTTTTGTTTACGCAATGCTTGTGCGAACATCAATGTATTTTCCATTGGTACCGCACCGTCCGTGAAGGTTGTCCACATAAATGTTTTTGGCGTATCAGCGTTCACTTGATTTTCCATTGATTGTGCGGCGAGCTTTTTGGCATCGTGGAAATCATCACCAAGGAGGTTGACCATCGAACCCCGATGGGTAAATTCGCCACTGGTAATCACTGAATAGGCTAGTAGTAAGCCGTTCGGTTGAATATCAGTTGTTTGATAGCCATAGGCTTTAAAGAACTCGCTTGACCAAAGATTGCCAAGACTGGCAACGATATGACCGCCCGCAGAGAACCCACCGGTAATGATTTCTTGTGGATCAATATGCCATGCTTCAGCGTTTTGACGGACGGTTTTAACAGCTTCGGCAAGTTCGAGTAATGCCGATGGAAAACGTCGCGGTGCAACGCTATAACGCAAAACGAAGGCTTGGAAACCACGTGCAATCATTTGTAACGCAATCGGTTCTGCTTCACGTTCAGAAACGTTCACGAAACCGCCACCCGGACAAATAATGACGGCCGGACGCACTTTGGTTGCATCGATCTCTTCAGAATTATCGATGACATAACTAGTTAAAGTCGCATCTTGAGTGAGTGGTGTACTAAGTTTTTGTTGGATAATTTGCATTTGATCACCTCATGAATTAATTCGTCGATCTGGACGATTCTCGATACTATTATAACATCATTGCCGTACCAAGGCTGAAACCTGAGATATGGTATAATAAAGTTATTATTTTGAAAGTTGGAGGACTATGATGGCATTTATTGAACAGGTGACAATTATTCTGATTACGACGCTAGTTGCCGGATATTTGAGTAATCGAATTGGTATTCCTGCAGTCCTCGGTCAATTAATTGCGGGTATTATTGTCGGTCCCGCAATTTTGAAACTCATCGCCCCAACTAATTTCTTACACGATATGGCAGAAATTGGCGTCATTTTACTTATGTTTGTGGCGGGTTGTGAGAGCGATTTGGATCTCTTGAAGAAATACTTCAAACCTAGCATGTTAGCCGCTGTCTGTGGCATCATTTTACCAATTATTTTCGTTTGGCCACTCGCGTTATTATTCGGCATGAGTACGATGCATGCACTGTTTTTAGGTGTCGTCTTCGCTGCAACCTCTGTTTCTATCTCAATCGTCGTTTTAAAAGAGTTGGGATATATTAACAATCGAGAAGCTAGTACGATTCTGGGCGCAGCTGTGGTTGATGATATCTTAGCCGTCATTGTTTTAAGCTTGATGATGGCATTTGTTGGACAGGAAAAGTTTGATGCAGTGAAGCTATTAAGCCAGTTGGCGTTACAAGCAGTTTTCTTTGTTGGGATATTTGTTGTGATCAAGTGGATTACGCCAATAATCTTTAAAGTTACGCAACAATTGAATGTACAATATAGCACCGTTATAACGTCGTTGATTATTGCATTTGGCTTGGCTTATTTAGCAGAATTAGTCGGCCTTAGCGATGTTGTCGGTGCTTTCTTCGCTGGTATTGCCATTAGTCAAACGCCATATCAACAAAAAGTTGGGCGGGCGGTCGAGGATCTTGGACAAAGTTTATTTATGCCGATTTTTTTCGTGAATATCGGGTTATCGATGAGCTTTAATCATTTTCTCTCGCAAGTTGGGTTTATTATTGCGCTCGTTGCTGTCGCGTTCATCACAAAGGTTATCGGCTGCGGCGGCGCGGTTCGACTCCTTGGGTATGATTTCGATAGTGCATTAGTTGTTGGGACGGGCATGGTTCCTCGAGGCGAAATGGGATTAATCGTTGCACAAATCGGTTTGACGAATCATTTGATGTCACCCACACATTATTCTGCAATTATCATGACGATTATTTTAACGACATTAATTGCACCCATTTTCCTAAAAATGGCGATTAATCGTCAGCACCAGCATCAAAGAAATATTGCAAACTAAACTAAAGACAACCTAGAATGATTAAAAAACAGCGTTATGAATCGGCCAGTGACTCACATTTGTGATTTACTGACGACTTTCATAACGCTGCTTTTGTTGTGTTTCGTCCCAAAATAGGGATTAGACGCTACTATCGGTTAACTCAGGTGAGCATTTTCCTAATTCAACCTGGACGGTAAGATGACAAATATGGAAGTCATCGTTAAGTGCGTGATTCATTTTTGCAATGAATGCATTGTTGTCAGCGAGGTTTGTTCGCACGATGTGAACGGTCATGGCAACTTCTGTCGTGCTCATTCCCCAGACATGTAGGTCGTGTATACTCAGTACGGTTGGATCCGTTAGGATGATTTGTTTGATTTTATCGGTGTCTACACCACTAGGTACGGCGTTTAGCGCTAGGTTGATAGATTGACGAAGCAGGTCCCAAGTGCCAATCAGGATCACGATTGCAATGAGCAAACTGACGGCGGGATCGAGCCATTGCCAGCTGGTGAGAAGGCTAACGAACCCAGCGATGACGACACCGACAGACACACCAGCATCTGCGGCCATGTGTAGAAAGGCGCCGCGAATATTCAGGTCATCTTTCTGATCCATGAGAAATAACCATGCGGTGACGCCGTTAATGATGACACCGATTGCCGCGACGATAATAACGGTCCATCCTGCAATTGGTTGAGGACTGGCGAAACGTTGAATCGCTTCAGCCGCAATGCCACCAATAGCAATCAGCAAGATGACGGCGTTGGCAAGTGCTGCGAGAATGGATGACGATTTATAACCGTATGTTTTATTTTTAGTGGGTTGTTTTTGGGACAGCCAGAGTGCGAACCAGGAAATCAGTAATCCAAGCACATCACTAAGATTGTGGCCAGCGTCGGCTAGGAGTGCTAACGAACTTGCAGAGAATCCTGCGATGGCTTCGATCACGATGAAAATAACGTTTAAACTGACACCGAGTTTAAAAGCATTAGACTTTGCGGTAAAAGTACCTGCAGTAGAATCTGAATGGTGAGACATCATGACACCTTCTTTATATCTATATATGAACATTTATTCATATGTCTTTGGTGTCTATATTATCGCATCATTATTTTTGAAATGCAACGTTTTCACTCACCTGTTTAAAATTAAAAAGCCCGAGGCACTTTTCCAAATTAAAAAAGTGCCTCGGGTTTCTATCTTTTTGAATCGTGGATCGATTGTCTAAATGTAATTACTGAATTTCGATACGATGATCGGACTTTTTCTCTGGCTCAGTCTTTGGCAAGGTGATTTGCAAAACGCCCTTGTTATACTTACCGGTAATTTGATCCGCATTAACGTTCGGTAAACGATATTGACGGACAAATTGACCATAACGGCGTTCACTCATGATCGTATTGCCATCTTTGTCGGCTTGATCAGCGAAGCTATCACGTTTGCCGCTGATTCTTAACACGTCTTGATCGTAGCTTACCTCGATGTCTTTTTTATCGAGTCCTGGTAATTCAACGCTCAATTGGTAGTCTTTGTCAGTTTCCTTGATGTCTGTTTTCAAATCATGTGTTGATTCACTGAGTCCATATAATGTCCGACCTAAGTTGTTAAAGAAGTGGTCATCATTGAACCAGTCATTCAAACCTCCAAATAAATCATTACGACGATTCATTAAATCATTTGCCATAATTTTCTACTTCCTTTCTTTAATTTACAATTACATTTTAGTGCCATTATTGGTTGAATTCAAATAATTAGCACTCGTTTATAAAAAGTGCTAATTAAAATTTTTCAAGGTCTAGCAGGGGGCAGTGACTGTGCTAATTCGGTGGCATAAGTTCGGCCATCAGTCCAAATGCCGCCATGCGCTTCTGTTGTATTAGTGACTAAGATAAAGGCCTCGCTATCAATTCTGCGTATCGTCGTCAACAAATGGTTCAGATCTGGGTTTTCGACGACAACCATCAACATTTCACGATCGTGGCCGGTGTAACCTCCCGTCACGTTGAAAATCGTTTGTGCTTTACCAAGTGAGCCGAGTTTCTCTTTGATTTTTTCTAGGTGATACTCGCTCATTAAGTAGATAATCTTCTTGCGATCAAGACCCGTTTCGATGAAGTTCATGACAATGGTCGTGATAATTTGAGAGGTGATCGCCAGCAACATCGTTTCAAAACCGTTGACGAAAATGTTCGTTGTGCAAATTAAACCGTCGATCATTAATAACGAAGTCGATGTTTTTAACCGAAAATATTTCTTGATGATGAGTGGCGGTACTGTTGTGCCACCGCTAGAGGCATCAATTTGATAGAGAATGGAAAGCCCAACCGCAAAAATCGCACCGCCTGCAACGACAGTCAGAAGTGGATCTTGAACGATTTTTATTTGTGGCGTTATGGCTAAGCATATCGGTAGCAAAACGCTGCCTAGCGCAATTCGAAGTGTGGTCGCTCGACCTAAAAAAATTCCGGCCAAAATGAGCATGACGATATTAATAAGTAAGACGACAAGTGAAAGATTGAAACCTAATGCTGATTCTATTAGAATCCCAATTCCAGTCGCACCGCCAGCGGCAATGCCATGCGGAGCGTAGAATAAATTGATACTGACTGCAATAATTTCGAGCCCTAAAAGCATCAATAATAATTTAACAAAAGTCGAATTTGTTTTTGTAATTCTTGCCATTAAATTCCCCCTTTTAGCCTTGTTAAGCACGTGATTATCATGGCGAAGTGTTGTGCTTGAGATGATTCGTGGGTAGGTGAGTCTGTGATCAAAAAAATGTCAATAAAAAGCAACTATCTGTGGCATCAGTTGAACATGGGAGTGTAACTCATGCGACAGACAGTTGCTATATGAAGCATCGAAGCAAACGATGCAATGAGGTTCATCTGGTTGGCGCTAATTCCGAAAACTTATTTAGTCGGCAGGACAAATTGTGGTGATATTAGTTTGTCCCACAAATCCAATTGTCTCGCGAAATTATGGCTCATCGCAAATGCTGCCTCGCACTTGACTGTCTTGATCAACAAACACACCCTTTCCTGTAACTATTTTTATTATGACAGAACGGTCTGGTCCTTGGCTATTTTTTTGCTTATTAAAACGATAAATAAAATTTATTTATTTTAAAAGGTTGACAGGCTGTAACTTGCGGGTTATCATTACACCATAAAATTTAAAAGCCACAAACAATAGAGGTTGCGAGAGTCACAGAATTCAGGGAGTGTCCAAACACGTTGAACTGAAACTCTAGGATGATCGCCGAAATCAACTTATTTTTGGAAGTAGGTTGGTTGGGACAAGTGTGAATAATGCTTGGACTGTCCTAACGAATTCGTTAGGGAGCGCTATGATTTTGGGATAAGTCTATTAAGATAAATTTATTCAGATAAGAAATTATGGTAAAGACCTTTATTGAATGTTTTTAACGTTCAGTAAGGGTCTTTTTTGTGGACATGATGGAGGGATTCTTTATGCATCAGCGTCGCAATTTTTGGGTTATAGGAATTGTTTTATTGATGGCATGGATTTTCATGCCAAGCGCAGTCACACATGCGGCTGATAACACGTTCAAGGTTGGCATGGAGGCAGGTTATCCACCATTCAACTGGACACAGAATGATGCAAGCCACGGTGCCGTCAAGATTCAGGGGACATTAACCTACGCAGGTGGCTACGATGTACAGATGGCTAAAAAAGTTGCAAAGGCTTTAGGCAAGAAGCTAGTCGTCGTTAAGACCGAGTGGGACGGACTTTCACCGGCGCTGACATCGGGTAAAATCGACGCAATTATTGCGGGAATGTCGCCAACGCCAGAACGGCGGAAGGCCATCGACTTTACTGACACATATTACAAATCAAAATTGGTTATTATTGTTCGCAAGGATAGCAAATACGCCAATGTGAATGATCTAAAAGATTTTAAGAATGCAAAATTAACGGCACAACTGAATACTTTTCATTATACGGCCTTGGATCAAATCAAAGGTGCAATCAAAGAGCCAGCAATGAAAGACTTTCCATCAATGCGTGTTGCACTGGAGTCTGGTACGATTGATGGCTATATTTCAGAAAAGCCAGAGGGTATTAGTGTGACGATGGCTAATCCGAATGTCAAAATGATTCAGTTGAAGGGTAGTCATGGGTTTAAAACCAATCCTGAAGATACCGATCTCGCAATTGGTGTTCGTAAGGGTGACGATGACAAAGTTAAGATCAATCAAGAATTAGCAAAAATTTCTCAGTCTGAACGCGACGATTTAATGGAACAAGCCGTTGCGCAACAACCGCAATCGAGTGGCAAACAAGAAAACTGGTTCGTGGCCATCTTTAGACAATATGGCGGCATGCTACTTCGTGGGACTGGCATCACCTTATTGATCTCAATGGTCGGTACCATTGTTGGTTTCGTGATTGGTCTGTTAGTCGGTATCATTCGGACGATTCCTCGGAGCGGAAGTGCTTTGCGTCGCGGCGTGTTAAAGGTGATCAATTGGTTATTATCTGTTTATATTGAAGTCTTTCGTGGTACACCAATGATTGTTCAAGCGGCTGTTCTTTATTACGGTGCGGCACAAGCATTCGGCTGGAATATGGATCGTTTGGTTGCAGCACTCGTTATCGTATCAATCAATACTGGTGCTTACCTTGCAGAAATCATGCGTGGTGGTATCATCTCCGTCAACCAGGGTCAATTCGAAGCGGCACATGCTTTAGGAATGACGCACCTACAAACGATGAATAAGATTATTCTGCCGCAGGCGATTCGCAATAGTTTGCCAGCGGTGACGAATGAATTTGTAATCAATATCAAGGATACTTCGGTGTTGAGTATCATTTCTGTTTCTGAATTATTCTTCTCGGGCTCCACAATAGCGGGACAGAACTTCCAGTTCTTCCACACCTATCTGATTATCTGCTTGATCTACTTGATCTTAACCTTCACGATCACACGGATTCTACGATTGATCGAGAGAAAAATGGATGGCCCTCAAAACTACAATTTGATGGCTAATCAAGATCAAATTTCGACACCAACGGTTCAGGACTAGGAGGTTATGGCATGACGAATTTATTAGAAGTTCAACATTTAGAAAAAACGTTTGGTGAACACCAAGTTTTAAAAGATATTAATCTACAAGTCGAGCCTGGCGAAGTTTTATCGATTATTGGGTCATCGGGTTCGGGTAAATCGACGTTATTACGCTGTATTAATTTGTTGGAGCAGCCTACCAATGGTGTTATTCAATTCCATGGTGAGAATATTTTAACTCCGAAGTTTGACGTTGCCACTTATCGCGCAAAAGTTGGTATGGTTTTTCAATCTTTCAACTTGTTCAATAATTTAAATGTTTTGCAGAATTGCACAGTTGGACAAACGACAGTTCTGCATCGTGACGCTATAACGGCGAAGAAAATTGCGCTTGAACAATTGGAGAAGGTTGGCATGGCCCCTTACGTTAATGCTAAACCTGCACAGCTATCTGGCGGTCAAATGCAACGTGTCGGGATTGCGCGAGCTGTCTCGATGAGTCCGGAAATTTTATTATTCGATGAACCGACATCAGCACTTGATCCGGAAATGGTTGATGATGTTCTAGATTCGATGCGGGCACTCGCACATACGGGTCTAACAATGATCTTGGTGACGCATGAGATGGCATTCGCACGCGATATTTCCGACCACGTTGTGTTTATGGATCAGGGCGTGATTGCGGAAGAAGGTACCGCAGAACAGATCTTCAGTCACCCGCAGGAAGAGCGGACACAAGCATTCCTGAAACGCTATTTGAACCGTGTCTAACTATTAATGAACTCAAAAAAACGACTGTCACATGAGTTTGAAGTGGCAGTCGTTTTGTGTAAACTAAACTTGTGAGTGAATTGATTGAAATAGGACAAAAAAAGAGCAACGATAATAAATTACCGTTGCCACCAACTGACGCTCAAGAACGAATTCACTTAACACAAGGGGGGGAGATTCATTAGGGTTAACTTTCATCGTCAGAGACATCACTATTGAGAAGTCCTATTACTTCCAAAAGTTATAATAGCATATCCCTTAGCTTCCGTCACTACTAAAAACAAGAAAAAATGAAAAAATTTGCATTATTTTGCAAAGATTGTAAAAATGTTTATTATTTTCAGAGTTTGGGTGAATAATGCTTGATATCATCAACAAATCTCGAAAATTTATGGGCAATTTCATCGGGTGTTATTTGATAACCGTTTGCGATCCAATCGACTAGCGTGCCTGCACAACCATATCCAAAGAATTCGGCATAAAATTGACGATCATAAGCGGACAAACGATGATCAGAGTTAATTTCTGCTAGCAGATCAAGTAGGCGAGCTTGGACAATTTTCGAAAAGGTGAGCAACAGTGTGTTCTGGTCACTGACAGAGGTGTTCGTGTAGAACTTACGGTGCTCATAAATGGAATTAAACATCTTTTCAGTTTGCTCAAGCCAGTTATCCAGCCCGGAATGGTCTTTATCCAAGTAAAAGAAACTCAATTCTTGATAGGTATATGCCAGTAAATCATATTTATCTGTGAAGTGATAATAGAAACTTTGACGGTGCATACCAACTTTACGGGTAATCTGACTAATGGTAATTTTGTTGAAATCCTGCGTTTCAGCAAGTTCGATCATTGAATTCATGAAAGCATGTTTAATAATCATATCATGGCCCATTGTGAATTGACCTCCTACAATAGTGCGTGTGATATCTCGCATAATGATGCCTTTATTTTACTCGTTGTCAGGGGATTTGACTAGGAGACGTCAATCGAATCTGTCAGAAAACGGTGACAACAGTAAGAACGTGAAAAAAGTATGATAATTATCGTGGATTATTATGAAAAGACTGAGTCATTTTCAAGTGGCATGAGCAGCCTAAGAAGTTTTGATGAATAAAGGATGATTTTACTTAAATAAGAGAGAATTGGCGGCTTAAATAAGGTATACTTTAACTATTACGACAGCCAAGCGTGTGATAACACAAACTTGGCCATTTTTTGGAGATGAGTAGATGAAAATTTCTGATTGCGCGTCAATTTTACAAACGAGTCATCGAGATCAACAGATTTTAGCAGCTAGTAACTTTGAATTAACTGATTTAACTCAAAATACTAAGACGGTTCAACCGGGAAGTTGTTTTGTGGCCATTAAAGGCGGTCATTTCGATGGACATGAACATATTCAAGAAGTTGTGGATTCGGGTGCAAAGCTAATTATTGTAGAACGTCCAGTTGAGTTTGCCGGTGATGCACTGGTTGTGATGGTGCCGAGTACCTATAAGGCTTTAGCACAATTAAGCGCTCGTTATTTTGGCGATCCAAGCCACCAATTGACGATGTTTGGTGTGACTGGCACGAATGGTAAGACCACGATTACGCATTTGATCGACCAGATTATGGAAGATCATGGTGTACAGACTGGGATTATCGGTACGATGTACAGCAAAGTTGGGACTAAAAAACTGCCCGCTGTCAACACCACCCCTGAACCATTAACTGCACAGCGTACGCTTAGCGAGATGGTTGCCGCTGATGATCAAGCCTGCGCGATGGAAGTTTCGTCCATTGCGTTGGTGCAGGGACGTGCCTGGGGGATCGATTTTGATACAGCGGTCTTCACGAATTTAACTGAAGATCACTTGGATTATCATAAGACCTTCGAGAACTATTTTGACGCAAAGGCACTGCTGTTCTCACAATTAGGCAACAGCTATCACGCAGGCGACAAGACGAAAACCGCCGTGATTAACATTGATGACCCACACGGCAAGCGATTGCTGGATAAGACGGCTGCCAATATCATCACGTATGGGACTAAAGGTGAAGGGATTCTCCAAGCTAAAAATATTCAGGTCACTAATAAAGGAACCGAATTCGAACTGCAAATTTACGATGAAACGTATCCTGTTCATTTACAGCTGATGGGCAATTTCAACGTCTATAATGCTTTGGCAGCATTTGGTGCATGCTATGAACACGACTTGACCCCAGAAGAAATTATCAAATCATTGGAATCGGTTAAGGGCGTTCGCGGCCGATTCCAAGTTGTCCCTAATGACCGTGATGTCACGGTGATCGTCGATTATGCGCATACGCCAGATGGTCTTGAAAATGTTCTGAGTACCATCAATGCGTTTGCTAAACAGCGTGTCTTCTGCGTTGTGGGTTGCGGTGGTGACCGTGAGACGACCAAGCGTCCAATTATGGGACGGATTGCTGTTGAGCATTCAACGGATGCTGTGCTGACATCAGATAATCCAAGAACGGAAGATCCAGACAAGATCCTTGATCAAGTTGTTTCAGAGCTTGCACCAGACACGTATACGCGTTTGACCGATCGTCGTGCGGCCATCAACTATGCTTTGGAACAGGCACAAGCTGGTGATGTCGTCTTGATTGCGGGTAAGGGTCATGAAGATTATCAGATCATTGGCACCGTGAAACATCATTTTGATGACGTTGAGGTCGTCAATGATTATTTCGCGCAACACTAGTGACTTCTGAACAGGCTGATGACTGAAGTTATCAACAACCATTAGCAGATTATTCGTTTAAAGCGTCAATTTGGTAGAACTTATTTAAATAGTCGTTTAATTGTTGTAAGGTGGCGTTGCCTGAACATGGACGCGCCACTTTTTAATGGAAATGAATGGCGATGGGCAATTAATTATTGGTAATTGGGAGAGAAAGTTAATGAAAAATTTTTGGAAAAATTATCGTGGGACACTATTGATTTTGCTAGGCCTAGTCTTAGGGGGTATTGCTGGCGCCGTTTGGGGGACTAAGGTTGATGTTGTCAAACCATTAGGCGATTTGTTCTTAAATCTAATGTATATGATTTTGATTCCGTTGGTATTCTTCAGTATTTCATCATCGATTGCGGGCATGCAAGAGGTTAAACGGCTAGGTAAGATTCTGGGAATCACAGTGGCTGTATTCTTGGGGACAGCGCTCGTGTCTGCCGTGTTGGGTTATTTATGCGTACTCATCTTTAAACCAATCCAGGGTATCGATATGTCTAATGTGAAGCAGTTGATGGGCAATGTTAAAGGCGCCAGCGGAACAAAAACGTCTGCTTTGGCACAAATTGTTGCCACTTTTACCGTAGATGACTTTAGTAAAATTTTGTCGAAGAGTAATATGCTCTCGTTGATCGTTGTCGCTATCCTCGTGGGGATCGCGACTGCTGCGTCTGGCCAGGCGGCCGAACCATTTGCCAAGCTGCTCAATGCTGGGAACGTCGTCACAATGCGAATCGTTAAGTATATCATGTATTACGCACCGATTGGATTGGGCTGTTTCTTCGCAACGGTCATTGGCAATCTTGGTGCTGAAATGGTCGGTGGCTATTTACGAACTTTGTTAATCTATGTTGGTTATAGTTTGTTCTATTTCTTCGTTGTGATGAGTGGTTATGCTTATCTGTCTGCGGGTCATTCAGGCTTCAAGGCTTTTTGGCGAAATATTAGTGTGCCGGCAATTACAGCAATTGCAACAAGTTCTTCAGCTGCCTCGATTCCCGTCAATTTGGAATATACGAAGAAAATCGGTGTGACCGCCGATATTGCGGATACAGTCATTCCCCTCGGCGCTAACACACATAAGGATGGCTCCGTGGTTGGCGGAATTTTAAAAACAACATTCCTGTTTGTGCTTTTTGGACGAGATATTGCTACTTTCCAAAACGCAGTAATCATTATTGCGGTTGGCTTTTTGGTGGGGGTCGTAATGAGTGCCATTCCGGGTGGTGGTTTTGTTGCAGAGACAGTCATCATTACCATCTTCGGTTTTCCAATGACGGCCTTGCCATTGATCTTGATCATTAGTGAGATTATCGATATTCCTGCCACACTATTGAATTCGACCAGCAATATCACCTCGAGCATGTTAATTACACGTTTCGTTGAAGGCAAAAATTGGTTGAGTAAAGCAATGAGGTCGCGTTAAAGATTAAAAACTGATTTAAGTGATCATTGAGTTAGGGCGACTGATCAAGTGAACGGCGATGTAAGAAAGGAGCACCCACTAAGTTTAGTGGATGCTCCTTTTGTCATGATATTCAGTTGTGTGTGATTAGCCGACGACAGTAACTGTTGCAGACAAGATACCTGCTGCAGGAATCTGGCTGTTTGGCCAAGCGACGTCTAATTGGTAAGGATTGCTGTAAGCAAAGGTTCCTGTATCATTAACGGTACGATAAATGGTTTGACCATTAGACATCGAGATTCTTAAGCGAGTGCCACGAGGGAAAACGCTGAGGTTGGCAGCAACGCCACCATAACCCATGCTTGAACCTAATACGGCTGGATCATAAAAACTGATTTTGAAAGTACGTGAAGTGCTGGATGAAGACGTTGTTGTTCGTGTACTTGTGGTTGTCGTTCTGCGAGCGGCTGTCTGTACCGCGGCACGACGTTGAGCTGCAGCTTGAGCAGCACGTTGTTGAGCGGCCTTTGCAGCAGCACGTTGTTGAGCGGCCGCCTTTGCAGCTGCGGCTTTTTTGGCTTCTTCAGCTGCTTTCTTTGCAGCGGCAGCTTTTGCGGCTGCTGCCTTTTGGCGAGCAATTTCATCTTGCTTCTTTTGAAGAGCCAATTGTTCTGCGGTAATCGCAGTTTTGTGGGCAATTCGTTCTTGTGCCTGAGCGGTCTGTTTCTCTTCAAGAACTAGCGTACGTGCTAGCGTGACGCGTTTAACAGACTCTTTTGAAGGATAGTAAACTGTTGCGTTTGCTTGATCTGTTGGTGCGGCGATGACCACGTTCAAGTTTGTGAAGAACATGGTGGCGAGAATCGTGAAAGTAAAAATCACGCGTATCATTAGGCTATTGCTTTGTTTCGATTTAGTCAAAGTAGTTCGCTCCTTTTGAAGAAAAGTGATTTTCTTAACCGTCCAACAGCATAACATGCCAATATAACAGACCAATACCAGAAATATTACAATCTCGGCGACGCATTGAAATTTTGTTATCTTATTGCAATATAAGCTAGATTTTGTCATCTGAGCGAAATAAACAGGAGCTCCCGTAATATTTCATGTCGTTATTTAACTTTCAAGTTAACCGCGATTACGGCGACTTTTCTGGAAACACGTGTCATTTAATGGTATGATTTGTTTCATTGTATTTCGTTTGTCGTGCTTTTTGTCGGATTGAGGAGATTGATTCATGAGTATTTTAACAGTGACGAATTTGAGTCACGCATTTGTAGATAAGACATTATATGAAGATGCTAACTTTAAGATTGAGCAACAAGACCATATGGGAATCGTTGGTCAGAACGGTGTCGGTAAGAGTACCTTGATTAAGATTCTGACGGGTAAATTATTGCCAGACGAAGGCAAGGTTGTTTGGCAGAAGAACACTGACGTCGGTTATTTGGATCAGTATGCAAACTTGACGCCAGGAATGACGATTCACGATTTCTTGGAGACCGCTTATGCAGATCTGTTTGACATCGAAACAAAAATGAACCACTTATATGAAGATTACGCAACAAATCTAGATGACGATCTCCTTGAAAAGGCCGGCAAAATGCAGACGCTCTTGGAGGAGTCAGGCTTCTATGAGATTGAAACAGAGATTCTGCGTGTATCGAGTGGCTTGGGATTAGATGATATTGGACTTGACCATGATGTTTCTCAGTTAAGTGGTGGACAGCGTTCCAAAGTTATTTTGACCAAATTACTTTTGCAGCAGCCCAATATGTTGGTGCTCGATGAGCCGACGAACTATTTAGATACCAAACACATTGATTGGTTAGTAGACTACTTGAATGATTTCGCTGGCGCTTTTTTGGTTATTTCTCATGATTATGATTTCTTAGAGCGGATCACGAATTGTATTCTCGACATTGAATTTGGAAAAATCACGCGATATACAGGTGATCTGAAGACGGCTTTTCGCCAAAAAGAAGCCGATGCATTAGCTTATCGTCGTGCTTATTCGAAGCAGCAAGAACAGATCGCAAAGAGTAAGGCGTATATTCGTCGTTTCAAAGCTGGGACACGAGCTAAGTCTGCCAAGAGCCGTGAGAAACAGTTGGAGCATCTTGATGTGTTAAAGAAACCAGATCATTTGTCACAATCATCTATTCAGTTTCGCTATCAGCCTACTGAGAGTCGAATGCTAATTACAACAACTGATCTTTATTTTGGCTACGATCACGCTTTGAATAAGTTGCCATTAGATATTTCAATTGCAGGCAATGAAAAGATTCTTGTTTCAGGTTATAACGGTATTGGGAAGTCGACATTCTTGAAGACGATTCTGGGGATGCTTCCTAAGATCGATGGCGAGATCGATTATTCGCCAACACTAAAAATTGCCTATTATGATCAGAGCCTGAAGTGGCCGCACAAGTTAGAGACCCCTTTGCAATATATGCAAAATGCCTTTGAATTGGAGAAACCCAAAGTCCTCCGCCAATATTTGGCGAAGACTGGATTGACTTCTCAACAGGTTTTATCACCTCTTGTTGATCTTTCCGGTGGTGAGCAGGCGAAGGTTAAATTAGCTGAAGTAATGACGAAGCCTGCGAACTTGCTTATTCTTGATGAACCAACCAACCATTTGGACGATTCCACCAAGGCGGCATTGAATGAAGGAATTCAGAATTTTGAGGGCGCCGTACTTCTGGTCACTCATGAAACCAATTTTTATGATGAATCTTGGCTCGATAAGGTTATCGACATCGAGAAACTCCAGTAATAACAAGGCTTTAAACGCATTTCAATTTTTTGAAAGAAAGTTGTTGACATTAATTTTGAGGATGTGCTATACTAATTGAGTTGCTGTTACAACAACTTGTTAAAACAAAGCTGTTAAGACGGTAGCTAGTAGGCCTTTG
>NZ_AZFX01000004.1 GCF_001435835.1 Lapidilactobacillus concavus DSM 17758
TTAATTATGGCACAACTGTTCAGAAATTTATGTACCAAATACTAGGATAGGAGCACATTCTTGTTCGACAAATCTTATCTTTATTTGAGAGTCCATAAATATCAAGGTTAAACAAGGTAGACCAATTTTTGATCTATCTAGTAGTTAACACATCAATAATCAGAAATTTCTTGATACTTGGTGTACATCTCGCTCACACTGTATATGGATTTTTACTTTCCATATATAGATTCATATTGCTTAATACTTAACGATAGGCCCTAATACTGTGATTGTTCGAAGCTGAATGGGTATATCATTGATTGGCATAACACCATGGGGGAAAATAATGAGAAGTAGAAATGACTATACTGATTTTAGATATCGAGCCGATGCGTTTTTATCCGGTTCAATTCAAGAAAAATCTCACGATATGTTAATAGCATATAATCAAGAACGTTATGGTGATGCAATTTCAATGGCAAAGACAATGCTTGAATCAACTTGTGCATATGTTTTTCATGCAGCAACGGGTAAAGAGTTAGCAGTTGAATTTGGTAGGAAAGGCCATTCGGACTTCACAATTAACATGTATGATGGGGCTATCCATACCCTTGAACTTTTTGAAAATCAACTACCTAATTTTGAAAAGTCACGTCAAATAATTCGTGATGCGGCTAGCCTAATTGCATCTATCTCGGATTTAAGAAATGATTCATCTTCAAATCACGGAGGCCGAATTCGTAGTAACCCTCCCTCAGAGGTAGAAGCGTTGTTAGTTATGGAAATTAGTGAAGATCTTACCACAACGATGTTGGAACTTTTACATCGGTATAAATATCCGGACAAAGAAAATGTTGTGGGTAGTTTTATCACACCTGAGCCTAGTATGAAGCCGTATAGTTCGAATGCAAAATCTCGTCCAAATAGATACGTAATTGATGATGATGTTTGGAATATATCTTTTGAGTTGATTGACGGGATAATTGAATCTATTACGATAAATTTTAAAAAGTTCGAGTTGCAAACTGCTATTGATAGCGAATTCATTTGGAATCATGTGTCAGATTATCTACCGAATGATACCGAGTATGAACGACAAATTAGCGAAAATGAGTTTCAATACTATTCAAATGTGCACGATAAGTTTTATAGTATTTTAGTGCAGAAACTTAATATTGGAATGATCATTACAATATCTGCGTTTGAGGGTTCCTTGTAGTTGGCTTTAAACTATTGAAACTTTCAATTCCAATTAAAAAAGACAAACAATTAATCATCATTTGCCTTTATAGTTCAGTTGAACGAAAAGATTTAAGCCTCACGTGCGAATAATTGGTACCAATTTTGGTACCAATTTATCAAATTAATTCAATTTCATTCAAATTTTTTAAATTTATCTTTGTATAAACGTTGATTCTATAACTTTTTAATATACAGTAAAACCTAGGACCTTAAAGACAGGTCTTAAGAAAGCTCGTAAAACTTCACAATTCTCAAAACGTTAATATTCAGATATATCAACGTTTCAGGCACTTTCCGATTTTTGGAAAGCGTCTTTTTTTTGTACGCTTACGCACGAAAAAATGTACGAGATTTTGAATTGGCTGTTTTTAAAGTTCTTCGTCAATCGAAGTTGATAGAAATCTTGAAGCATTTATACCTTCATTGGAATAGATGCTCTTTTTTACTGCCTCTCGCTGTATGTCATAAACAATCATCTAATCATTTGATTATCGAACCGCAAAGTGGAAACCTTGTTCGGTACCATGATACGCTTGATATATATAAAGTGATAGGAATTTACTAAGGAGGTAGCATATGCAAACAACTCTGACTGATTTGAAGACGTTACTCGAAGAACTCGATAAGGGACCATTTATTTCGCTCTATTTTCCAGTTGATAAGAATCCGATGAATGACAAAAATCGTTTGGTCTTAAAACAATTGCAAAAAACGGCGGCTGAGCAGTTTGGTGCGAATTATTCGCAATTAGACTGGGAAAAGTTCAGTCAACGAATGTCTCAGCAACTCGAGATACTATTTGATGACAACAAAGAATTGCCAATGAGTTTTGGCGTGATTTTGAGTGAGACGCAACAAATTGTGCTACCGCTTAATATCGAAGTTGAGCCACAAGTTAGTGTCTGTGACTGGCCGAATTTACTACCACAAATTGTGGCACAACAGCGCATCGTTAATTTTGACCTGCTGGCACTCAACCAAGACTCGTTCAAGCTTTTTGAAGTCAATGCTGGCAGTGTTAAGGCGCTTGAATTGGCTGAAGATGCGCCAAGTGACCTACAGAAGGCCCTAGGAACTGAGAAAAGCGGTGGTGAGACCAATTTCCGCTCCTTTACAAATGGTCAAGGCGGTGGGGCCGGCTATCACGGCCATAACACCTTAGATGCCGAAAAGGAGATTGACCATCGCAACTATTACCAAGCAGTCGCTGATTATCTGAATCGTGTGATTGCTGAGCGTAAACGTGCCGTTGTGCTGTTTGCATTACCAGAAAATCAGAGCCTTTTCCGTGAAATCTGTAAAACTCCATACCTATCAGAAAATCTCAGTGTGCAAAAATCGCCGTTAAATCTTAGTTTGCAGGAATTGGCAACAGAGATTGACCCGCTCATTAAGGTGCAGTGGCAATCAGGATTGCTGAATATTCTAAAAGAACGCTATGATACGGCACGCAGTCAGCAATTAGCGCTAAGTGATCATTCAGAAATATTAGAGGCAGCTCGGTTTGGTAAAATCGATACGTTGATCATTAACCAGAATCAGATCGATCATGATTTATCGACGTGGTTGCTTGAATTGAGTGATCAAGTTCTGCGTTACCGGGGGAAAGTCAGAATTTTCCCAGAGGATGATTATCCAGGTGAAGAGCCTGTAGTGGCGATTCTTCGCTATTCCTAGTAAAGATCAAGAGATCATGCCGTCTCAGCTAGATAGTCTAGCGGACGGCATTTTTTGTTGGTCTTTGTCAAATCGTATTCGTGAAGAATTTTGTTTGCACATTTGTTTCGGCAACTGTGCTTTTTTAATTGTCAATTAATGAAATGCGCGTGAAGAATTTATTAGAGTTTCAAAAGTCATTGCTGTCCCGTTTTAGAACTTTTATTTTTCGTTTAATGGTTTCAGTTGGCCATTTGAATAACGATAAAGGCAGCCATTTATCGCATCTTGCGGTTTCATTTAAGCTTACTAACAAGGTTAGCTATCTCGATAACCTCAGCTCAAGCTAACGGTTTTGATCCGAATTCCGTGAGGATGCGTATTTGATTCAAACGTGTTGTTGCGGTCGATTCAGAGGATGACGGGTCGTTGTACTTTCAAATCACTTATGATAAGATTTGCGCAATGTTAATTGAGATTGTTCAATGATCCGGGGGGATTCTGTTGAAATCGACGAAGTTGGGTGAATTTATTAGTGTCGGGGTACTATTCTTGGGTCTGGTGTTTTCTGATCAGACCCTTTTGGCGTCGCCGCAACTTCCGCAAGTCGTGCAGGCGGCGAATGATGATTCTGTTCAGGTTCTGCCAGGCAATGGAGGGAACTTGCCACTGACAAATCAATTGCTGCTGATGACTAACAATCATGCGTTGATAAGTCTTACAAGTAATGCTGGGGCGCGTCTTCATCTCAGTAATAATGCGACCTTGCAGGATGTTATTGTCAAAAACGTGCAATCCACTGATACGATTACGGCAACTTATGGACAGGTGGGTTATTATCTAGGCAAACCAATTTCGGCCAAGATGGTCATTAGTGCCATCAAATTACACGGAGATGCCCACCGATTTCATGATGATCCTAGAGATGTTTCGTTTCGAATCTGGCACAGTATGAGTGATGGTGTTTCGCTAATTACTGCCGAACAATTAACCGTCAGTTATCAGTTTTTCGACTTGAAGACGCAACAGCCAATCGATATTCAAGATTCATTCTTAACGCTCTCTAGTCTGGACGGTCCCGTAACTCATTCGACAAAGGGGTTTGAATATGTTGCGTATCAAGGAAGTGGTCCGATTTACCGTGTCGAAAACTCAATTGTGCGTCAGATTAAAAATCCTTTAGATCATTCACAGCTAGTCATGGCTGGGCAACTTTCACAACCCAATGGCTGGCCTTATAATTCTTCTACAGCCGCGACTTTTGGCGTACACGGGCAGACAATCAGCTTTACCTATGGCAATGGTCGTTACATGGTCAATGATTACTGGTATACGCCAATGTTCATGCCGAGCACGATGACTTTTGGGTCGGCCACGCTTCATCAGCCGACATTGACCGTAAAGCGTCACGAGCAGGATATCGGCGGGTAATCGGTGCAAGGCGCGGATGTGATCACCTAAGATCTTGCGCAACCAGTTAATCAGCTTAACTTAGATCTGATGACGCCGTATCAAAAGTGGCAATCAACACTGACTTTGCCAGCAGGGGTCAATTATCAAACGGCCAAAATCATCAATGACACCGGCGTGGCGCTACCGAGTCGTGATTACCAGATCAATTTTGATAAAAAAACGCGAAAAATTAGTTATCAGTTGAAGGCACCAGTGGCGAAACCAACGGGGTACACGTACAATCCAAAAGCTGATGTTCAAACGAGTGGTGTGCTCAAGCATGAAACGGGGACGGCGACTTTTTACTTCGATCCGGATCCTTTTATCGTCCATACAAAGTATCTATTGGAAGACGGCCAGGTTCTAGATCAGTTATATGTTGAGGGGTTCTATGGTGATACATATACCACGGAAGCGAGTGATTACGATGATCTCTATACTGTTGATACCAGTCGTCTGCCTGAAAACGCGAACGGTGTGGTGACTGAAAAGCCGATTGAAGTCGTCTATTATTTCAAACGGACGACGGGTCAGTGGTTAGATATCGGTAATCAGGCCAGCTTGCTGGTTCGTAAGGATGATCCGCAGCGCGTCCGGTCGGTCTCACAGCAATATGCCAATGAGTCGGGTTTTACCATTCAGTATGACCTGGAGGCACCGCAAATTGCCATGACAGTGGGGACGGGTCACTCACAGGCACCAGATAAGAATATTGTGTTGGGTTACGGACAAGATTATGGATTAACTTTTTCGAATAGCGAAACTTATCGGATCCAGACAAGCTCAACCGGTGCCGTTCAAGTTGATCGTGAGCTTGGTCATCAGTTTAGTCAGACCAATTTTGATGCGAGTGGGTTGGTGACGGCTAAGATGGTGCAGACGAATTACCGACGAGCACTTTTTTACAACAGACTCAGATAGATTCACGCCCCACAAAGCACGATCAGAGTCGGTTGGAAACAGCAAAAACGACAACGAGTCAGGCTAGACCGCCATTGGTTCATAATCAGGTGGCTACGCTGGATCAGACGGTTGATCAACAGACCATTTATATTGGTGTCAGGACTCAGCTCAATCCTTCTTTCAACGAAGGGGTGCCGTTAGTTGCACCAACGACATTCGGTAGCGGGGTCGATCAGTCACCAGATAATCATTTGAGTGCAACCAATAATAATGTGATTCGCAGTATGAAAACCAAATTTAAACTAACCAAGCAGAGACGGCTCATCAAAGAAGCAACATGGAAAAATGGTGGAGAACACATCATGTTTGCCACAAAGAATGTTAATAAAGAAATTGAAGCGGTGCGAATGACAAGGGTTTTTACGTCGATACCTTTCAAGGTAACCATCGCTTTTCGTATACGATGGGTTCGGGCTATCAGTGGGACGCCGTCAAGAATAATCGAGAGTGAGATCGATTGTCGCCTCTAGATAAATTCGGATCGGCAAGTTGTGCGACCAGTTCAAAAGTCGCAGTGTGAGTTAAACGATTGATCATCTTGATTAGCTAGAAAACATGCCTTGACTTGGCAGTTTCACTTTAGTGTTGTTGACATCGGTTGACTGGCGGGCTTTACTGTTAGTCTAACCGCTTTACCACAACTAAGTCGTTTGACTATTCTGTTGATTAGCGTGTAGACTAATTTTATTCGCTATTTGCCTAAATTTTCGGCTATCTAATCAGCAACGCCAATCTCCTCAACGGTGACTCGAAGATATGCCAATTGAAAAGAGACAGAAGGAGCAAGTCAAGATGATAACACCACAAAATATTTTAAATGATCCGTTTTTGAACAAGGGGACTGCCTTCACCAGAGCGGAGCGCAAGGCACTCGGGTTGACTGGGTTAGTGCCCCCCGTTGTGCAAACGCTGGACCAACAAGTCGCCCAAAGCTATGACCAATTCCAATCGAAGTCAACCGATTTAGAGAAGCACTTATTCTTAATGGAAATTTTCAACACGAATCGCGTGCTTTTCTACAAATTGTTTAGCCAGCACACGGTGGAGTTCATGCCAATCGTTTATGATCCAACAATTGCTGAGACCATTGAGAATTACAGCGAGCTCTACATACAATCGCAAGGTGCGGCTTTCTTGTCGATCGATGAAGATGACGCCACCATTGCCGAGACCTTGCGTAACGCTGCTGGTGGTCGTCAGATTAAATTGATTGTCGTGACCGATGCAGAAGGTATTCTTGGAATCGGTGATTGGGGCACAAATGGTGTTGATATTGCCGTTGGTAAGTTGATGGTCTACACCGTCGCTGCTGGTATCGATCCAAGTTCTGTCTTGCCCGTGGTTTTAGACGCAGGCACTAATAATCAGACCCTTTTGGATGATCCACTTTATCTAGGCAATCGTCATCCCCGCGTCCGTGGTCATCGTTATGATGAATTTGTGGATCATTTTGTCGAATCCGCAGAAGCTTTATTCCCTGAATTGTATTTACATTGGGAAGATTTCGGCCGTAGCAATGCCGCAAATATCTTGAATCGTTATCAAGAGAAAATCACGACTTTTAATGATGACATTCAAGGCACTGGGATCATTGTGCTTGCTGGGATTCTTGGCGCGTTACAAATCTCTAAGCAAAAAATCACCGATCAAATCTACCTGTCATTTGGTGCCGGAACTGCAGGCGCCGGCATTGTTCAACGTATTTTTGCAGAAATGGTTGCGCAGGGATTGGCACCTGACGAAGCGCGTCAACATTTTTATCTTGTCGATAAACAGGGGCTCTTGTTTGCGGATGATCCTACTTTGACCCCGGAACAGCAGCTATTTGCGCGCGATCGTTCTGAATTCAGTCATGCCACTGAATTAACGAATTTAAAAGCCGTTGCTCAGGCGGTTCATCCGACGATTTTAGTAGGAACTTCGACGCAACCAGGGACGTTCACCGAAGAAATTGTCAAGGAAATGGCTGCTCATACTGCGCGCCCAATTATTTTCCCATTGTCTAATCCCACTAAACTCGCCGAGGCGAAAGCCGCAGATCTGATTGCTTGGACGGACGGTCGGGCATTGGTTGCCACGGGAATCCCTGCAGCAGATGTTGTTTATCGTGGCATTACTTTTCAAATTGGCCAAGCAAACAACGCACTGGTCTATCCCGGATTAGGGTTAGGGACGTTAGCCGCAACGGCGACACGCTTGAATAATGCGATGATCTCCGCGGCAGCTCATTCATTAGGAGGCATCGTTGACGCCAGCCAGCCAGGTGCTGCAGTCTTACCTCCCGTTTCGAAGCTGGCCGAGTTTTCACAGACCGTTGCTGAAGCCGTGGCTCAAAGCGCGGTGGCACAACAATTGAATCGAGAACCTATCGAGGATGTGTCGGCAGCAGTCACAAATCTGAAGTGGGTACCAGCGTACCAATCGTGAGGGGGATGACAATTCCGACCTTTGCGCGTCAATCGCAATCGTAACCGAAATATTTTTAATCCACGTGTTGTTTAGAAGATAAGTTCTGTAAAACCGTCATCGCCTGTTTGGAGGAGATGGCGGTTTTGACGTTGGGCCAAAAATGACTGTGATCTGACCCCTGAAATCTAGGTCTACTTATGATAAAATGAGGGTTAATGAAAAGGGGTAGGTCATGCGAATTGTTTTTATTGGTGATGTGATGGGGCCAATTGGTCAAGAGATGTTGACGGATTATTTACCGAAAATCAAGGCAAAGTTCCGGCCACAATTAACGATTGTGAACGGTGAAAATATTGCAAACGGAAAAGGAATCACGCGTGCGCTCTATAAGTTGATTCTGACTTCGGGTGCTGATGTTGTCACGATGGGCAACCATACGTTTGATAAGGATGAGCTCTACGACTTCATTGATGACGCGAATAAGTTGATACGACCCGCTAATTATCCTGCAAACTACACGCCAGGTAAGGGATTCGTCTTGATCAAAGTGAACCAGATCACCGTGGGCGTGATCAATCTGCAAGGGCGTGTTTTCTTAGACGCGATTGATGATCCGTTCGCAAAATTTGAAGAAATCTACGCTGAGATCAAGGATCAATGTCAATATATCTTTGTCGACTTTCATGCCGAAACCACCAGTGAGAAACTGGGCTTTGCTTGGTCCGTCGATGGTCGTGTTTCCGCTGTGGTCGGCACGCATACGCATGTGCAAACGAATGATGCCAGAATCTTGCCGGCAGGAACGGCTTATTTGACGGATGCCGGAATGACTGGCCCATACAACGAAATACTCGGGATGACTAAAGGAAAAGTCATCGAGCGTTTTCATACGCATCGTCCCGTTCGCTTCGAGACCCCAGCTCAAGGCCCGGGACAAATTAACGGCTGTGTCATTGATTTTAGTGAGCAGACGAATCAGGCCAAACACATTGAGCTGATCCATATTTCCCCAGATCATCCTTTCATAGATTAGGAGTCGGTCATTTTATGCCACAAACAACTAAAGATACACCAATGATGCAGCAATACTTGGCAATCAAGAAAGATTATCAAGATGCTTTTTTGTTTTATCGTATTGGTGATTTTTATGAACTTTTCAATGATGATGCCATTAAGGGCTCGCAATTACTCGAACTGACGCTGACTGCCCGCAATAAGAGCGCACAGGATCCAATCCCCATGTGTGGGGTGCCACATCATGCAGCGCAGAATTATATCGATATTTTAATTGAAAAAGGCTACAAGGTCGCAATCTGCGAACAAGTTGAGGATCCGAAGTTGGCCAAGGGCATGGTTAAGCGTGAGGTGATTCAGCTGATCACGCCTGGAACCATGATGGATCAGAACGCGAGCACGGCTAAACAGAATAATTATTTGACGGCGGTGACGAAATACCAGACGATTTTTGCCTTGGCTTATTCAGACCTAACGACGGGTGAAGTGCGCACGACGACTTTGAAGACGTTTGAAGAAGTCGTCAATGAGTTGCTCAACTTGAACACCAAGGAAGTTGTGGTGGATGACCAACTATCGTCAGAGGCGCATCAACGCATCGAAGCACTAGGCATCATGCTGTCTCAAAATAAGAAATTGAGTGATTCTAGTGAGTTCCATTTTGTTGCCCAGAAAACGACGCATCCGGGTGAATTAGCGGCTTTAAAGATTTTGATCAGCTATTTGTTGAGTACGCAGAAACGCTCGCTGAGTCATCTGCAACAGGCGGAGTCTTATGAGATCAACCAATATTTAAGAATGAATCATAGTGCAAAGGCGAATCTTGAGCTGTTCGAATCGTTGCGAACGGCTAAGCGCGAGGGGACACTGCTTTGGTTGCTGGATCGTACTAAGACGGCGATGGGTGGTCGCTTGCTCAAGCAATGGCTCAATCGACCATTGTTGAATGAACAACAGTTGAACCAGCGTCAAGAAGTCGTGGCAATCTTGATCGATCATTATTTTGAACGGGCAACGCTGCAACAAGCCCTCCAAAAGGTTTACGATCTTGAACGATTGGCTGGCCGAATTGCTTTTGGGAGCGCGAATGGACGCGACTTGATCCAGCTACTGAATTCGATCAGCCAGATTCCAACCATCAAGTCCGTGCTTGAAGAGTTGCCAGAACCAACGTTACAAAAAATGGGACAGGATCTCGATGAACTCGCGGATGTTCGTGAGTTGATTGGTGCAGCAATCGACGAAGAAACGCCGGTTTCGATTACCGATGGCAATGTGATCAAACCCGGATTCAATCAACAACTCGATCAGTATCGTTCCGCTATGACGGACGGTCAGAGTTGGCTGGCCGAAATGGCGGCTGAAGAGCGGAAGAAGACTGGAATCTCCACGTTGAAAGTCGGGTACAATCGCGTTTTTGGCTATTATATTGAAGTGACCAATGCCAATAAAAAGTTAGTGCCAACCGATCGTTATCAACGTAAACAGACGTTGACAAATGCAGAACGCTACATCACGCCTGAATTGAAAGATCGTGAAGCCTTGATTCTGCAGGCACGTGAGAAGTCAACCGAGCTTGAATACCAACTGTTTGTTGAAGTGCGGGATCAGGTTAAGGCGCAGACTGGCCGAATTCAAGATTTAGCAAAACAAATTGCAACGCTCGATGTTTTACAGGGATTTGCGGTGGTTAGTGAGGCTGGTCATTACGTTCGGCCACAATTGTCCACCCAATCACAGGACATTGAGGTCATCAATGGTCGCCATCCAGTCGTTGAGAAAGTTTTGCCCGCCAACGCCTATATTCCTAATTCGGTGATTATGAAGGCAGACACGAATATCCTTTTGATTACCGGTCCCAATATGTCGGGTAAAAGCACCTACATGCGTCAATTGGGATTGATCGTCGTGATGGCTCAGATTGGCTGTTTTGTTCCTGCTGAAAAAGCAACGTTGCCAATTTTTGACCAGATTTTCACACGGATCGGTGCTGCAGATGACTTGATCTCTGGCGAGAGTACTTTCATGGTTGAAATGAAAGAGGCTAATGACGCCCTGCTACACGGGACGCGTCATAGTCTACTCTTGTTCGACGAATTAGGTCGGGGAACGGCGACTTACGACGGGATTGCTTTGGCTGATGCGATTATTGAATACATTCATGACCATCTCGGTGCCAAGACGCTGTTTTCGACTCATTATCATGAATTAACGCAATTAGCTGATCGTTTGAAGCAATTGAAAAACGTCCATGTTGGTGCCACCGAAGAGAACGGCAAGTTGATTTTTCTCCATCAATTATTGCCTGGCCCTGCAGATAAATCTTATGGGATCCACGTTGCAAAATTGGCGGGTCTACCCAATCAAGTGACCCAGCACGCTGCACAAGTTCTGAATGTGTTGGAGGCGGATAGTAACGGGTTGGTGAACGAAACATTACCGTTAACAGAGCAATTACCTTTGTTTCAAATTGCGGAATCCCCCGAACCAGAAGCAGCAACACCCAACCAGTTGCCTGAACAAGTTCAAAGTTTAATCGACCAAGTGAAGGGCACGAATTTAATGAAGTTAACGCCACTGGAAGCGATGAATCTAATTAATCAGTGGCAAGAATCTCTAGACTAAGCGAGGAGGCGAGTTCAACGCATGGGAAAAATACATCAGTTATCAGAATTGCTGAGTAATCAGATTGCCGCTGGGGAAGTTATCGAACGGCCTGCTTCGGTCGTCAAAGAACTCGTTGAAAATGCGGTGGATGCTGGGGCGACTCAAATTCAGATTTTTCTGAAAGATGCCGGCTTAACTGAGATTCAAGTGATTGACAATGGCTCGGGATTTGCACCAGATGATCTCGAGATTGCTTTTTTAAGACACACGACCAGCAAGATTTCCTCACGTGAAGACTTGTTCCGCGTACATTCTTTAGGATTCCGCGGTGAAGCCTTAGCTAGTATTGCCGCCGTGGCCCATGTTGATCTGAAAACAAGTACCGGTGATCCTGAGAGCGGTCGTGAACTGAAGATTTCTGAGAATCAGTCGGAAATGGCAACAGCCGCTCATCCTAAAGGAAGCACGATGACGGTCAAAGATCTCTTCTACAACACGCCGGCTCGATTAAAGTATCTGAAGTCGATTTCGACGGAACTCTCACACGTTGCCGACATCGTGAACCGGATCGCACTGAGCTATCCAGCAATCGCGCTCACTTTAGTCAATGATGGACACCAGCTTCTGCAGACCGTTGGCAACGGCAAGTTGTTACAGACGATTGCCGGAATTTATGATTTAAAATTAGCAAAGGAACTCTTACCGATTCAGGGCGAGGATCTCGATTTTAAGGTTGCGGGTTATATTTCTCGTCCAGCGGTCACACGTGCGAGCAAGAATTACCTGTCACTACTGATCAACGGTCGTTATATCCGTAATTTCCAATTGAATAAGGCACTGATCGAAGGCTATGGGTCAAAACTAATGGTTGGCCGCTATCCAGTCGCGATTATCGATATAACGATGGATCCGTTGCTTGTGGATGTCAACGTCCACCCAACAAAACGCGAAGTACGCTTGAGTAAAGAACCAGAATTAATGGCATTATTGACGAAAATCGTCCGTGACACCTTGGCAGAGCAGAATCTGATCCCAGATGCGATGGAAAATTTAAAGAGTCATCAAACGACACAGCCAGTTCAGGTAGATCACGGTTATTCAGAAAATCAGAGCAATCAATTGCAATCGAAAGGTCAAAATCAACCGTTCAGATCGCCGTCTTCTCTCGATTTGGATGCCTTGAATCGTGATCTAGAGCAGGCGAGTGCGATGCAGCGACAATCTTATCGTTCAATGCCATCACGACAGGTCTCTGAACGTCCGTCGACTTATATGACCCCATCAGCTCACTCGTTTCAGGCGGAGCCAATCCCCGATGTGACAACTTCGGCGTCGGTTTTTTCGGATGAAAGCAAGTTGCAGCAATGGGATGCTTGGTTGGCATCGGATGATCATCCGCGTGCCTTTGATTCAGTGGACTCAAGGCAAGCTTTAGTCTCTGCCGGACAGACTGAATTAGAGACAGGCACGGATTCTGAGACAGCTGCAGGTCCACGCTTTCCAGAATTGCGTTACATTGGTCAGGTCCACGGTACTTTTCTAATTGCTGAGAGTCAAGATGGTTTCTACATCCTTGATCAACATGCGGCACAAGAACGCGTTAAGTATGAATATTATCGTGAAGAAATTGGTCGTGTCAGCGAAGATCAACAGAACTTGTTGGTGCCGATTGTATTGACGTATTCGGCTGCTGATTTTATTCAGATCAAGGCGCATTTGAATCTACTCGAAGAGGTTGGCATTCAGCTTGAACCCTTCGGTGATAATAGTTTTATCGTTCAGACACATCCGACTTGGTTCGAAGCCGGTCAGGAGCAAGCGACGATTGAAGAAATGATCGATTATTTCCTTGCCGATGGCCGAATCTCAGTCGCTAAATTCCGTGAAAAAACGGCGATCATGATGAGTTGCAAACGGTCGATCAAGGCCAATCATCACTTAGAGGACGAGCAAGCACGCCAATTATTGGTCGAGCTTTCCAAAGCGGAGAATCCATTCAACTGCCCACACGGTCGTCCGGTTCTGGTTCACTTTAGCGATCAAGAATTAGGCAAAATGTTCAAACGGATTCAGGATCCTCATCAACATTGGGATGGTGAATAGGCACTACTTTTGCGTGAATAGCGGCGCGTTTGAGTATCAGGTTGGGTCTATGATACAATAGCTGATTAGATAGTTTGACTAATTAAGGCTTGTCGAAAGAGGAACAACATGTATGAATATATGAACGGTATGGTGACGGTGGTCAAACCTACTTTCATCGTACTCGAAGTCAACGGAATTGGTTATAAGTTATTGGTGGGTAATCCTTACCAATATACTGTGGATCAGCCGGCGCTTATTTACGTCGAGCAGGTGATTCGTGACACCGAGCAAGTGCTCTACGGTTTCACAGACGAGGCTGAAAAAGCCCTATTCGATCAATTGACGAGTGTAGCAGGTATTGGTCCTAAGAGTGCTTTGGCAATTCTGGCGGCGAACGATCAAGATGGCTTGACAGTGGCGATTGCCAATGGCGATGTTAAATTCTTAACGAAGTTTCCCGGCGTCGGAAAGAAAACTGCCCAACAGATCATTCTTGATCTCAAAGACAAGATGGTTGTAACCGATGGCTTGAGTCATACGAACGCAATTGAACCGGCAGCCGTAACAGATCCTAATTTTGCAGATGGCTTGGCGGCTCTAGCTGCACTAGGCTATTCGACAAAGGAACTGGATCGAATTACGCCAAAATTGGAAAAACTGGACTTAGAAGGGCCAGACGGCTATGTTCGCGCTGGTTTGAATTTACTGCGTCATTAAGCTGATGTGCCAATCGGATTTAATTGATTTAGCGGCGTCAATCGAAAGACGAGAGATGGGAGGGGTGTACCATGACAGACGACGAACGAATTTTAAGCGACCAAACTATCGACGACGATGAAAAAGCCATCGAGAAATCGATGCGACCACATTTTCTGAAGGAATATATTGGTCAAGATAAGCTTAAGCGGGAATTGGAGATCTATATCAAAGCGGCGAAGCAACGCGAAGAAGCCATGGATCACGTGCTGTTGTTCGGACCACCTGGCTTAGGTAAAACGACGATGGCTTTCGTGATTGCAAATGAATTAGGTGTTCACATGCGAACCACTTCCGGACCCGCTATCGAAAAAGCTGGGGATCTATTGTCGGTTTTGAGCGAATTGCAGGTAGGTGATGTCTTGTTCATTGATGAGATCCACCGTTTACCACGAGCCGTTGAAGAAACGCTCTACTCTGCAATGGAAGATTTCTACGTCGATATTATCGTGGGACAAGGGCCGACCGCGCATCCGGTTCATTATCCATTACCACCATTCACGTTGATCGGTGCAACCACACGTGCAGGCCTATTGTCGGCGCCATTGCGTGATCGATTCGGAATCTTAGCGGCATTGAACTACTATGAGCAGCAGGATTTACAAGAGATCGTCTTGCGTTCGGCTGGGGTACTCAATACCAAAATCACGCCAGAAGCAGCCTTAGAAGTTGCCTTGCGGGCACGCGGAACACCTCGAGTGGCGAATCGCTTGTTGAAACGTGTTCGTGATTTTGCGGAAGTTTCTGACCAAGATGAGATCACGCAAGAACTCGCTAGCGAAGCCCTGACTCAACTCCGAGTTGACCGTTCTGGACTCGATCAAGTCGATCGACGCTTATTGACAATGATGATCAAGCTATACGATGGCGGTCCAGTTGGCCTAAAAACGATTGCAGTTAATATCGGTGAAGACGTTGAGACGGTTGAAACGATGTACGAACCGTTTTTGTTGCAAAAAGGATTCTTGAAACGCACGAGTCGCGGCCGAATGGTGACCAAACAAGCGTATGACCATCTCGGCTTACCCATGCCAGAACAAAAATAAAACATTAAAAGAGGCATACAGAATGTTAACCACAGAAGATTTTGATTATGATCTACCCCAAGAATTAATCGCCCAGACACCCATCGAGAAACGTGATAGCTCACGTTTATTAGTGTTAGATCACCAAACTGGCGAAATGCAGGATAAGCATTTCTACGATATAATTGATGAATTACATGCTGGTGACGCGGTTGTGATGAACAACAGTCGCGTCATGCCTGCACGTCTGTATGGCGTAAAAGCTGATACGGGTGGTCACGAAGAAGTCTTATTGTTACGCAACACAGTTGGCGACGAATGGGAAACTTTGATGAAACCTGCACGCCATGCCCATGTTGGAACCAAGGTTGTTTTTGGTGATGGCGAATTGACTGCGACCGTGACGAGAATCTTGGAGCACGGCGGCCGTATGATTAAATTCGATTATGATGGTATTTTTCTTGAGATCCTCGAACGCTTAGGTGAGACCCCATTGCCTCCATACATCAAGGAAAAATTGGATGACCCTGAACGTTATCAAACCGTTTATTCGAAAGAATTGGGTTCTGCTGCTGCGCCAACTGCTGGTTTGCACTGGACGAAGGAATTACTCGAGAAAGTCGAAGCGAAGGGGGTTAAATTAGTTTATTTGACGCTACATGTTGGCTTGGGAACCTTCCGCCCCGTTTCTGAAGATAATATTGAAGATCACAAGATGCACAGTGAGTTCTATCAATTCAGTCAAGAAGCCGCTGACACATTGAATGGGGTTCATCGTAATGGAGGCCGCATCGTCGCGACTGGGACCACATCAATCCGGACGATGGAAACCGTTGCAACGAAGTTTGACGGTGAACTGCAAGCCGATAGCGGTTGGACGGATATCTTCATCAAACCAGGTTATCAATGGAAAGCGGTCGATGCCTTCATTACCAACTTCCATTTACCAAAATCGACCTTAGTGATGCTGGTTGCTTCGTTTACGGGTCGCGAGACGATTCTCAATGCCTACGAACATGCCATCAAAGAACGTTATCGCTTCTTCAGTTTTGGTGACGCAATGTTTATCAAATAATTTAACTGGGAGCATGTTGGCAGTGAGCCGGCGTGCTTTTTGTCTGCAGTCGTCATTGATTTGAAACAGTGCTCAATCGGAAAGGCTAGGACAGATCAACACGACTTGGAAATCAATTCTCATAAGAACGCCTTAAGATATGATATAATATGATGGATTATGCGATTCATCTCAATTTCAATCGACACTGACACTTTGCGTTGTCGCGACACCTATTTATCCGGCGAGCGCACGGAACGACCAAATAACCTAAAGAAAGAAGATCATGCATGACTAGTCCAATTCAATACCGTTTGATCAAGAAAGAAAAACATACTGGCGCGCGTTTAGGTGAGCTGATTACCCCACACGGTACTTTTCCAACGCCAATGTTTATGCCTGTGGGCACACAAGCTTCTGTTAAATCGCTCGCACCAGAAGAACTCGACGAGATGGGCGCAGGCGTGATTCTAGCCAACACTTATCATCTTTGGCTACGTCCTGGTCAAGAGATCGTTAAGGAAGCTGGTGGCCTGCACAAATTCATGAACTGGCCTAAAGGCATTTTAACGGATTCTGGTGGCTTTCAAGTTTTCTCACTTGCTAAGATTCGTGATATCACTGAGGAGGGGGTGCATTTCCGCAGTCACTTGAGTGGTGAGAAGTTATTCCTGTCGCCTGAGAAAGCAATCGGTATCGAGAATGATCTTGGCCCTGATATCATGATGAGTTTCGACGAATGTCCACCTTATTATGAAAGTCATGACTATGTAAAGAAGTCAATCGAACGTACGACGCGTTGGGCTGAACGTGGCCTAAAAGCGCATCGTAATCCAGATACACAAGGCTTATTTGGTATTGTTCAAGGTGCTGGATTCAAAGATTTGCGGAAGCAGAGCGCCGCTGATTTGGTTTCGATGGATTTCCCTGGGTATTCAATCGGGGGGTTATCCGTTGGCGAATCTAAGCCCGAAATGAATGAAATGCTCGAATTTACGACGCCACTATTACCCGAAAACAAACCACGCTATTTGATGGGAGTTGGTTCCGCCGATTCCTTGATTGACGGAGTAATTCGCGGTGTGGACATGTTTGATTGCGTCTTGCCAACTCGAATTGCTCGTAATGGCACCTGCATGACTTCACATGGCCGTCTCGTCGTCAAGAACGCCATCTATGCGCATGATTTTCGTCCAATCGATGATCAATGCAATTGCTACACTTGCCGTAATTTCTCACGTGCTTATGTTCGTCATTTGATCAAGGCCGACGAAACGTTCGGTTTACGTTTAACATCATATCACAACTTATATTTCTTGTTGAACGTGATGAAACAAGTTCGCCAAGCCATCATGGACGACAATTTATTAGACTTCCGGGAAGCTTTTTTCGAGAGCTATGGCTTCAACAAGGAAAATGCCAAGAATTTCTAAAACCGACTGGAAGTTTTGTCCGGCTTTTGGTAAGGTATAGTTAGTTAAATCTACTTAAAAATGATGAGGTGTAAATTTGAGTAATCTATTATTAGCAGCAGCAGCCGGTGCAGGTGCCGGCGGAAGTTTTTCATTCTTGATCATTATTGTGATCATGTTTGGGGTCATGTACTTCACAATGATCCGCCCAGGTAAGAAACAACAGAACCAACGTCAACAAATGCTGAATGGCATGAAAAAAGGTGATGCTATCGTCACAATCGGTGGATTGCATGGTGTGATCGATACCATCAACGTTGAAGACGGCACAGTTGTCATCGACGCTGACGGCATCCTGTTAACTTTTAACCGCACGGCAATCCGCGACGTGAAACCCGGTGCTTCAGTGACAACCGCAGTACCAGAGGAGACAACAACGACTGTTGAAGAAACAACCGTTGGTGAAGAGCCATCAGTCGATGCTGATGACGATCAGGATTCTGATAAATAATTCAATTGAATCTTTGAAGTTGCACGAGACGAGCTGATTAATTGGCTCGTCTTTTTTTATGGGCATGAGTTGAATTGAAATTACAGTCGTGACGAAAAAAGTTTGCCGTAGGCACCTTGATATGACAACGTTTTCGCAGTACTGATAAATTTCCGTGAATTATTTCACGGAAAAGGGTTTACAAATGAATCAAAATAAGGTAATATAATTATTGTGAAATGGATAACGAAAATGTGAAATTTTGAGGAGGATCCACCATGTTAAAAACGGAACCTAAAACAAACGAAGTTGAAGTTATGATCAATGATTTAGTTGTCAAGGCAAATAAAGCGCTTAATGTTTTAGAGGGATTTAATCAAGAAAAGATTGATCACATTGTGCACCAAATGGCAATTGCGGGTTTAAATGACCATATGAAGCTAGCTAAAATGGCAGTTGAAGAGACTGGCCGTGGGGTTTATGAAGATAAAGCAGTCAAGAATATGTTTGCAACTGAAGAAATCTGGCATGCCATCAAAGACGACAAAACAGTCGGAATTATTGAACGCGATGAAGATCATAAATTAGTTAAAATTGCTGAGCCTCTGGGTGTTTTGGCGGGGGTAACGCCTGTAACTAATCCGACATCGACAACAATGTTCAAGGCATTGATCGCGATTAAGACACGTAATCCAATCATCTTTGCTTTCCACCCAGGTGCACAGAAAAGTTCTGCGGCGGCACTGGACTCATTGAGAGTGGCTGCTGAAGAGGCGGGGTTGCCTGCAGGTGCGTTAAGCTATGTACCAACACCAAGTATTGAAGCCACACAAAAACTGATGAACCATCCGGGTGTTGCATCTGTCTTAGCAACAGGTGGCCCTGGCATGGTGAAGTCGGCTTATTCAACTGGTAAGCCAGCCTTGGGTGTTGGTCCCGGAAACGTCCCTTCATACATCGAGGCATCTGCTAACATCAAGCAAGCCGTCAACGACGTGCTGTTATCGAAGTCATTCGATAACGGAATGGTTTGTGCATCCGAACAAGCAATTATTGTTGATCAGGAGATCTATAAGGAAGTTACCGACGAATTAAAGGCACAACACGCCTACATCGCGACGAAAGAAGAAGTTAAACGCCTTTCAGACGTCGTGATCGATAAGGAGAAACATGCCGTTAATGGCAAAATTGTTGGGCATTCAGCCGTTGAAATTGCTGGTTTAGCAGGCATCAAGGTACCAGAAGACACGGTAGTTTTGATTGCGCCAATTGACGGTGTCGGTGATGAATACCCATTGTCCCGTGAAAAATTATCACCAGTTTTGGCGATGTTAAAAGCAAAGAACCACGAAGATGGCTTTGCACTTTGCCAAGCGATGCTCGAATTAGGCGGTAAGGGTCATTCCGCAGCGATTCATACCACTGACGATGACTTGAGCATTGACTTCGGAATTGCTATGCATGCTTCACGTATCTTGGTGAACCAGCCATCAACCGTTGGTGGTATCGGCGACCTTTACAATAACATGTTGCCATCATTGACCTTGGGTTGCGGCTCTTACGGCCATAACTCGATTTCACATAACGTCGGTACTTTTGATTTATTAAATATCAAGACAGTCGCAATGCGCCGCAACAATATGCAGTGGGTAAAGTTGCCTTCAAAAATATATTTTGAAAAAAACTCAGTCAATTATCTTGAGAAGATGTCGGGACTAGAGCGGGTTTTTATCGTAGGTGATCAAGGCATGTCGAAACTAGGCTACGTCAAAAAAGTCGAAGAAACTTTGAATCGCCGTGAGACGCCAGTTGTCTACCAAACCTTCGTCGATGTTGAGTCTGATCCTTCGTCCAACACTGTTTATAAAGGCGCAGAAATGATGCGCTCGTTCAAGCCTGATACGATCATCGCAGTCGGTGGTGGTTCTGTCATGGATGCCGCAAAAGGAATGTGGTTATTCTACACCGCACCAGATGCATCATTCTGGGGTGCTAAGCAAAAATTCTTAGATATTCGTAAACGGACATACAAGTTCCCTAACTTAGACAAAGTGAAGTTGGTCTGCATTCCAACAACATCTGGGACTGGTTCCGAAGTAACCCCATTCGCAGTTATTACCGACAGTGATACCGGCATCAAGTATCCTTTGGCAGACTATGCGTTGACACCAAGTGTGGCTATTGTCGACAGCCAATTCATCGAAACCGTGCCAAAGACGGTTGTTGCTGACTCCGGACTCGATGTGTTATGTCACGCAATTGAGAGCTTCGTTTCAACGATGGCGTCACATTATACACGTGGTCTCAGCTTGCAAGCCGCCAAACTTGTTTTTGAAAACTTGAAGAAGAGCTGGGATGGTGATAAAGAGGCACGTGCAAACATGCATGATGCTTCGACGATGGCTGGTATGGCGTTTGCCAATGCTCTGTTGGGAATCAACCATTCAATTGCGCACAAACTCGGAGGTGAATATCATCTTCCTCACGGACGTATGATCACAATTACAATGCCACATGTTATCAAGTACAACTCACTCGTGCCAACGAAACGCCAAGTTTGGGCGAAGTATAACTACTTCCGTGCGGATGAAGATTATGCAGAAATTGCACGCTACATCGGCCTTAAGGGGAACACAACGGCAGAACTCGTCGACGCCTTGATCCAAGCAATTGTCGATTTAGCTGAGAGTGTAGGAATCAAGATGTCCTTGCGTGAACAAGGCATTACTAAGGCTCAAGTCACCGCTGCAGCAGGACGATTGGCTGAGTTAGCTTACGAGGATAACTGTACGATCACGAATCCAAAGGAACCATTGATTGCTGATATGAAACAGATTATTCTTGATGAATATGAAGGGCCAGTTTCAAGTTTCTCAACTAAATAATTGATGCAACATGAAAAGCCAGGTTGATTCCTGGTTTTTTTGTGTCATGTTTTGCGACGACACATGATAGCCATCTCTGAGTCAGGCAACGACTTTCCACGCAGTGGACTGACGGGTTCAGTGAACTGAAACATCAAGGTCGTAAACACGATTCACACGATAAATTTCACTCAATCAAGAGAAAACATTTAAGATTTAGACTAGAGTAGTGTAAACTAAATATGATGGATATTTATGAAGAAAAGGTTCGGTTAACTAATGGCTAAAGAAAATAATGTTTTATTCGTGATATTTGGCGGTTCTGGCGATTTAGCGCACCGCAAGCTTTATCCAGGACTCTTTCAACTATATTTAAAAGGTTCCCTTGATCAGCATTTTGCGGTGATTGGGACAGCGCGGCGCCCTTGGACGCACGATTATTTCCGTCAGGGGATCGTGAGTCAATTATCCAAGGGGACTGACGAACAAAAAGCAGCTTTTGTGAGCCACTTTTATTATCAATCCCACGATGTGAAGGATTCTGAACATTATGTGGCACTCAAAAAAATCATCGATCAACTGGATGAGAAATATCAGCTGAATGGTAATCGTATTTTCTATATGGCGATGGCACCGGATTTATTCGGAACGATTGCTCAACATTTGAAGTCCGAGAACCTATTAAGTGATCGAGGTTACGATCGGTTGATCATTGAGAAACCATTTGGGCATGATTATCCGTCTGCGCATGCGTTAAATCAGGCGATTATTGAGACATTTGATCCTGATCAGGTGTTCCGAATTGACCATTATTTGGGTAAGGAAATGATTCAAAATATTCCTTATCTCCGTTTTGGTAATCCGTTCTTGTCCGCAATCTGGAATAATAAGTTTATTGATAATATTCAAATCACATTAGCCGAATCATTGGGGGTCGAGGAACGTGCAGGCTATTACGAGACTGCCGGTGCCTTACGTGATATGGTTCAGAATCATATCATGCAGATAATTGCGATGCTGACGTTTCCTAAACCGGAACATTACACGGATCGTGAGATCAACCAGTCTAAAGCACAAGTCTTTGCAAGTCTGCCAGTTTATTCGGAGGCTGAGGTCGCTGAAAAGTTTGTTCGTGGGCAATATGGTGCTGGTTCAGATCAGCAACAGTTGGCTTATCGCGATGAGGATAAAACCGATCCGCAATCAAACGTGGAGACATTTGTTGCTGGTGAGATCGATTTAGACTTACCAGATTGGCAAGGTGTGCCATTCTATGTGCGTACCGGGAAACGTTTAGCAACGAAGAATACTCGCATTGATGTGGTCTTCAAGGCAGAAGAACATCCTTTGTTCACCGAACAAACGCCAACTTCACCGGTTTTGACCATTGAAGTTGAGCCTGAATCGGGCGTCTTGTTGCAGATCAATGGTAAGAAAATCGGAACGAGTAATTTCATCGAATCGCATCAATTGAGCGACTTACTCGACGATGACCAACAAGAGCTGGTGCCAGATGCTTATGAACGTCTATTACTCGAGGCAGTTTTGGGTAAGCAGGGCAACTTCGCGCAATGGGAAGGTATGGCTGGTTCATGGCACTTCGTCGATGCAATCCGTGCAGCTTGGGCAAAGGAATTTCAACCTGAGTTTCCAAACTACGAATCCGGTTCGATGGGACCAAAAGCAGCCACTGATTTGTTGGCTAAAACTGGGCGTCATTGGCTTTATCAAGGATAAGAAATTGATGAGACACTGGTAGGCAACATCCAGTGTATTGAATTGGTGCATTGAATAGATTAAGCTATGAATTTCAATCGACAGCTGTCGTTGTGGAATTCATAGCTTTTTTGGAGGAGGGAGGCTGTCGTGGCTGAATGGTTGGAAATTCCGTTACAATATCATACGGATCGCAAAATTGTGCATGTGGACATGGATGCCTTCTATGCCTCAGTCGAAATTCGTGAACATCCCGAACTCAAGTCGCGTGCGGTAGTGATTGCCAATGATCCCCGCGATAATCATGGTCATGGCGTCGTGACCACGGCAAATTACGTCGCGCGCCAGTATGGCGTTCATTCGGCGATGCCTGCAGCTCAAGCGCTCAAATTGATTCCTAAAGAGTTACTTATTTTCGTGCCGCCACATTTTGAGTTGTATCGTGTGGTCTCGGCGCAGATCCACGAGATTTTTCACCAAGTGACTGACGAGATCGAACCAATTTCACTCGATGAGGCGTTTCTCGATGTGACCCACAACAAGCTTCATGAGAAGAACACCATCAAGTTGGCCATGTGGATCCAACATCAAATTTTGAAAAAAACACGGCTCACTTGTTCGATTGGAATCTCTTATAATAAGTTTCTAGCAAAAGTGGCTTCTGATCACAATAAACCAGTGGGACGCACGATTATTCGGCCTGAGCAGGCGCACGATTTTCTGGCCGATTTGCCCATTAGTCAGTTCTTTGGTGTTGGCACGAAGACGCAAGAAAGTTTACACGAGCTCAATGTTTATACCGGCGGCGATCTCTTACGACTTTCACAGATGACGCTGATCAGACATTATAAGAAAATGGGTGTCGTGCTGTATAAACACGCGCGTGGCATCGATGATAGTCCAGTTCAAGGACAACGTGAACGGCGATCAATCGGTAAGGAGCGAACTTACAACCCGTCAATTGAAGCCGACGAACGCGTACAACGCGAACTGAAGCTCATCAGTCAACAGGTTGCTCAAGCACTGGCCAAGAAGCAGCTACATGGTCGAGTGGTGGTGCTAAAGATGCGTAATCAGTTGTTTCAGACAACCACGAAACGTCAATCCTTTGATCAATATTTGTCTGACGAAGCAACAATTTTTCAGGTTGCCTGGCAGCTTTGGCAAACTTATGGTGATCTCAGTCAAGGTATTCGACTACTTGGGATCACAGTGACCGACCTGGTACCGCGATCCTTTGAGAACGTCGACTTACCGCTCTTTGAATGAATGAGTTGACTCGAATCAGCGAGAGAATAACGCTTCCTAAGCAGTTGACGCCAGGATGATTAGAAAATATTTTAATGATAGCGATTTTTTAAACAGTTTGTGATGGTATTTCAGGATCAAAGACTGTATACTTAATGTATAAAATAAATAGCGATTAGATCATTCTTCGGTGATCAGGGAAATAAGACTTGTTACGCGATGCGAGGTTGATTTTGATGATCAACTTAATCGATTAGGACAAGCAAACTGCGGAATCTCCGTCTCTTCGATAGTAGGGACGGATTTTCTTTCGTAAAATGGAGGATAACATGGATATCAAAACAACCATCGTGAACACCCTGCATGCGGCTCTAGCAGATGAATTGGATCACGATCAGATCAATGAATTACTCGAAGTACCAAAATCATCAAAACTAGGCGACTATGCTTTTCCAACTTTCGTGCTAGCTAAGACTCGTCATCAGGCACCACAACAGATTGCACAAGCTCTAGTGGCAGAACTCGATCATGCGCCTTATGAAAAAATCGAGGCAAACGGCGCATACGTCAACTTTTTCTTAGACAAGGGTGAATTTGCCGAGGCGACTTTGGCAGATATCTTTAATGAAGGTGACCACTACGGCGACGCAACTCTTGGTGAGAACGGTAATGTGCCAATTGATATGTCCTCGCCTAACATTGCTAAGCCAATGTCGATGGGTCACTTGCGCTCGACTGTCATTGGGAATGCGTTGGCGAACATCTATGCCAAGATTGGTTATCATCCAATCAAAATCAATTATCTGGGTGACTGGGGCACTCAATTCGGCAAGTTGATCGTTGCTTATCATAAGTGGGGTAGCGAAGCAGAAATCAAAGCCGATCCAATCAGCAACTTGCTGAAGTATTATGTGCGTTTCCATGCAGAAGCCGAGAAGGATCCTGAGTTGGATGATGAAGGACGTGCTTGGTTCAAGAAGCTGGAAGATGGCGATCCAGAAGCGACACATTTATGGGAATGGTTCCGGAGATTATCGCTTGCTGAATTCCAGAAGATCTATGATCGTTTGGGAATTCAATTCGATTCGTTCAATGGAGAAGCTTATTATAACGACAAGATGGATCCAATCGTCGATGATTTGAAAGCCAAGAATTTGCTACAACCAAGTCGCGGGGCACAAATTGTTGATTTGACCGATGAGAATTTGACACCTGCTTTGATCAAACGTTCAGATGGCGCGACCCTTTACATCACCCGTGATTTGGCGGCAGCAACAGATCGTTACCATCAATTCCATTTTGCCAAGTCACTCTACGTCGTTGGTAACGAGCAAACGGAGCACTTCAAACAATTGAAAGCTGTCCTGAAGAAGATGGGCGATGATTGGGCAGATGATATTATTCACGTGCCATTCGGTTTGATCACGAAGGATGGCAAGAAGTTGTCGACACGTAAGGGTAATGTTGTCCTCTTGGAGAAAGTCTTAGATGAAGCCGTCGATCTGGCGAAACAACAGATTGCCGCTAAGAATCCAGACTTGCCGAATGCCGATCAAGTGGCACATCAAGTTGGGGTTGGCGCCGTTATTTTCCACGATCTCAAGAATGATCGTTTGGATAGCTTCGACTTTAGCTTGGCTGAGGTTGTGCGCTTCGAGGGTGAAACTGGGCCATACGTTCAATATTCCAATGCACGTGCACAAAGTATTCTACGTAAAGCTGGGCATCATGCCGATCGTCAGGGTAATTTGACCATTGATGATCCAGCGGCGTGGGATACCATTAAGTTTTTAGCCGAATTTCCTGCGACAGTTTTGCGTGCCGCACGCGAATATGAGCCTTCAGTTATTGCAAAATATGCGTTGCGTCTCTCGAAGACATTCAACAAGTACTATGCAAATTCAAAAATTCTTGTTGCAGACGATCAACTCAATGCCAGATTAGCATTAGTTGAAGCAACGAGCCAAGTCTTACAACAAGCGCTAGCATTATTAGGTGTGCAAGCACCAGAAGAGATGTAGGTGTATCATGATGAATAAAAAAGAACGTCATAGTATCCTAGAAAAGATTGTTCAAGAACATTTGGTGCATACCCAGGAAGAATTGCAAGGGTATCTACATGAATATGGCCTCAAGACGACTCAAGCCACGTTATCCCGCGATCTTCGTGAGTTGAAGATCACCAAGATGCGCGACGAATATGGCAAGTCGCGTTATCTTAAGTTATCGACTGAAACAACGGGGGATGCGCAAGCACGGTTGTTCTCCGCGCTAAAAACAGTCACAAAATCTGTTGATACCGTTGAATTTTTGGTGATCATCCACACGAGCCCAAGTTATGGAAATTTCTTGGCTGCAGCTTTGGATGATTTACGGCATACGCCGCCAACCGATATTCTTGGCACGATTGCCGGGCATGATACGGTGGTTGCAGTCTGCGAGAGTTCGGATCAAGCAACCACTGTCGCCAATTTTTTGAACGAACATTTACGTTTACTTTAGGCTGAGAGGTAATGAAGGTGCGTTGGTTTGGTTTAGGTGCTAAAAAGAATCTCAACGAAATGCCGATCTATGCGCCAGTTGATGGTGATGTGGTTGATTTGATCAAAGTGCCGGACCCAATTTTTTCACAGCGAACATTGGGTGATGGGTTTGCGATGGAACCGACAGATGGCATCATCTACTCACCAGTTTCTGGCGTGGTCACGATGATTGCCAGCACTCAGCACGCAATGGGTATTCGCATGGACAATGGCTTAGACGTGATGATTCATTTCGGCATCAATACGTATACGCTAAATGGTGAGCCATTTCATATTCGAGTCCAGCATGGTCAGACGATTAAAGCTGGTCGGCGGATCGCGACGGTGAGTATGAGTCGTATTCGCGCTGCAGATTTAAACGAAATGATCGTGGTCACTTTTTCAAATTCGGCAGAACGCGCTGCACATTTCGATATCCAGTATGGTCCCTTTTTGGGCGGACACCGAATTGGCCGCGTACACGCAGAATAAGATAATTGGTGAGAATGAAGTGCCGTCACTATCAGGGCACTTCTTTTTTTTGAAAATAAAATCGACTGAGTTGAAAGGAGTTTAACATGCGAATTGAACAGGATTCATTGGGTGAGGTTCAGATTCCGGATGAGGTTTGGTGGGGGCCACAAACCGAACGATCACGACACAACTTCACGACGGGCCCGTTAATGCCACTCTCCTTGATTCGTGCACTAATCCAAATCAAATGGGCCGCAGCGGCAGTCAATGCGCAAGAAGGGGTGATTAAGGCCGATATTGGCGAAGCAATCGTACGAGTCTGTCAGCAATTGACTTCGTTAACTGATGCGGAGCTACGTCAACACTTTCCCCTGCGTGTTTATCAGACCGGGTCCGGCACGCAGACCAATATGAATGTGAACGAAGTGATCGCACATTTGGCTAATGTCGATCGTCAGTCGTCCCAGCACCATCAACCCCCTGTTTTGCCAAATGATCACGTGAATGCCGGCCAGAGTTCTAACGATACGTTTCCAACGGCGATGCAGATAGTTGCCTATTCTGCACTGATGCGGACGATTGCGGCTGTTCAGAGTTTGAACGCAAGTCTAGCGACGTTAGAAAGACGTCATCAACGAACGGTTAAATTGGGACGAACACATTTACAGGACGCCACGCCGATCACGTTTGGCCAGGAGGTTTCCGGCTGGCGCGCAACCTTGAATGCTGACTTAACCGCGATCACGGCTACTCAACAGACCTTACTTGAGTTACCATTGGGGGGGACGGCAGTGGGGACAGGATTAAACACGACCCCACAGATCACCAACCAAGTGATTGCTCAGCTGGCTCAGCGACTTGAGACGCCGTTTAAGAATATGACCAATAAGTTTCATGGATTATCGGCACACACAGAACTCACGAATGCTCACGCCACATTGAAGACATTGGCGACCGACCTCTTAAAAATCGCCAACGACATTCGTTTTTTGGCGAGTGGTCCTCGTGGTGGATACGGCGAATTATCGATTCCTGCCAACGAACCTGGCAGTTCAATTATGCCTGGTAAAATCAACCCCACACAAGCCGAAGCGTTGACAATGATTGCCACACGCGTGATTGGCAACGACGTGACAATTGGCGTGGCCAATAGCCAAGGTAATTTTGAGATGAATGTCTACAAACCAGTGATCATTGCGACATTTCTTGAATCAGCGGATTTACTTGCAGGTGGCATCGCGCAATTCGATCTCCTGTTAGTACGAGGATTGACCGCCAATGAACAGGCGATGCGCGCAACCGTTGAGAATTCACTCATGATGGTGACCGCGCTCTCACCACATATTGGCTATGAAGCCAGCGCCGCGATTGCCCAAGCAGCTCTGCGTGAGCAGACCACGCTGAAAGCCGCAGCACTCGCTTCTGGCCGAGTGACCGAGGCACAATTCGAAGATTGGGTCGATCTGTTGAAGATGACGACGATTGAATAAATTGAATATTTTTTCTAAGACACGCCATCAATGATGGATGTGTTTTTTTAGCTGGAATTTAGAGCAGTGTCTTAGAAATCACGCCTTTCCTTCAAGCCGCATTAATTGCGTGACCTTCTTGAAAGTGATATCCTTTTGACACAAGTTACTTTATAAATAACAGTATGATTTTTTTAAGTGATGTGATCAAAATGGTCTAGAGAGGAGTCTTGTCTTGAAATATTCACATCGGTTGAGCGATGCCATTCATATTCTAGCGTTCGTCGTCATCTATGCAGACGATAATCTTTCTAGTCGTGCGATTGCGGCGAGTATTCAGTCTAATCCCAGTTTGATTCGGCGTTTGATGGCACGTTTGGTGAAGGCAGATTTATTGGTGAGTCGACCGGGGATGGTGGCGCCACATTTGAGTCGGCCGGCCGACCAGATCAGCTTGCTGGATATTTATCGCGCAGTTGACGATGAGCAGACGCTGTTGCATTTAGATTTGGATACCGATCCGCTGTGTGTGGTTGGTGGTAATATTCAGGGTGCGTTGGGCCCCGTCTACCAGGTGATTCAAACGGCCGCAGAACAGAAGATGTCGACGATCACATTGCAACAGATCATCGACGAAATCCAAAGGTTGGCGCATGAAAAAGGACAAGGGTCAGTGACAGAAGCGGGGGGAGACAAACGATGATCGAATTTGAACAGGTGACAAAAACCTATGGTCAGGAAAATGCCTTACAGAACTTAAACCTGACGATTAATGATGGCGAATTATTCGTCTTGGTGGGACCCTCGGGGAGTGGTAAAACGACGTTGCTCAAAATGATCAATCGACTGGTGGTTCCAACAGCAGGTCAAGTTAGGATTGATGATCAAAATGTGGCGGAAATGGATTTGGAAAATTTACGTCGTCATACGGGTTACGTCTTACAAGCCGGCGCACTATTTCCCAATATGACGGTTGAGCAAAACGCAGGCGTTCAGTTAGAGGCGCTTGGTTGGCAAGCGCCCAAACGACATCAGCGTATCGTTGAATTACTGAAGAAGGTTGACTTGGATCCAGAAACGTTCTTGACGCGTTATCCTAATGAGCTTTCTGGAGGTGAGGCACAACGCATCGGGATTGTCCGTGCGCTGGCCGCCAATCCCAAGTTGATTCTAATGGACGAGCCCTTTAGCGCATTGGATCCGATCTCGAAGCGACAGTTGCAAGAACTGATTCTACAATTACATCAAGAGTTGACGACAACCTTCGTCTTTGTGACGCATGATATGCGCGAGGCCATTCACTTGGCGGATCGATTGGCGGTCGTCCACGATGGTGAATTATTGCAGGTCGGTACAGCCACTCAAATTTTAGCCGAACCCGCGAATGAATTTGTCCACGATTTTTTCGACGACGATTCGATTCGACGTCAGTTCATGCAAGCTGTCTTAGACGCGGGACTTGGTCAAAGAGTGACGTCAAAATCTGCCAGCGCGTTAGCTTCAGGCGTGATTTTTTCCGGGCAAGTCGAGCAACTCGCTAAGAGCGACACAATTTTTGATTGGGCCAATCTGGTTCAGCAACAGCCACAACAGATCGTTCAAGTGGCTGGTCGTTTATTGAAGCCCGCTGATTTAATTGCTTACTTGGCACGAATTGGGGAGGCGAAATAATGCTAGCGTCATTGATCAACTACTTAGAAAACAATCGCCAGGAAATTTGGCTCTCGCTAGGTCAACATATCGAAATCTCAGCTATTGCAGCCGTGATCACGATTTTGATTGCGATTCCATTAGCGGTCGTGCTGCTGGATCATCGACGCGGTGGGGAATTCGTGCTGCAAGTTGCCAGCGTGATTCAGACGATTCCCAGCCTGGCAATCCTGGGCTTGCTGATCCCGTTTGTTGGTATTGGCACGGTTCCGGCAATCATTGCCTTGGTTTTATATGCAATCATGCCGGTGTTCTCAAATACTTATTCGGGGCTAACTAACATCGATCCCTTATTGTTAGAGGCCGCAGATGCGATGGGTGTTTCCAAGCGGTATAAGCTTTTCCGAATTCAAATTCCACTGGCAATGCCAATGATTCTGTCCGGTATTCGGATCGGAGTCGTGATGATCATTGGGACAGCCACACTAGCTGCGTTGATTGGCGGCGGTGGATTAGGGACCTATATTCTCTTAGGCATACAAAGCAACAATAACGATGCATTACTGATTGGGGCCGTCCTAGCCGCTATTTTAGCGCTGGTGGCGAGCTGGTTGATTCGGCGCTTGTCACACGTTTCTTTCAAGAAATTAGGTATCGGTGTCGCTGTCTTAGCTGTTATAGGTGCGGGCTTCTATGGCGTCCGTGCGTTAATTCATCCCCAGACAGAAACAATCACAATTGCTGGGAAAATGGGCGGTGAACCAGAGATCCTAATCAATATGTACAAGGATTTAATTGAGGCAGATCATCCAGAGCTCAAAGTCAACGTCAAGCGAAATTTCGGTGGGACGAGTTTTCTGTTCAAGGCACTCAAGAGTGATCAGATCCAGATCTATCCGGAATTCACGGGAACGGTGTTGCAATCCTTAGTTAAAACAGATCGAGGCGTCGATCATGATCCACAAACGGCTTATCAGACAGCCAAGAAGGCACTCGCCAATCAGTTCAGGATGACTTACTTGAAACCCATGGCTTATCAGAATGGTTATGCGATGGCGGTCACTGAAGCCACTGCGAAGAAGTATCAGTTAAAAGCTGTGGCAGACTTAGCGGCTCATCCAGAATTACTGGCGGGTTTCGATCCCGATTTTTACCAACAACCTGATGGCTATCCTGGGCTGAAAAAAGCCTATGGGTTGAATTTCAAGACAGTGCGCACAATGGAGCCTTCGTTGCGTTATGAGGCTTTGGCCGATGGTAAATTAGGCGTAACGGATGCGTATACGACTGATCCACAGGTGAAGAAGTATCGACTGGTCTTGTTGGAGGATACGAAGAAGTTTTTCCCTCCTTATCAGGGCGCGCCGGTAATGATGACCAGCTTCGCAGAGAAGCATCCAGGCGTCATCAAGAGTCTTAATAAGCTTGCCGGCAAAATTACCACGACTCAAATGCAAGAAATGAATTATCAAGTGACTGTTGAGCATCGTAAGGCTGCCAAGGTTGCGCGGGAATTCTTGATCAAAAGCAAGATTCTAGACCCATCAAAATAGTGTCGTGATTTCACACAAAATTAAAAGAGGACCAAGATAGGTTTTTCCTATCTTGATCCTCTTTCTTTTGAAATAATAAGTCATCTTATCTTGCTTGAGTTGACGACTAACTAATCCTTTTTTGAGGCACTAGAAATGGCATCAACTTGTGGTGCAATAGGCGGGGTCACTTTTTGTGAAGCACTTGAGACCGCATCGACTGAACCACCGGTAAGCTGCTGACCAGTTTTCTTGAGGTAGAAGTCAATAATTGGTTTGATGTCGAGAATATACTCATTAACGCCGGCATAGTGGCCTTCATCATCATGCATGGCCGCATAGTTGTGAACGACATATTTATCCAGGCCATGCGTTGGCACAGGCATCTGAACACGTTCAGTCTGACCAGAACGCAATGCTGCAATGACAGCTTGAACATGTTTGTAAGTGCGCGCAGGGTGGCAGTCGCCGATTGGATTGCCGACCTGACCTGGTTTTCTGTGGGCGAACATTTGCGCCGAGTCAGCATTGTGATTGTAGTATAAAAATTGATTATTCGCATCTACAAAAGTGATCTCAAGTGGGATTGATTTCAAGAGTGCATTGATTTGATCGACGGTCAGAATGCCACGATCAAGTTCAACGTAGGTCGCGCCTTTGACGGGCTTGACTTTTTCGATAGCCTGTTCGACCCAATCCTCGGCATGCATGTCAACATCTGGAATCGTTGTCGCAATTTGACCAGTGGCGTGGAGATCTTCTTCTGGTAAAGGTTCTGGCTCTTTAAGCTGTGAGGCGACGCCAATGAAGCGGACGAATTTATGCAAGGTTTCACCGAGGAACTGACGCGTTTTTTCATCGTTGAGGTTACCTAGTTCGTCAAATGCTTCTTTGGCGCGTCCAAGCAGAAATTCGTTGCCTGGCATCGTGATTGCTCCCACTCCCGGTGCGTCTAAAATTTGACGTAGATGGAGTTGAGCGCGCGAAGTGCCCTGGTCATAATAAGAGCAGCCAACGATCATCACCGGCTTATCTTGCAGGGGATGAATCTTGAACGAAAGCCATTCTAGGACACTTTTCAGTCCTGCTGGGACGGTGTGATTGTGTTCTGGAGTGGCAATGATGACGCCATCCGATTGAAAAATTTTTCGTTTCAAGTTTTGAATCAGAACGCTCTCAGTCAAATCTTGACTTTGATTAAACATGGGAATGTCTTTGATTTCAAAGATTTCCAAATCAAATAGATCTACATATTCTTTTTGAATATATTGTAAGAGATCACGATTGTATGAAAGATCGGCATTTGATCCGACAAGACCTAATAATTTCATTGTTAAAACTCCTTCGCAAGTAATTTTAGATTAATCTTGATGACTGTTATGAAGATCTTCCCACGAGAAATCGGCGGCTTGTTTCTGATTCTGGGCATGTGCGTGCTGTAATTGAGCAGTAATCGCGATGAAAATTAAGAAATTCGTGAAAAGACCCTCTAGCATTTCGACACTGTCAGGATCAATCAGTTGGTTCTTGTCATCGAAGGCGGTCAACGAGTTGGCTAATAAGAATTCCGAACTTGGCATGATTCGCGCACGCAACTCGGGAGCATCTAACATCTGCCGCAGTTGAGCCTGGGCTCGCGATGAACCGAGCACACCATAAGAAGCACCAGTAATCATCACGGGTTTGTCAACGAAGGGATAAATACCGTATGAAAGCCAATTTAACGCGTTGATCAATACCGCCGGTACCGCGTGATCATACTCTGGCGTGCTGATGATGACACCATCAGCAGCGTCGATCTTGGCTGCCAACTGTTGGACACATTCGGGGACTTTTTTATCTGCTGGCTTGTTAAACATTGGGAAGTCCTTGATCTCAACTAATTCGATTCGAGCCACTTGCTGGAAGTGATCTCGCATGAACTGTAATAACTGGCGATTGGTGGACTGATCTGAATTTGTGCCGACAATAGCAATTAAATTTTTCATTACTCGAGTCCTTTCAATTATCATGTTGATTTGGATAAATTAGTGCATTGCTTCAGGATAAGTGTTAGCGCTCACATGGATACATCTACAGCATACACTAGCCTAGATGAGGCGTCAATATGGTTCATTATTGTTGACTCTGCTCAACCTGAAAAGAGTGATTTCTTGCTGTGATTTAGGGAAAAACTGGGTGCAATTTGCTGAGTAGTGGCGTCAACGCATCAGTGACATGCGCACGTTGCACATTAAAAATGAGTGGTTGGTGTCTTCTAATTGATCGATCGTAAAAGTAACAAGAAAAGTCTGAAACTTTTGATGATTTTGAAGGACAATTCCTTGAAAACAAACAAGGCAGTTGATATACTTTCTTAGTCCCATTTCGGACGATACGAGAATAGACTAATTGAATGAGGGGTCCAATTGAAAAATGAAACGATTAAATCAGATTTAAAATTATTCTATGATCAGTGGCATGCCTATCAGCATGTTCAAGACGATTATGCACGTCGCAAGGGCGTTTCCAGCTCAACAATTGATGTATTAGCCATTCTGCAGACGATTCCTGAACACTGTACACAACGTTTCTTGGTGGCGCATACCTTGCTGCCCAAGCAGACAATTAATGCAGTGATCACGAGTTTGCTGAAGCAAGGTTATGTTGATTTGACACAGTCTCAGTCAGATCGACGCGTGAAAGAAATTCGGCTCACTGAGGCGGGCAGACACCATGTCTCAGAAATGATTGATCCGCTATTTGCAGCAGATTATCAAACGATGTCGGAGATGCCGGAAGACGAGCGGACGCTGATGTTAAAGAGTCTAGCCGCGTATACGCAGGCTTTTGCGGATCGGGTGGATCAATTGAATTAAAGTTTAGGGGAGGCACGAATGAAGTCATTAATGAATTTGATGAAAAAGTATCGCGGTGATGCCATGATTGCCATTATTGCGACACTCGTGATTGCTTTTGCCACACTTTGGCAACCACGTATCTTGCAAGAAATGATCACCGCCATCTTGGCCCGTGATCAACAGACAGTTTTAAATTTAGGGCTCCAATTAATCGGGTTAGCTGTTCTAGGCATCGTCGCCGGAATCATCAACACGATTTTCTCAGCGAAAGCCGCACAAGAAGTTTCCGCGGATATGCGGGAAAAAGGTTATCGCAAAATTCAAACGTTCTCATTTGGGAATATTGAGAAATTCTCCGCATCCAACTTGGTGATTCGTTTGACCAATGATATTAACCAGGTGCAGATGGTGATCATGAGCGTCTTACAACAGATCATTCGGATCCCCGTGTTGTTCTTAGGGGCTTTCATCCTCGCAATTCTGACGATGCCGAAATTCTGGTGGGTCATTGTAATCATGTTGGTCTTGATCGTCGCCGTCAGCATGTTCTCATTCACACGAATGGGCAAATACTTCGAGAAGTTGCAGACGACGCTTGAGAAAAACAATACCTTGGCTCGTGAAAACTTGATGGGGATGCGCGTCGTTAAATCATTTGTTCAAGAGCAGAATCAGATCAATAAATTTTCGAAATCATCAGATGAGATGACGGAAACAACGATTCGCATTGGTAATCTCTTCTCAATTCTGATGCCGGCCTTTTTCTTGATTGGTGACTTAGCAGTTGCCGGCTCGATTCTGCTTGTCGGCACGATGGTGACCGATGATCCTAGCATGATTGCGGCGATTCAAGCGTTCATCAGCTACTTGATGCAAATTTTATTCGCGGTGGTCATGGGTGGCTTCATGATGACAGGTGCCTCGCGTGCTTTCGTCTCATTGGGGCGTTTGCAAGAAATTTATGACACTGAACCTGACTTGACTTTCCCACATGTGGCAGAAACCCCATTGAGTGGGGACGTTGCGTTTAACCATGTCACGTTCACCTATCCAGGGGATGACCAACCTGTCCTGCGTGATATTTCGTTCACGGTGCAAGCCGGTGAAATGATTGGTATCGTCGGTGCGACCGGTTCAGGGAAGACGACGTTGGCTCAACTGATCCCTCGGTTATATGATCCTGATTCTGGCGAGGTGCTAGTTGGCAAGCGCGATATTCGCCAGGTGAATGAGAAGTCGTTACGCGAAGCAGTTTCGTTCATCTTGCAACGTTCGACGCTCTTTTCCGGGACAATCTCGCATAACTTGAGGCAGGGGAAAGAGGATGCCACGTTGGATGATATGCAATGGGCGGCCAACGTGGCCCAAGCCGCAGAGTTCATTGAGAAACTCGATGATCAATACGATGCCAAGGTTGAGGAGCGTTCAGCCAATTTCTCAGGTGGACAGAAGCAACGCTTGTCGATCACACGTGGCGTGATTAAAGCACCAGCAATCTTGATCATGGATGACTCGACCAGTGCGCTTGATGCCCGCTCAGAAAAATTAGTTCAAGAAGCGCTCGGCAAGGAATTAAAAGGCACAACGACGTTTATTATCGCGGAGAAAATATCGTCGATCATCAAGGCGGATCGAATTTTGGTCCTGGATCAAGGACGTTTGGTTGGTGAAGGTACTCACCATGAATTAGTCAACCAAAATGCCGTTTATCAAGAGATTTATCGGACGCAAAAGGCATTAGAGGAGGTGTAACGTGAAAGATCTTAAAGGCGCAGGGCAATTCTTTGCCCATTATTTAGGAAAATATTGGCGAAAATTAAGCTTGGTTATTTTGTTGACCATCATGAGCACGTATTTTCAAGTGAAGGCTCCTGTTTTCATGGGACATGCCTTCGAAGATTTGGCAAAATATTTACAACTTTATCTGAACCCCGCGACACGCGCAACGGCTTCAAAAGCAGATTTCAATCAGGCCATCATCAACCTCGTGATTTTTTACATTCTAATCTCGGTGTCGATGTTAATTAGCTCGCTACTGATCTCGCAAGTGGCAGGGCGTTCGACGGGGACGATGCGAATCGGCTTGTTTCGCAAGGTGCAACGCATGCAGATTAGCTATTTTGATACCCATTCCGATGGTGACATCTTAGCACGGTATACATCTGACTTGGATAATATTTTTAACGCAATGAATCAAGCGTTGTTTGAAGTCTTTAATAGTGTCATTCTCTTCGTCGGCATGCTGATCATGATGTTCAGGCAGAACGTGACCATGGCGTGGATGACGATTGCCACCACGCCGATTGCGGTCCTACTCGCGGCAATCGTGATTGTCAAGGCAGAGAAGTATGTCAATCACCAACAAGACGATGTTGGCAAGTTGAACGGCTACATTAATGAACAGATTACCGGGCAAAAGGTCATTATCACCAATGGCCTGCAGGAAGATTCAATCGCCGGTTTCGTCAAGCACAACGACCAAGTCAAAAAGACGACGTTTAAAGGGCAGGCCTGGTCAGGGGTCTTATATCCATTGATGCAAGGCATGTCATTGCTGAATACCGCTATCGTGATCTTCTTCGGCTCATGGTACGTTTTGAACAACAATATTAATCAAGCGGTTGGTTTGGGACTTGTTGTGATTTTCGTTCAGTATGCACAGCAGTATTATCAACCAATTAGTTCGTTGACGTCGCTTTACAACATGATCCAATTGGCAATCACAGGTGCACGCCGAATTAATGAAGTTCGCGAGCAACCTGATGAAATTGCGCCAACCAATGGCATTGCTTTTAACGGTATTCAGGAAAAAATTACGATTCAGGATGTTCATTTTAGCTATTTGCCAGACAAAGAAATCTTACATGGCGTGTCTATTGAAGTCGATCAAGGACAGATGGTTGCGCTAGTTGGACCCACTGGCTCGGGTAAGACGACCGTGATGAACCTGCTAAATCGATTCTATGATGTCGATTCTGGTGCAATTTTATTCGATGGTGTCGATATTCGCCAAATGGACCTCAATCAGCTACGAGATCACGTCGGTATCGTCTTGCAAGATCCACAATTATTCAGTGGGACAATTGCCGACAACATCAAGTTTGGTAAGCCGGACGCAACCGAAGCGGAATTATTCGATGCGGCACGTCAAGCAAATATTCATGATTTCATTATGAGTTTACCCGATCAATATCAAACACAGATCGATGATGATCATTCGCTGTTCTCGGCTGGGCAGAAGCAGCTCATGTCGATTGCACGAACGATTCTGACTGATCCGAAGCTCTTGATCCTCGATGAAGCCACGTCGAATGTGGACACAGTAACCGAAGCACAGATCCAGGCGGCGATGGACAATGTGATTGCTGGTCGAACCAGTTTCGTCATTGCCCATCGACTTAAAACAATTCTCAACGCAGATAAGATCGTCGTCCTCAGAGACGGTCAGGTGATCGAAGAAGGCAATCATCATCAACTTCTCGCTGAAAAAGGATTCTATTCGGAGCTTTATCATAATCAGATGATTTTCGAATAGTCAACAAAAAGCCCCACGGTTGTAGGGCTTTTTGTTTTGCCTTTGAAACTTTTTCAGTCTTAAGGGGCACAAAAGAGGCAAATTGAGCACGAGTTTAGTTTATCTATGAGTTGCGAATTGCGTTTGTAATCGTGTGATCATACATTTCTAATGTGGTGCCGGTCGCCTGAGGTCTCTCGCGCACATCAATAGTTCAATTTGCCCTGCGCATGTTGTCTTAAATCATGGGCATAAAACTCAAATAATTCGACGTTGCCTAATTCTTTCAACATTTCGACATAGTGCCAACACTGCTGACTGGAAGCGTTAGGATCTTTTAGAAAGGCGAGCAACGCCTCATCATACTTTTCTAAGAAAGAGGCGTATAAATCATTGGCCGCGATGGTTCGGCGAGTCTGTTCAAGACGGTGGTGTAAATTATTTGGACATCTTCCGGTGAAAGTGCGAATAAGGTGTTCGCAAATAATTCTAATTCATGATCTCCCCAAGTTTCCACTTGATATAAATAGTTCTTGATCATCGCAGAATCTTGGATCGAAATCGCCGTGTGATTTAATTTGGATCTAAAAAATATCACCGATAATGGCTAAGTGAAGATATTGAATATCTCAATCAGATTGAAAGCGCTATCTAAAATGTGCAATAAAAAGATCAATGCCATCAAGATCTTCTTGAATAAATAGGGATTTTAACTGGTCAAGCATTTGGTGACGCGTCTCCTTAATTTCACAAATATGGAAGAACCCGTCGATGGTCAAATGAATTTTTTTGAGTAATTGATCGAGTAATTGCACGCTGATATCTGTTTTTTTTCGCTCAAAACTAGATAGTCCCTGTTTACTCATGATTCCCGCAGCAACACTTTCCAGTGAAAGGTTTTTACTTTGTCTAATTTTCCGAAAAGCGGTTCCAAAATTTGTCATATCAAAGCTTCCTTAACTTGTGCCAAAAAAAACGAACAAATAGATGAATTTTGAAAATTGGTGTTATATTAAGATAACTTTAGGAAAATGGTGGTCAAAATGAGAAAACCGAATAATGATTTGATTCAGATTGTTGAAAGGTGTTTTGTGGTCAAGGTTAATGTGAACAATGTGGTCAGATCCGTGGTCAAGACCTCATTGCGACCAATCAGATAGCAGAACAACGAATCGATATAAGTTGATTATATCACAAGACCAAACGCAAAAAATATTTTGATTATTTTTCAGCAATTCCAGAACCAATTCAAAAACTAACTAGATAGTGAGATGAACAAAATGGCTAATTCAACACGATTAGATATTTATGGGACGTTCATGGCTAATGTTCATGAAAGGTCAATGGCTACGATTATTTCAACAGAGGATAAACAATACTCGTTTGTTGAAGTCGATCAACTTGTTAATTATCTTGCAGCTAGAATCGAGCAATTAGCGGGTTCGGAGAAACAACGTATTTTGTTGTCTTTAACGCACTCTTACAAAATTATTGTCGCGATTTTAGCTGTTCTAAAAACCGGTCACAGTTATGTCCCTTTGAGAAAAGAATACGGTGAAACTGAAATTAAGAGAATTGCGATGGAATGCGGGTCAACAATCGTCATCTCTGATCATCGAGAATTTTCAGAGTTGCAAACCGTTTTAATCGATGACTATTCCGATGCTAATCTGTCTGGTGACGAGCGGTGGCATCAGTATCGCCCATCTGAAGAAGTTTATATCCTTTATACGTCAGGGAGCACTGGTACGCCCAAAGGCTGTTCAGTTACCTATGGCAATTTGCAGTATATTCTACGAAATTTAAGAAAGATAGGTCGCTATACCCGAAACAGTGTGGTTGGATTCAGTACACCGTTCACGTTCGATGTTTCGGTGACCGAGATTTATGCTTTTTTTTGGTGCTTCAATAGTTGTTTGCAATCTTACCGATTTTGACGCGTTTAAAAAATTTCCTGAAATGATCCAGCGGTTTGGTGTGACACATTTAACGTTTTCCCCGTCAGGATTCAAGAACTTTTTCCGGGTCTACTCAAAAGATCAAATGGCACAATTGAATCGGAATCTGGACTGCGTCATGCTTGCAGGTGAAGTATTTGATAAGAAGATTTTTGATGAGTGGCGTGAGAACGGGCATCATTATCGTTTGCTCAATCTTTATGGGCCAACAGAAGCAACCGTCTATGCCACTGTTCATGAATTGATGCCCGGTGCAGTTTACGATTCAAGTATTCCAATCGGACAGTGTTTAGAGGATTGTGTTTAGAGGATTTTGGTGCAGTCATTGACGCGCCAGATGGACGAGGAATCGGCGAGTTACTCCTTTATGGCGCGGGTATTTCGCATGGTTATATCAATAATCAAGCAGCAAATGAGAAGTCTTTTTTTGAACGTGAGGGTAAGCGCTATTACCGAACGGGAGATCTCGTCAGTGAGCACAATGGATTGTTCTATTATCATGGCAGAAATGATCAACAAGTGCAGATCAATGGCATTAGAGTCGAGTTAGGCGAAATAGAGGCCAAGCTGACAGATCTGATTGGGGTTGACGAGGGGATTGTTGTCATGAACGATCAAATATTCACCGCAATTATTAAACGTAACGATCCCAATCTAACAGCCGAAACGGTGATTGGTCAATTGAAACGTAAATTGCCGAGATATATGATTCCTAACAAGATTTATTTTGTCGCTGAGTTTAGATTCAACGCGAGCAACAAGATTGATCGCAAAGCCATGATCAACGAGATCCATGAAACGACAACGACACGTGATTTGGAATCTCAGGCGAGGATCGAACCGGCTTCTGTATCGCCGTCAATTGGGCAGATCATCTTACAAATGATGAGCGAATGTTTGCAAGACAGATTTCAAATCGAGTTGCACGAGAATGATGATTTCTTTGCATTAGGCGGCGATTCTTTAGATACATTTGTGTTACTGACGAAGATTGAAAACGAATTTGCGATTGAACTGAAGGCAGATGCAATCTATGATTTGCGGACACCGAAGAAAATCGCGGCCTATCTCAGTCATTTACAACATTCAGAGCAGCCGGCGCAGGGAACTCAAGATTTGAGTCGCGACTACGAAAATATTATTTCGTTGACTACCCAAGTGAAGAAGCGGTTATATGATCAAGAGGAACAGCTGTTGAGAAAATTTCCAGCAATCTATCTTCAAAAGTTTTATTATCAAGGCCGTTTGTCGAGCACGATTAATTTTCAATATGAGATCGGTAATCTCGAGATTGAAACGGTCAATGACGCCTTGATTAAGTTGATCAGGTTGAACTCAATTCTACATGCGAAAATATCCAGCAGCGCAGATGGCTTGGTTTTCGAGGAATACGAGATCGATTCGAATCATACTTTCCCAACCTTAACGATGGCTCAAATTGATGATCATTTCATTGATTTCGTCTATGACAATTATGCTCAGGAATTGTTCTATGCTAGATATCAAGGTGGTTTTCTAGCGACATTTATTATCATCAAGCATCAGAATGGAATTCGGTTGGTTGGTCTACTCGATTACACGATAGCAGATGCCGCGAGCATTTCTCTGATCAAGATTAAGCTCGGCGATATCCTCAACAAACGAACGATTGGCGAATCGCCAGTCTATGAAGATTATTGCGCGTTGGTCCGAGCAAACAACCAAGATATCGGGGCTATCAGAAATAGTCGATATATTCAACAACTTGCTGCGAGTGAAATCGGTCATAAAAAGGCGTTTTTGAACTCACTTCCAGCAACTAGGGGGCTTCAAGATTGATGGCATCAACAATCAAGATAGCGTTCTGACCAGTCAATACATTTCCTTTGTGATTGGCCAACAGCTACTTGAGAAATTGCCTGATGCTCAGGTGGCTGTCAGAAATATTGTGAATTTACGAAAAATTCCTCATTATTCTTTTCGAGAGACCATTGGTGATCTGCATGTGAGTATTTTTTTCGTCTATCATCGTCATGCGACATTTTCAGAATTCAAGCAAGAGGCAGATTCGTTCGTTGATCTGTTTGCGAAGAAGATGTTTCGCCATTCATCATTGATTGAAGACGAGTCCTTGCAGCATGATCAAACAGTGCTCGAGATTAAGAAAATTGCACATGGGTCCGATCTCACGGTCGTTAATTATCTGGGCCTGTAAAACGATGAAGAGTTAGAATCATTCAAGCAGAACGTCTTTGAGATGCAAAGTAAATTGAATACCATAGATTCCCGAATTTATATCACCGCTATTGCCAATCGAGATCAATTATATATCTTCACGAATAGAGATATTTCTGATGGTAAGCAAGCGCTAATAGGTGATGCAAATGAAGAATGAAAAGGAAAATCAGGGTAGGGTCATCATTGCGACAATGATATCTAAGCTAGGGTCGATCATTTTTGATTATGCCAATAGTCGTTTCTTGATTAGTCATAGCACTCAGAGTGTCGCGCTCATGGCGTTATATCAAGGCTCAGAAAACTTTTTAGGTGTTATCGCCAATACTTTTGGGGGGTGCAATCTCAGATCGGCACAACCCTAAAAAATTAGTTATCTTAGCCGATTTTATCAATGGCTTGATGTGCTTGGGATTATCATTCTTGGTCTTGCAGAAAAGTTTAATTATTGCGATCTATATTGTTAACTTGATGATGACCATACTCTATGGATGCTCATCCCCAGCAACCAAATCGTTGATAAAACATTTGGTCAGAAAAGATAATCTGATCTCTTTCAATAGCTTAGTTGAAGTTTTCGGTCAAGTTGCACGAGTTGCAGGTCCGGCAATTGCCTTGGTCGTTGTCAACCAAGTAGGTATTCGCGGCTCTTTAATTATCAACGGCTGTTCTTATCTCCTAAGCGGTGTGATCAATCTTGGTCTCAAGCCATTTAATCAACTGTCATACAAAGAAGCCAAAAAGAAATCAATTCTTAGAAGTATTCTTGAGGGCTGGACCTACCTTTTTTCGGATGGCCACGTTTTATCCTTGGTCATCCTGTCTTCATTGACGAATATTTTCTTGGCTGGATATAACTTGTCGCTGCCATTTGCCGATTCCTTTTTCCATTTTTCAAACGGAAAAGCCTACGCAACGTTTTTGATTGCTGAAACAATCGGAGGTATTTTAGGCGCAGGGATCAGTAAATGGGCAAAGAAACTTAAGTCGGTCGGGGATATTAGTTTGTGGTTATTACTTTCTGGCGTTTTTTATTCATGTTGCCTTTATTAGGTCTTGTTTCGACGAATTTAATCGTTTTGTCGTCTCCAATCATGGCTTTTAATGCTTGTCTATCAATTTTTAACATTAAACTCTTTACATTTGTATGATGCTTATATTGGACGAGTTTTTAGTTCTATTTTCACATCAGCTATCTTTCTAATGCCACTGGGAACATGGCTCTTCTCTCAGATTATGAAGGTGAAGTCTGTGACGATTTTCTATGTGATTGGTGGCGGCATCATCATCATTTCATTAATCTATTTGATCGGCAGCAGGTTGCGAGCAACGAACAAGGAGTAGCACTCAAATGAAACCAATCACTAGTTTAAACTGACTCGCGAGGTTCAGCATTAACAGTTATTGCAAGTCTGAATGAATGCCAAGCTGTCAGAAATCATTTGCCCACCTTGATTTGTCCTTCTAAGCATTCTTGAGTATACTGAGAAGGTAGTTTTTATTTGTGAAATCAAAATATGATCAAAGGGGTCACATGATGAGTTGGAAAGATGGTATTGAGCCAAGTTTGGTGAAGGTCGTTGAAAAAGTCGATGCAAAAATCGCGCCACGCCTCGCCGAATTGGACGAACAAATTTTAGAAAATCAAGATAAGGTCCTAAAGTCATTTCAGCGTCACAATGTTGCCGAGAATCATTTGTATGGATCAACGGGTTACGGCCATAATGACGAAGGGCGCGATGTCCTCGAAGAGATTTACGCCGATGTGCTGGGTGGCGAGGATGCACTCGTTCGGCCACAATTTGTCTCAGGAACGCACGCAATTGGAACGGCATTATTAGGCCTCGTCCGTCCTGGCGATGATATTTTATACATCACCGGTGAACCATACGATACGTTGCAAGAGGTCCTGGGTCTTGCAGGGAACGGCATTGGTAGTCCGACCGAATACGGCATCGGGGTTGACTTTGTGCCACTATTAGCGGATGGTTCGGTTGACTTTGAAGGTGTGAAGGCTAAGATTACTGAAAAGACCAAGGTAGTTGCCATTCAACGTTCATGCGGTTATGCCACTCGTGATTCGTTCACGATTAGCAAAATTAAGGAAATGTGTGACGTTGTTCGCTCAGTTCGCCCGGATGTCTGGATCTTCGTTGACAATGCTTATGGCGAGTTTTCGGAGACAATCGAACCGCTGCAAGTTGGTGCCGATATCATGGCCGGCTCATTATTCAAGAATGCCGGCGGTGGCCTTGCAAAAACTGGTGGCTACATTGTTGGTCGCAAAGACTTGATCGAACGGGTCAGCTATCGTTTCACTGTTCCTGGTATTGGTGGCGAAGAAGGTGCCACATATGGCGCATTGATGGATATGTTTGAGGGTTTCTTCATCTCACCACAAACCACGGGTAATGCAATCAAGGGTGCGATTTTTGAAGCAGCACTCCTGGAAGAACTTGGTTTGGACGTCGCACCTAAATGGGACGCACCGAGAACGGATTTGATTCAGAAGGTTAACTTCGGGAATAAAGAAGACATGGTTCACTTCGCGCAAGCAATTCAAATGGCCTCACCAGTGGATTCATTTGTCGAACCGATTCCTGAAAAGATGGCGGGTTACGAGGATGAAGTCATCATGGCCGGTGGAACATTCGTTGCAGGTTCAACGGTCGAATTTTCCGGTGATGGCCCAATTCGTCCACCATACACGATTTATATGCAAGGTGGCTTAACATACGCCCACGTGAAGTTAGGAATCATCCAAGCCGCACAGTACACGTTTTATCGTCAAAAATAAATCTCAAGCTTGAGTCACAATGCAATTGGTACTAATCGAAAAAGCACTTCACTGATTTTGATTTCAGTTGAAGTGCTTTTTGTTTGGTTAACAATTTGTGGGTCATCTTATTTTTTGGCAATGACGTGTACGACTGGCGTGCCATTTTCATCCGCTGAAACGCCTTGAATTTCTGGTGTGAATCCTGGAAATTGCTTGATCGCGGAAAAGAGGGTCTCAAAATAGCTGATCGCGGTTGAATGCCAAGTTTCACCGGGAACAACAACAAAGATCCCTGGAGGGTAAGGCAACGCGCCTTCAACCGCAATTCGACCAATGGCATCAACTAACGGAACGATTTCATCTTGTCCTTTGACAAAAGCAAGGTCTGCTTGTGCGGGTGTCAAACGCGTTTCACGCTGACGCGAGCCAGTGAACAAGGCGCGTTGATTAGCAACTAACTGGTGATCCACGAAGAAATCGGAAATTTCTTGGCATAATTCGGGTAGCGTTAAATCGCGATAACGTTCACCAGTTTCTGCAACGAGTTTAGGTAAGACATCAACGACACGTTTGTTTTGTGAGTAATCGCTCTCGAAATCTTGTAAGACTTGGAAAAGTCGATGCCAATCTTGATCATTCGAACCAGGTGTTACCAAGAATAAGAGGGAGTTTGGATCTGCTTTTTCCGGAACGATGCCGTGATCAAGAAGGTACCGATCGACCACCCAACCACAGATACCGCGCTCGTGAGTCTTAGGTAGTGTGACTGTAACCTTGAATGGATCGAGATAAGCTTGATCTGGGAGTAAATCAGGGAAGCTGTGCCAATCTGCATTGGGAGTTAAGGACCACAGTGCTGGATCAGTGGTGATCTCAGACATTGAATGTTTCAGCAAGTCCGGCGAGTTAAACGTGTCAAATAATTGTAAAGATTGGACTTGTTGACGGAAACGAATCGATGCTGCCAACGCGTCTTGCCAGATGGCTTGCCCAAAACGACCTTGATTCAAGGCGACATTAACGGCAAGTGAGGCATAAACAGGATAAGAATAACTAGTCGTGACGTGCTTTAAATAGGCATGATTGAAGCGTGCGTGCGTGACGTAACGTGCTTGTCCCTTGATGTGAGCATCCTTTTTGTGAATCTGGGAGGTCTGAGCGAGCCCAGATTGTTGCTTATGGACGGATTGTGTCACAAGAATGCCGGGATCTTCTGGCGTCAAGGTCAACTGTAGGGGATCCATTGCTTTGGTTAACGGACTAAAAGGTTCGTAGCCACCCCAAGCCGCGTCGAAAAGCATATAATCCGTTAAATGACCGAATTTTTTCAAGAGCGTGGCCACATCTGGAACCAACCCATCGAAAGTTTCGAGCTCCATCACCGCCATTCGGAATGGGCGGGCATCGTTAGCTTTTTCTGGAGCGACTTTGGCGATCCACTGGCGTAAGTTTTCTTCAGTGATGTCATTGAGGTTGATGGGGCCAATCAAGCCGAGATCGTTGCGAAGTGTGTCTAAATAGATGGGAATCGCGCCATTAAGAACGAGCGCCCCATTGTAGAGGGACTTGTGGTTGTTACGATCGAAGAGGACGAGGTCACCAGGACTGAGTATGGCACTCGCGCATATATTATTACTGCCTGTCGTGCCGTTAGTGACAAAGTAAGTCTTATCGGCGTGCCAGATTTTTGCGGCAGCTTGCTCGGCAGAAAGCGGCGTGCCACCATGCGTTAACATATCACCAAGTTCAGTGACCACATCACTGGTATCGCTGCTAAAGAAAGTTTGACCATAGGCTTGCTTGAATAAATAGCCGGCCGGTGCGAGTTCGTCATACTCACCGGCGTGGTGCCCGGGTGTGGCGAAGCTGGTAGGATTACGATGACTAAAATCAAGTAAGTCGTTTAAAAATTCTGGAATTTGTTCATGCTCATATTTTTCAGCGGCTGCCTGAATTTTAGCAAGGTCAGCTTTCGTCAAACGACCTTGCTGAAGTTGCAGCGACTGCCAAGGTGCTTGAACGGCATCACCGCCGATGACAAAGGTAGGAACCGGCAGATGGCTGGCCTGAATACGTGTTTGGAGCTCGTGGTCTTGCGCCTCAATCACTAAGGCGTTGAATGCCGCAATTGGTTGATCATGAATCACAGTGAACACCTGTTCATTTAATTGCGTGAACAGCGTTGAAGTCATACCAAGTTGAAGTAACAGTGGACTCATTCCTTTCAGAAAATCATCAAAAATTATGATGAAATTTTATCAATCATCTATACATTCATTTCATTATAAGATAAAATGAAACTTATGCAATACGGGCGACGACAACTTAATTCGCGTTCATCGGTTAAACTGATGGGCGTACTTGCTAACATTGACCGCTATGTGAAGTCGATCAACTTCACAATGGGTTAAAATAGACGGAATTAAGTAATCGCAGTCTGACATCGAATATCATTATAGTTAGGGTGGTTAGTTGTGCGTCCATTTCGGAATAAAGAACCAGGTCAGGTCAGAACCGTCTATATGAACAGATAAATAATTTCTCTTAGTCCCATTAATTTGGATAACATCGGAGAAAAATTGTAAATTTTAGACTCGTTTTGAGATTTGATGGAGGTTTCTTTTTCATGGATGATTTAAATACCCAACCTAAGTATATGGCCTGGCCAGTCTTAGGCTTATTAGTTTTTGTGACCGTAATTGGTTTTGAAAATATTCTGTATCCATTTCAAAATCAAGGGCTATCGGTTGTTTTCTCGTGGATTTTCTTGTTACTCGCTTATATTATTCCCTACGCCTTGATCTCGGCGCAAATTGGGACGACCTTCACGCATGAAGGTGGCGGTTTGGCGACATGGGTGCGCCATACTTCTGGTGATACCTTGGGTTACTGGACAAGTTGGATGTATTGGTCCAGCACATTGCCTTATTTGATCGATGTCTCGAATTCGGTCATCGTTGCCTTCTCATGGTTGATTCTCGGTAATAACACCCTTGACAAGCATATGTCGAATGAATGGTTCGGTATCCTGACCTTCGCCGTGATTCTCGTCTTCATTATTCTTGAAAACTTATTTAGCCGTTCGCTCGAAGTCATGTCGTTGATCGGTGGCGCCGCAATGTTCTTGATGGGTGTCCTGTTCGTCTTCATGGCTGCAGCTGGTGTTGCAAAGGGATTCCCAATCGCGACACAGCCATTCAACTTGGCCGCATTTAAGCCACATTTCTCAATACATTATTTCTCGACGACTGGACTGCTGATTTTTGCCACGTCAGGTGCCGAATTAGGGGCGACCTACATTGGTCAGTTGCGTAATCCAAAGAAGCAATTTCCAAAGGCAATGTGGATGTTAGCCTTAATGACTGGTTTCTTGGTCATCTTCGGTTCCTTATCACTCGGTGTCTTCTTCAATGCCAACCACTTACCCGATGATTTAAAAATGAACGGTGCCTATTACGCCTTTCAGATGTTAGGCGAGCAGTGGGGTGTCGGCAAATTGTTCATGTATATGTTTGCTGGGACACAGCTGATCTTTATGTTAGCTCAGTTGGCAGTTCTGATTGATGCCTCTAGTCGGGTTCTTTCGGCCGATACCGCAATTCAGTACATGCCAAAATGGCTACTGCAGAAGAACAAACAAGGTCGGCCGATCCACAGCTATATCTTCACGGCCAGCCTTTGCTTATTCCTCTTATTGATGAGTAGCACCTTGCCGAATATTAATTCGGTCTTCAACTGGTTACTCAATCTGAACGGTATTGTTTCGCCATACAAGACGTGTTGGGTCTTCTTCGCCTTTCTAAGTTTACGATTGCAACAAGACAAGTTTGAATCTTCATACGTTTTCATCAAAAATAAAAAGGGTGCGTTGTTCGTTGGTGGCTGGTGTTTCTTGTTCACCTTTGTCTGCGCAACGATGGGCTTCATGCCCCAAGAAGCTGTCTTTGGCAGTGCTGCGTTTGACCACCAATTATTGATGAATGTCGTGTCAGTTATCGTCTTATTTGGTCTCGGTTTCGTGATGCCGTTACTCGCAAGATTCGAACTCAAGCATCATCACTCATTGTCATAGCTCATTATGAGGGCTGTTCTTAGCAATGAGTGCAAGTGACGATCAAAGCCTCTAGCCATTGGATTTTTCCAAGACTAGAGGCTTTTTTTGAATATGGGTGGGTTTAAATGCGACGTTTATTTTCCAAAAGCTCACGGGATAATTCAATCAAAGAGGGTATTTAAAAGGGTGAGGACAGTTGACTGTTCTCACCCTTTAAGGCATCTCAAAATTATGTTCTTTTATAGTGTTAGTGTTATTTGATCGATGAGGCTAGCTGTGATGATTATTTGTTATCTTTGATAATCTTCTCAGTTGTTGTCTGCAATGATGTTAAGGCTTTCTTGACAGGTTCGTTCTTTGTCAACATCGCATCAACAGTCTCTAACAACTTCGTCCGATATTCAGAGAAGCCAAGGAAGGCATTTGATTGGAAACCATCATCAAGTGAATCAACGGCAGCTTTGTTATAAGGGTTGTCTGTCAAATATTTCTTGAAGTCAGTGGTTTCAGTTGCAGACTTACGTAATGGCACGTAACCTGTTGATTTTGCCCACTTAGCAGTTTCTTTGGCAGACATTAAGTATTTCATGAATGCCCAAGCGCCTTTTTTCTGTTCTGCGCTTGCACTCTTAAACATGACAATGTCGTTGCCGGCAATTTCAGTGGCTTTTTTACCATTATAGCTTGGTAATGGCATTGTTCCCCAGTGAAGGGATTTAGGGGCTTGTGCGACCATCTGAGTAACACCAGCAGATGAACCAGCATAGAATGCTGACTTACCTTGGGTGAAGGCTTGTGTCCAGTAGAAATCTTCACCGGCCGTCTTGGCTGTCTTATTCTTGATCATATCCATGATGAAGTTAGCAGCTTCGAGTGTAGGTGCGGCGTCAAGATTTGCTTTAGGCGCCTTGGTGATCAAAGGATTGCCAGCTTGGCGAGCCAAGCCTTCGAATTCCATGTCCCAAGACTTGTCGAAGCCCATGCCATAGATGCCGTGTGCTTTAAGAACTTCGCCATCTTTAGCAATATCTTCCCAGGTCGTTGGCTTTTTCAAGTTATATTTGTCCAAGATATCTTGGTTGTAATACAGCACTCGAACAGATTTACTGAAAGGTACTGAGTAATACTTGCCTTGATACTTTGAACTGCTGAGGAATGAAGGATAAATATCTTTTAAGTCAGCGCTGGATAATTTGTTACTGCCTTTAAGCATGTAGTTGTCTAAAGGTTCAATCAGATTATTTTTGCTGTAGTCAGGAACAGTGGTATAAGTTGTCTGCGAAATAACAGGAAGACTATTTGACTTTGCGGCAGCCATGATTTTCTGCTGTAATGCGGTATAGTCACCTTGTGCCGTGCTGACGACCTTATATTTTGATTGTGAACTGTTGAAATCATTGATAATTTTCTTCAAAGCTTTTTGGTAAGGGCCATTCATCCCGTTCCAAAAACTGATCTTAACTGGTTCGTCTGACTTCGCTTTAGAATCACCTGAGGAATTTCCACAAGCAGCTAATGTCAAGGCTAAACCTAATGAAGCAACTGTTAACAATGCCCGTTGCCAACTTCTTTTTTTCATTGATCTATCTATCCTTTCAGTCCTGTTTTTGAGATGCCTGCAATAATGTACTTTTGAAGGAACACGTACAGAATTACCATAGGGATAATGACGAACGTCGATGCTGCCATGAGCAGTGCATAGTTAGTGCCGGCATCAGAAGTGAAGGCCTGCAATCCAACTGGCAATGTTCGTAGATTCTCAGTATTGGTGACGATCAGTGGCCACATAAATGCGTTCCATGAACCGATCACTTGCAATACGGTGACAGCCGTAATGGTTGATTTAGAGATGGGCACCAAGACATGCCAGAGGTAATGCCAATCGCTGGCGCCATCAATTTTAGCCGCATAATAAATTTGATCAGGGACGGATTGGAAAGTCTGCCGCAAGGTGAAAACGGTGAAGAAACTTGCCAACCAAGGAATAATCAAGGCACCATAAGTATTGACCAGATGGAGTTGTGAAAGCGTGACGAAATTTGGAATGATTAACATCTCGCCGGGAACCATCATGGTGCCAAGAAAGATAACGAAGAGAATGTTTTTGCCATAGAAATTCAGGCGGGAAAATGCGAAAGCAGCGAGAATACTAGTTAAAAGTTGTCCAGCGGTGGTAACTGTCGTCACGAAGACACTGTTGATGAAGTACCGCAAAAATGGGGCTTCTTTCAAAGCGTTAACGTAGTTGCTGAACATCAGATGTTTCGGAATCCAGATTGGTGGAATTTTGACTGTTTCAGGCTGTGTCTTCAATGAAGTTGAAAGCATCCATAAGAAAGGCATCAGCATAATGATCGCGCCAAGTACTAAGATGACGTAGCGCAAAATAATTGCGGTTTTTCGTTTCATTATTTGTGACACCTCCTAATAATGGACATGACGTTTGCTGTACCAGAGTTGGAACACGGTAACCAGCAAAATCATGAAGAACAACACGACACCACTGGCAGCAGCAATCCCGTATTTCCATTCTGTATAGAATTTTTGATACAAATAATAAACGATGGTCAGCGCTGACTTGCTTGGACCAGGTGTGCCATTGAACAGGGCGAAGATTTCATCGAAGACTTTGAAACTACCAATCACACCATTGACACTCACCAAGAAAGTAATTGGTGAGAGCAGTGGCACTGTCACATTGGTGAATTGATGCCAAGTATTTGCACCGTCGATTTTAGCCGCCTGATAGTAGCGTTCATTGATATTGTTGAGTCCAACAAGGAAGAGCACGATGTTGAATCCCAAGTTCTTCCAAACGCTCATGATGATCAGGGCGAGCATGGCATAGTGTGGGCTTTCCAGCCAAGAAATGGCATTGACACCGAAGAAACTCAAGAAATAATTCAGCAAACCATAATCACCGTTATAAATCCAGTGCCAAACTTGTGCGATTGCGACCGTACTCGTGACGAAAGGCAAGAAATAAACAGTTCGGAAGAGGCCAGAGAGCCATGTGATCCGATTCAAGAGCAAGGCAATCGCTAATGAGATAATGACGGTCAAAGGGACAACCCCGATAACGAAGATCAAGGTGTTTTTGACGGCAATGTGGAAGTCTGGATCTGAGAACAAAAATTTAAAATTGTCGAAGCCATACTGCGAAACAATATCACGAAAGAAATCGTATTTCGTATAAAAACTCATAATGAATGACTTCAGAATCGGATAGATATTGAAGGTGATCGTGATAATTAACATAGGTAGCAGGTAAAGTAAGGCTTTACCTGTTGATTTCAATGTCGGTTTTTCATTCAACATCTTGATCACCACCGAATATGCGCGTACCTTCTTGATCAAAGAGATAGAAACCAGATTTTTGTAAGTAGAGTGGTAATTCCTGACCTTCGGCGAGTTCTGCCTCAATCTCAGTCGTTAATAGTCGTTTGCCATGGAAGTCGAGTAGCGCGTTCTTTTCACGACCGAATTTTTCAAAGGTTTTGACTTTGGTGGTGATGGTTGCTAAGGTATCTGCGCCTGTATCGTGGTCTTGTAAGGCCTCGGGACGAATACCAACTTTTTTAGCTCGTTTCAGAATTTCAGCATCAACATGGTCAGTCAACTCATCATCGAAATCTTCAATATCGATGGTGTTGATGACCGGTTCGCCGATAAATTGAGCAATGAAGAGATTGCTTGGATTATCGTAAAGTGTTTCAGCGGAGCTAAACTGTTGGATCTTGCCACTATTTAGAACCATGATGTGGTCGGAAATGTGTAAAGCCTCATCCTGATCGTGGGTGACAAAGATGGTTGTGACGCCAGTTTCTTGTTGAATGCGGCGTATTTCCTGACGCATTTCGATTCGTAAACGGGCATCCAAGTTCGACAAAGGCTCATCAAGTAACAGCAGACTTGGTTCTTTAGCCAATGCACGTGCAATAGCGACACGCTGTTGCTGTCCACCAGATAAGGAACCGGGTTTCTTATCTAATTGATCATCGACATGAACGAGTTTTGCCAACTTAATGGCTTTTTCACGACGCTCAGCTTTAGGCACCTTCGCCATCTTCAGAGGAAACATGATGTTGTCCAACACTTTAAGGTGTGGGTAGAGGGCGTAGTTTTGAAAAACCATCCCGACTTTTCTTTGCAGTGCATCTTGTTTGGTGACATCTTCATCACCAAAGAAAATGTGTCCTGAGGTTGGTGCAAGTAAACCAGAAATCATCATTAATGTTGTCGATTTACCACAACCACTTGGCCCCAGAATGGAAACCAGTGTCCCTTCAGGAATTGTAAAATTCAAACGATGTAAAATCTCACGCGAACCATCATAGGAAAGTGAGACATCTTTGAAAGTAACTTCCAACAGTTTCGCCCCTTTTATCGGTTTTCGACCACAATATAACTACTTAGTCTAGAAATATCATACAACATTTTGTGTTCAATGTCTTGACCGGTTTTGACGGAAAAGCGTTTTTTTTGACGGATATTTTTTTCTAATTGTTCGGAAACATTATTGTTTATTAATTGGGATGAGGATTGAATGCTGAATCAAATTAGTTTGTGGTCTTATTTTGTGTATAAATTTATTCAGATACAGCTTAGGAGGTTGTGTTAGCATGACACAGTTAACGAAGATTTGTATTATGAACGCGCTGAAGAATGATTTGTCTATTTGCGAACGTTCGCATTATACGGCTACCCAGCTCTTGAATTCGGTCAATATCTCACGGTCAACGCTGTATTATCATTTTAATGGCGGGATTGAAGATGCACTAGTTTATACAGTTGATCATGAATTGATTCAACCATTGACGAAAGAGCAGATGGATTGGCGGCAATCAACAGTGTTTATCTTAGGTTACGTCGCAAATCACCAAATGTTAACGCGTAATGTTTACGCGCTTGCTGGAAATGCGCTTAGTTTAGCGATGGTGCGTCAACAACTCGTCAATGCGCTCGTCACTGGCAATCAAACGAATTATCAACCCGCGCAACTTCAATTGCTATGTGGCGCACTCGTTGCAGAAGTTCAATTTTGGTTGGCGAGTAATTTCCAAGAGGATGCGGATGAGATTTGTGCGCGCCTAACGACCTTTGATCAGCTTTTGTCCAAACTAGATTAAGTGTCATAAAATTGGACAGAACCCAGTATCTGTGAGTTGTGTAGGCAGCCTAACCCGGTATGATGAAGTTATCGATGTTGACGCTTTCTTAGCCCTAAATATTCATCGAAAGGGAGCGTGTGAATTATCGAAATCAACATGATTCATTGGGCGGTTTTTGACTCGGTTTGTTATAATAGACTCATGAATGTTTGGAGGTGAAAAGATGATCCGTCCTGCAAGAAAAGAAGATGCACCGGAAGTTATTCCAATCCTGATGCAGATTTTAAATGATATGGAGTTAGATGCCATCAAGACGTATGGTGCTGATCAAATTGCCGATTTGTTAATTGCGGCGTTTGCCAGCGATACTTATCGTTATGGCTACCTGCAGACGTTAGTGTATGCTGATGATCAGGATCGTGTTCAAGGGATTTGTGTGGGGTACCCCGCCAGTGCTGAAGTAACCATTGATGATGGGTTAAAGCCTTATTTGAAGGAAAAGCACTTGCCAGAAGATACCCAACTTTTCCATGATCAAGAAGCGTGGGCCAAGGAGTGGTACTTGGATTCACTTGCCGTTGCACCTGATGCGCAAGGGCAGGGGATCGGCGGTCAGTTGCTTGATTATTTGCCGACGTATTTACAACCCAAAGGTGAGACCAAAATTAGCTTGAATGTTGATTTTGGTAATCCTAAGGCGAAACAATTGTATCTCCATCATGGCTTTGAGCACGTTGGCGAGATTATGATTGGCGCTCATCACTATGAACATTTGGTGCGTGCCATCTAGCAGAATTGAGATTGGTTCGATCTACCGATTCAAGCTGAATCGATGTATTCAATCCATCAATTCATTAAGATAAAACGAAATCCACCTTCAAGTCGAGGTTAGACACGATTTGAAGGTGGATTTCGTTTTTTTGATGAGGTGAAATGACTAGAATTAGATTCGACATCGTTGTTGCAAATCGGTGGCGAGATCCATTGCCAATTCTGTCATGTCGATTGTTCGAAAAAGTGTGATGATCTGATGACAATTCGACAAATCAGGAGCTTGCCCCATTAAGAAAGCATTTAAAGCCTGATCATACTAAATAATGAGGTGAGCGAGGGCATCGTGGGAGTCGCGATGAACTTTAATGAATGCCAAATATTGCGGAATGATAGAATAAGCTTGTAAATTGAATAGGCGATGCACAATTTCGAAGGCGAGTCTGATTGTTGCGTTGACCACAATCTGCGGATACTGATTAAGACGATCTAAATGCTTCTGAACATATTTGGTCATAAAAATAAGGTCAGCTTTACTGAATAAATCGACGGTTAACGTAAATAGTTGTACATCATATAAGGTCCAATTGCTGTTCTTAAGGAGAAAACGCAAAACTTCATCGTGTAGTTCTGTCGGAATCTGCGTGTGCCTTAAATTGGCGAGCATCACTTGACCAATTGTATGTAATTGACGTCGCGTCAATTGATCGAGTTGCGCATATTGGGTCGGAATTTCGTCGAGGAGCGTTTGTAGACGTGCAGCATCACGGTTACGCTGAGCTTTAGTTAAACTCAAGCAGTAGTTGCTGATAGGAGCCATCATAGGCGTAATCATGGCAGAATTCTTGGACACTAACATGCATTCGTGCCAGCATGGCAACTAGGGCAGCGGAATTCATCGTTGACTGATCGCGTTCAAAAGATGAAACAGCTTGCTTGGTGACAATGTGATCCGCCACATCAGTTAACGACAGGTTTCTTTGGACGCGATAGTGATGAAAAACTTCTCCCATAGTTGGCATTTTGAAACACCTCGTCAATTTAATTTTACGAAACGTCATCGTTTGTTTGTAAGCGCTATACTAATTACTGAAGGAGGATAGCGTAAAAAAATCAAAGTTGGACTTTCGTGTATTTAATTACAATATCTATATTACCATGAAATGGGGTATCGGCGCGTCGTGTCCTGAATCATATTTAGTTATTTCTCGAGGGGGGATACAGACACGGTTGCGCACGTCCCATATCAATAGATCTCAGAGTTGATCAATCATCTACAGAAGAGGGTGTTTCGATGAAAGTCAAAAAGTTTGACCTTGTGATGATTGCTTTTCAACTGATGCTGGTTGCAATCTTGTTCTTCATCATCATGTCGTTGGTCAAGATTGTCAATGGACAAGCGACAATTGAAACGATTGTAAGCGGCGATCGCGAATATCACAACGTGCTTCTAGGAACGTTTATTCAAAGTGGGCAGATACAATCAGTTCAGACGACCATTCCTTTTTCATTGAACGTATTGGTTCCGGTGATACTTGGATCGTCCCTGATTAATGGGTTGGCAATCAATTTGTCGCTGATTTATGCGGCGCTAGAACTTCCGGTGGTGATTGCGGTAATCATCACGTTGATCGTTTTAAGGCGCATTCAGCATCATCAGATCTTCACATCACATAGTGCCCATTTGTTAAAGAAGGCAGGCGTGGTCGGACTGATTTTATCGCTCTCAATCACAATTTTGCTTCCAGCCATCGTTCATTCGGCTAGTCAAGGCCTAATCAATTTACCGATGGTTTTTCACATTGATTATGATATCTTAATCTGGTTTGCCTTCATGATTATTGGCGAGGTGATTGGGAGAGCGTCAAATCATCTTGCCATGCCTGAAAATGTTTCAGATGATGCACGCGAAGCGACGGCAATCAAAGCTGAATTGAGTCGCAACTAGTCTCGCGCTGATCGATGAACGAACAATCAATGATGCAACGTCATGAATAATGTAATGTTATTCAAAATCATAAACAAAAACAGAACCCATCTTCGATCGAGTCACTATCTCGAATCGAAGATGGGTTCTGTGTTTCAATGTGATGATCAAGTCACACTTAATCTGGTACAAAATTAGTTAGCCGGTTAAAACGAAAATTCACCTTGGTTTGATTATTCAAAGACCACTGATTTAAAGTTGCGGCAACCAACAAGCTAGGCAAAATATCTGTCTCGTTTTGAATCGTGAGTTGTAGACCGTCGAGCTTTTTTCTGAAGAGTGTTGGTTCGGCATTAAAGATAGTTCGCAATCCGTGTGTCGTTTGATAGGTGTTAGAGCCAATTGTGCCCATCACGGTCCAATTCAGATTGGAAACGTAGGCAAACTGGTGCCAGACACCGGTCAACTTACGGATCTGGCCAATCGGCTCATGATCAAGTTCCAATTGATAGACTTGAACGAAGTTGCTTTTAGTGAGCGAAATACGACCGAGATAGTCGCCGGTAATCGTCAATAGATTGAGGGTGCCTTGACCAAAGCTGAAGCGTCCGGTCAGAAGGAATTGGGGCTCATAATCTTTATTGAAAACAAACTGACTCTTGATGCCACTTTGATTCTGATTCAACAAATAATAAGTTATCATTGACCCACTTCACCACCCAATCAGTTAACGTTGAGAAAGTGCCCATTGAATTGCCTTTGCAACGCCATCATCTAAATTAGTGGCGGTTGTGAAGGTGGCAATTTCTTTAATCGCTGGAATTGCGTTACCCATCGCGACGCCAACGCCTGCTGCGCTGATCATCGAAAAGTCATTCAGATTATCACCAATTGCCATAACTTCTTCTTTAGGGACGCCCTTTTGTGCAGCATAGTCAATTAAAGCGAGCCCCTTTTGCGCACGAATACTATTAATTTCAATATTGTTTGGTGAAGAGGAGGTGATGACAATTTCATCACTGGATTGATACTGGTTGCGAATTGACATGAAGGCATCTGGACCATTCTCAGAGAAGACTAGGATTTTCATCACACGATAGTTGTCATCTTCAAGAATGCGGTCATAGTTATCAATGTAATTGATATTCATGATTTCCAGACGAGCCGCAGCTAAGGCAACGGCAATTTTATATGTTGTATCTGGATTGAGGTTGACCAATAAGTCGGCAACGTTTTGAATTCGACGGACTTTACTTTCCGAATAAACACCGTGGTCGGTCACTAATTCAAAGTAGAAATCAGCGTCTCGCAATTCCTTCACGAGGTGGGCTGCGGTGGTTCGCGCAATGGGCTCGTTCACAACAACCTGTCCTTCGATATTGAAGACCTGCGCACCGTTCAAGGTGATGTAAGCAGGATTCAAGCCTACCTGTTTCAAAATCGGTTGAGCTTCACTCAAGCCGCGGCCTGTCGCGACCATGAATTCAATGCCTGCCTCTTGTGCTTTTTGAATCGCAGCAACATTCTTGGCAGAAATCGACATCTTGTCGTTAAGCAACGTGCCATCCATATCTGACGCAATAATCGAAATCAAAAAATCACCTTCTTTAATAGTTAATTTTAGTGTAGCATATGAGAGTGAACAAAGTAAAAAAAGGTGTGATAAAAATGAATCAATTGATTCATAATGACTGGGAGCAAGTTCTTTCTTCCGTTTTTGAGTCACCAGAATATGCACGATTGCATCAATTTTTAAAGCAAGAGTATGCCAGTCAGACCATCTATCCCGATATGTATCATATTTTTCAAGCGTTTGAGTGGACGAGTTTCGCAGAGACTAAGGTGGTCATCTTGGGGCAAGACCCGTATCATGAACCTCATCAGGCACATGGGTTGAGTTTCTCGGTGTTGCCAGGCAATGATTTACCACCGTCACTACGCAATATCTATAAGGAACTCCAAACAGACGTCGGTGCCACGCCGGTCAAACACGGCTATCTGAAGTCGTGGGCAGATCAAGGTGTTTTATTACTCAACTCGGTGTTAACGGTTCGCGCACACCAAGCTTATTCACATCGCAATCACGGCTGGGAATTATTGACGGATGCTGCCATTAAGGCACTCGCTCAACGAGGAGGCGTGGTCTTTATTTTATGGGGCAATGCAGCCAAGGCTAAACGCGAGTTCATTGATGAAACGAAGAACAAAGTCATCACATCTGTGCATCCGAGCCCGTTATCTGCATCGCGAGGCTTTTTTGGGTCGCGCCCTTTTTCGCAAGCTAATCAAGCGTTGATTGCGTTTGGAGAGCAACCAATCAATTGGCAATTGCCAGAGACACCTGAGGCTGAAGTCTAATCTCGTGTTCCAATTTAGTGGGGTGTCGAAATTTGATTTGTTCGATTGCTTCCGCTAAAATCAAAATTTAGATGGGAACCTTGTCACTCAGCCAACCTTGATCGTGGTTGTGTCTCACGGTGCACAAAGTTCATAAATAAGTCTGGTACAATCAACCTAAACGCGCTAGAATAGTATAAAAAGCGCTTTCTAACGGAGGAATAATAATGGATTTATTCAAGAGTCTCGAAGAAAAAATTGACGGTAAAAACATCAAGATCGTTTTCCCAGAAGGTGCAGAACCACGGATCATTGGTGCAGCTGTTCGTTTGAAGGCTGACCATGTTTTAGAACCTATTTTGCTGGGTGTGCAGTCCGAAGTTGAAAAAGTTGCGAAAGCGAATGGCTTCCACGTTGAAAGCTTGCAAGTGATCGATCCAGAGGCCTATCCAACTGCCGACTTCGATGTGATGGTGGCATCGTTTGTCGAACGGCGCAAAGGGAAGGCGACTGAAGAACAGGCACGCGAGATTTTGCGTGATCCGAATTACTTTGGCACGATGTTGGTTTATCTTGGTGTTGTCGATGGTATGGTTTCTGGTATCATCCATTCAACCGGTGAAACGGTACGTCCTGCTTTACAGATCATTAAGACGAAACCAGGCGTTTCTCGAACTTCTGGCGCTTTTGTGATGCAACGTGGCCATGGCAGTGAGCGTTACCTCTTCTCTGATTGTGCAATCAACATTGATCCTAGTGCCCAAGAATTGGCAGAGATTGCCGTTGAGTCAGCCAAGACTGCTGAATTATTTGATATTGAGCCAAGAGTTTCCTTATTGAGTTTCTCAACTAAAGGCTCTGCAAAGTCACCTCAAGTCGATAAGGTTGCAGAGGCAACTGCTATCGCGCAGAAATTGGCACCTCAATATCCAATTGATGGTGAATTACAATTTGATGCTTCCTACGTCCCTTCGGTTGCAGCACAAAAGGCACCTGGATCGAAGGTCGCTGGTAAGGCAACGGTTTATGTTTTCCCAGAACTTCAATCAGGTAATATTGGTTACAAAATTGCGCAACGTTTTGGCAACTTCGAAGCCATCGGACCAATTTTGCAAGGCTTGAATCAACCCGTATCAGATCTTTCTCGCGGAGCAAATGAGGAAGATGTATACAAGCTCGCTATCATCACGGCGGCACAATCTTTACTGTAAAGAGGCAAATCATTGGAATTTCAAACAAAAAGTGCGACAGAAACGGAATCAATTGGTCAACAATTAGCACCGTTGTTATTGCCGGGGGATCTGATTCTTCTAGAGGGTGATTTAGGCGCCGGTAAAACGACATTTACACGAGGCTTGGCACAAGCTCTAGGCGTTAAACGAGCGATTAAGAGCCCCACGTTTACGATTATTCGAGAATATCGAGATGGTCGGTTGCCACTCTTTCATATGGATCTCTATCGATTAGAACACAGTTCAGCAGAGGACCTTGGGCTCGAAGAATATTTTGAGGGTAACGGTGTGTCAATCGTTGAATGGCCAGAATTTGGTCAAGACGTCATTCCGGAACAGTATTTGCGAATCGAAATCAAACGAACGGGTGAATCGGATGACGGCCGACGATTTAAGTTGACTGCGTTTGGACAACGACCAACTGAGCTGTTAAGGGCCCTTAAGGAGCATTTAGTCGATGAATCCTGAAGAGATTGAAGTTACCTTGCGTGAAGCTATTCCTACGGATGCTGCGCAATTACTCGAATTTTGGCGTCAAGAAGTGTTGCCTTGTGATTTTCTGGTGACTGATGATTTTGATGCGGCAATTTCACCACATATCTTGGCAGAAGAAATTGCAACGATTTACGAATCCGATAATAATCTCTTGCTGTTAGCATTTGCTGATCAAGACTTAGTCGGTTATTTGCGGATTGCCGCGGAGCAAAGTTATCAACGCGGTCATGTGGGCGAGTTAGGCATTATTGTGTCAGAAAAGTTTAGGCATCAAGGCCTTGGCCAGGCATTAATGACGGCAGGGCTCGATTGGGTCGTTGAGGAATCCCAATTAAAACGCGTCGAGCTTTATGTTCAGAAAAGGAATAAAGTGGCTCAAAAACTGTATGAGCACTTCGATTTTAAAACTGAAGGTGAACTACCTGATAGTTTTCGTCGCAAAGACGGACAATTAATCAGTACGTTACTCATGGCAAGGCTCTTTTGATGAGACGCGGCTCAAGATGAGTGACATCATCGAAGAACAGATTAAAACACACCTGAATTTTATCCCTAATTGAACAACTTCCGATTTGTGGAAATTCAATTAGGCGTAAACTCAGGTGTGTTTTTCGTTTGGATTTCTTTGTTAAACCATGGTCACTAGTTTCTTGAGCGTCTCTTGTCCAAATTGCTGTTCTTGAGCTAACAAGATGTTTGCGCAGGCATAGCTGTCTGCGAGCGCATTATGATGATTGTTTAGTTCAATCTGTAAGTATCTAGAAACCGTATCTAATTTGTGATTTGGTAATTCGGGATATAGTCGGCGACTCGTTTTGACCGTGTCAACTGCTAAGAAATGAGGTGGTTCGATCTCATATTTCAGTAACGTTTGTTGGAGAACCTTGATGTCAAACTTTGCATTGTGTGCCGCAACCAGTTGATCCATTGAAAAGAGTGTAGAAATATGCTGCCAAACTTGATCAAATGTTGGTGCGGTTGCGACTTTTGCACGATTTAAGCCATTGATTCGTGTGTTCCAAATGTTGAAGTCACTTTGTGGATTGATCAAGGTGTAAAAATTGTTCACAATCTGATCGTGACGGACGGCCACGATTGCTAGTGAACAGGCGCTATCGGGTTTGCTATTGGCGGTCTCAAAATCTATTGCAATAAAATTCATTTCAAAAAACAACTCCTAAATTGAAAGATCTAACTCAACAGGGCAGTGATCAGATCCGTAAATGTCTGCGAGAATGGTGGCATCTTGGATTTTTGACTGTAGATCATCGCTGACGACGAAGTAGTCAATTCGCCAACCCGCATTATGTTCACGCGCGTGGAATCGATAGCTCCACCAAGAATAGGCATCGGTTTGATCTGGATGTAAGTAGCGGAATGAATCTGTAAAGCCCTGACTGAGTAAGGTCGTGAAACTTGCTCGCTCAGCATCTGAGAACCCTGCGTTATGATGATTTGTTTTTGGATTTTTCAAGTCGATTTCTTCGTGTGCCACGTTGAGATCACCGCAGAAAACGACCGACTTCTTTTGAGATAACTCATGAACATAATGGCGAAAAGCTTCGTCCCATTCTAGTCGATAGGGAAGTCGCTTCAATTCGCTCTGAGAATTTGGCGTGTAACAAGTGAGCAGGTAAAAATCCGGATATTCTAACGTAATGACTCGGCCTTCGTGATCATGGACCTCAATTCCTAAGCCATAGCTAACGTTAAGTGGCGTTGCTTTTGTGAAAATCGCAGTCCCAGAATAACCCTTACGCTCGGCGTAGTTGAAATATTGGTGGTAGCCTGGCAGATCAAGAACGACTTGGTCTGCCTGCATTTTTGTTTCTTGAAGGCAGAAGAAGTCCGCATCAAGCGCCTTGAATGTTGTTAAAAAATCTTTCTTGAGAACAGCTCGCAAGCCGTTGACGTTCCACGAAATCAATTTCATGATCAATACTCCTATCATTTCGATATCACTCAGCATGACACTACGCCTATTGTAACAAATTTGCTTGGCAAAGTGTCAAAAGCTGCAAACGTTCATCGCCATGACTCGGTTAAAAAATAGCGCTCGTTGGGGAAGAGATTTTTTGGAAAGGTTTGATAGTTATTTGTGCTATTTTTTGTTAGACTAGTTTTAGAAGTTTTATGACTAATAGTCAAAAAAAGGAAGATTAGATGTCAATTTTTAGTGATTTGAATATTCCGATACTTGAAAATACCTTGATGAGTCACTACACCTTCACATTAACAGGAGGGCCAGCCGACTATCTAGCCTTCCCTAAGAATGAAGCGGAAGTGGCGCAGCTGATTAAACGAGCACATGCTCATCAGTTGCCTGTGACCGTGATTGGTAATGCCAGCAACATGATTATTCGTGATGGCGGTATCAGTGGGTTAGTGATTCTGTTGACTCGAATTGATGCCGTTGAGCGACAGGGTAATCAATTGGTTGCTAGCGCGGGAATGCCTCTGATGGCTGTTTCTGAAGCTGCATATCGTTATGGCTTGAGCGGCTTAGAATTTGCAGCTGGTATTCCCGGTAGCGTTGGCGGTGCCGTATTCATGAATGCAGGTGCCTATGGTGGTGAGGTGAGTGATGCCATCACTGAGATCACTGTGCTCGATGAGCTAGGTGAATTGCATCAGATCAAAGGTGATGATATTCATTTTGCCTATCGTCACAGCATTGTTCAAGAAGCGCCATTGACGGTTTTGTCAGCAACTTTTCAACTGAAGCCGGGGGATGCCGAATTGATTCGTCAACGGATGGATGCTTACAATCAAGCCCGTGCAGCCAAGCAACCGCTAGATTTACCTTCCTGTGGAAGTGTGTTTAAACGTCCAGAAGGTTATTATACGGGCCCATTGATTCAACAAGCGGGTTTACAAGGCAAAATTGTTGGTGGTGCGCAAGTTTCGAAGAAACATGCGGGATTCATCGTCAATATCAACCATGCCACCGCAACAGACTATCTTGATTTGATTCATTTGATTCAGCACACGATCAAAGAAAAATTCGGTGTCGATCTCGAGACAGAAGTTAGGATCATCGGGCGTGAAAAATAAGGCCCATGAGCCGCTCGAGACGTTTATTTAGTTAACAGCCTCTGAATTTCAAGAACTTATCCCACCATTTATAATTACACGAAAAAGCCTGAATTCATTTTTTGAATTCAGACTTTTTTTGCGTTTATCTAAATCTCGGTCGGCGACTCCGAAACTTGATGATGGTGCGGCCAAGATGAGGCGCGGTTGGAAAAGTTTCTAGTGCCGGGATCAGCTCATCAAAGCTAATCTCTTCGGTAGGTGGCAATTGTGTTGCAGCTGGCCAAAAGTGATCTGCAAAAAGTTGCCAGATTTCTTCACGATTGGTCGTCGGATAGTGAACGGAATCGATGCCATGCATCGTGATGCCACGCAAAATAAATGGTAAGATCGTCGTTTCAAGTTTGATGCCGCCAGCGTTACCGCTGACGACTAATTGACCGTTTTGCTGAATTTGCGGAATAAGGTGAGTCAGATTGGCCCCCCCGACATTGTCAAAAACAACGGCGTATTTTTGCTTTGCTAAAGGTTTGACTGCTGAGAGTTGAAGCTGATTGGGGTCGACAATGGTGGTGGCACCCATGCGTGTCAATGTCTCGGCAACATCGGTTTGGCGCGTAACCGCAGTTAAGTGACGATAACCAAGCTTTGCAAGAATGCTCAGTTGCCAGCCGCCGACACCCCCGGTAGCACCGGTAATCAGAATAGGCGCCGTTTTATCGGACATGGCTAAGCTATCGAGCACTTTTGTAATGCCAATTGCGGCAGTGACACCGGCGGTTCCAATCATCATGGCCTCGCGAAGTGAGCGTGGTGCAATGAGATGTTGTAAGAATTCACCGGGAATATCAACAATCTCTTGATAACCGCCATCGAGGGCAATGCCGATATCCCAGCCCGTACCGACAACCTGGTCACCCACTTGAAAGCCAGGATGGTTCGAAGCAAGCACCCAACCGCTAAAATCAATGCCGGGCACACGAGGAAAGTTGCGGATAACGCCACTGTTCGGTTTTAACGTGAGCGCATCTTTATAGTTGATGTCGCTGTAGGCCACTTGAACGCGGACAATGTTTGGTTGCAGGTCGCCGATTTTTTGGTTGACGATTTTAGCTACTGGTAAATTATCTTGTAAGGAGAGTTGCAGAATTTTCTTAAGCATGGATTTCACCTACTAAAGTTAGTTGACGCTTTCATTATATCGGTCTTGGTGCCTCATGCCAAGTTTAAATTGATTCGGCAATCATTGTGATTGTTGGTTGGCAGAATTGGTTCTTTAGATGGTGCCAAAGGACACAAATCAACGATGATTTATGATATTTTTTTAGTCCTAGGTCTTGGCACTTTGACGCGAATAGGTTATACTGATTCACGAATGTAGTAAACAAGAAGTTAACTAACAAAAAGTTTAATGAACAAATCAATCGGTGCCAATTTTTCAGCTAATGATGACTTGTGGCATCAGCGAATGGTAATGGAGGTGTCAGGATGGAATTTGGGCAAAAATTAAGATCGTTACGTGTGCTCAAGAATTTAACGCAAGAAGAGCTAGGCGAACGGACGGATTTAACAAAGGGCTACATCTCACAATTGGAGAATAATCAATCTTCGCCAACCGTCGAGACGTTATCCGATATTTTGACGGTACTCGGGGTAACGTTGGCGGAGTTCTTTTCGGATCGGCATCCGGCGCAACAGGTCCTCTTCAAGATTCAGGATCAGGTCAAGTATGATGACCCAGATTTAGGGTATCACCTAAGCTGGTTAGTCACGGAATCAAACGAGCATGAAATGGAACCAGTGTTACTGACAATTGATCCTGGCGGAAGTTTCAAGTCCTTCGAACCTTCCCCTTCAGAAAGTTTTATCTACGTGCTGAAAGGCATGGTCACGTTATCTTGGGGAGATCAAGAGGAAACGGCACGCATGCATGAGAGTCTGTATTTCCCAGCAACACAGCCACATCAACTCAGCAATCCGTTCTCAAAGCCGGTCACATTGTTGCTCGTTGCAACGGAGTCTTATCTATAGTCCTTGGAGGTTGACATGCAAAAACCAATTATTGAATTAAAGAAAATTACAAAGCGTTACGATGATGGGTTTACGGCTTTGGAGAACATTAATATGACGATCGAGCCGGGAAAATTCTATTCCTTACTTGGACCATCGGGTTCTGGTAAGACGACGATCCTACGAATTATTGCCGGATTTACAGATGCGACGGAGGGTGATGTTGTTTTTGAAGGTAACAAGATCAACGCACTACCTGCCAACCAGCGAAAGGTGAATACCGTTTTCCAAAATTACGCCTTATTCCCACATATGGATGTTTTTGAAAACGTCGCATTTGGGCTCACATTGAAGAAGATGCCTAAGCAAGAGATTCGTAAACGTGTGTTGAATGCCTTGAAAGTCGTTCAATTGCCTGATTATGCTAATCGCGAGATCAGTGAATTATCTGGTGGTCAGCAACAGCGTGTAGCGATTGCACGGGCGATCGTCAACGAACCAAAAGTCTTGTTGCTGGACGAGCCGTTGTCGGCACTGGATATGAAGCTACGAAAAGACATGCAGTATGAACTACGTGAATTACAACAACGCCTGAAGATTACATTTATCTTTGTCACGCATGATCAGGAAGAGGCATTGGCAATGAGTGACGAGATTTTTGTCATGAATGATGGGCAAGTTTTACAGAGTGGGACGCCGGTTGATATTTACGATGAGCCAATCAACCACTTTGTTGCGAATTTCATTGGTGAAAGTAATATTCTCCCTGGGAAAATGCTTAAGGATTTCGAGGTCCAATTTGTCGGTAAATCGTTTGAATGTGCGGACGCCGGCATGCGACCAAATGAAAAAGTTGAAGTCGTTTTACGCCCAGAGGATCTAGATATCACCACGCCAGAGCAGGGGAAATTGGTTGTTAAGGTTGACACTCAGCTTTTCCGTGGCGATCATTTCGAAATCGTCGGGTACGACGAAGACGGTAATGAATGGTTGATTCATTCGACTAATCCGGTTAAAGATGGTAAGCAAATCGGGTTGACTTTTGAGCCAGAAGATATTCATGTCATGCGTTTTGGCGAGAAGGAAGCCGATTTCGATGCCCGTCTGGAACAATACGAGGAGGATTAAGGCTTGAAAAAAACACGTTCATTCTTTATGGTGCCTTATCTTGCTTGGATCATCCTGTTTGTTATCGCACCGTTGATTTTGATTTTGTACCAATCTTTGACTAATAATCAAGGCCAGTGGACGCTACAGAATTTTCAAACCTATGCGACGAGCTGGACTTATTTGAAGATGACGCTGAATTCATTTTGGTATGCGTTGCTGATTACGGCGGTCACGTTGTTGATCAGTTATCCAACGGCTTATATTTTAAGTAAGATGAAACGTCAACAATTATGGCTATTGCTAATTATTTTACCAACGTGGATCAATTTACTGCTCAAGACTTACGCGTTTATTGGCTTGTTGAGTCGAACGGGGACGGTCAATCAGTTCTTGGCGTTTATTGGTATTGGGCCGAGACAATTACTGTTCTCTGACTTTAGTTTCTTGCTCGTTGCCAGTTACATCGAGATTCCATTTATGATTTTGCCAATTTACAATGCGATCGTGCAGTTAGATCCTGCATTGGTCAACGCGAGTCGTGATCTGGGTGCGACAAATTTTCAGACTTTTACAAAAGTGGTTTTTCCCTTAACAATTAGCGGGGTTAAGGCAGGAATTCAAGCAGTCTTCATTCCATCGTTGTCGCTGTTCATGATTACCCGCTTGATTGGTGGTAACCGAGTGATTACCTTGGGCACTGCAATTGAAGAACATTTCTTAACGACAATGAATTGGGGCATGGGTTCAACGATTGGTGTTGTCCTGATTGTCATGATGTTCATCATGATGATGCTGACGAATGATCGTAAAAAGAAACGGCAGGAGGTGTTACCAAATGAAGAAAAGACGAATTAGTTCGATTTACCTGATCATTGTCTTTGCCTTGTTATACGCGCCAATTTTCTATTTAATCTTTTATTCTTTCAATCAGGGCGGCGATATGAATAAGTTCACTGGATTCACTTGGGAACACTATTCAGCCTTATTTGCAGATCAGCGCATGATCGTCATCGTATTAGACACGTTATTACTAGCTTTACTTTCTTCCGTCATTGCAACTCTAGTTGGAACTTTCGGCGCACTGGGAATTGCTGCCCGCAAGCAAAAAAAGATGAAGTCGGCGTTACTCACATTAAATAACGTGTTAATGGTTTCGCCAGATGTCATTATTGGTGCGAGCTTCTTGATTCTATTCACGTCACTAGGTATCAGTTTGGGCTTTGGTTCGGTCTTGATCAGTCATATTGCCTTTTCGATTCCAATCGTGGTCTTACTCGTCTTGCCAAAAGTTGACGAATTGGATCCAGCATTGCTGAATGCCGCTCAAGATTTAGGTGCGACACGTTGGCAGACCTTCTCACGCGTCATCATTCCGTTTATTACACCTGGAATTTTCTCAGGATTTTTCATGGCATTCACGTATTCACTGGATGATTTCGCGGTCACTTTCTTCGTCACTGGGAATGGATTCGCCACGTTAGCGGTTGAGATATACTCGCGCGCTCGCCAGGGGATTAGCCTTGAAATCAATGCCTTATCCGCGGTGATGTTTGTCTTCGCATTGATTTTGGTAGTTGGCTATTATTTCATCGATCAATATTCGCGCACTCGCCGTCAAAAGCGCAAGCATCACCAGAATGAAACCCAGAACGAGGGGGTCATGTTACCATGAAAAAGTTACTCTCACTTTCATTAATGATTCTAGCCCTCTGTGGGATCCTGTGGTTCGGAAGTTATCATTTGTCGCAGAGTCAAGGCGCTGTCACCACTCAGAACACCTTGAACTTGTATAACTGGGGAGATTACATCGATCCTAAGCTCATTACCAAATTTGAAAAACAAACGGGTTACCACGTTCAATACGAGACTTTCGATAGTAATGAAGCCATGTTCACGAAGATCCAGCAAGGTGGAACTGCCTATGATCTTGCTGTTCCCAGCGATTATATGATTGAAAAAATGCGCAAAGCGAATTTATTGGTGCCAATCCAGACGAAAAAGTTATCGAATTTCAAATACTTGTCCAAGGACTTTTTGAACAAGAGTTTCGATCCTCATAATCGTTATTCAGTACCTTATTTCTGGGGAACGCTGGGAATTATCTATAACGATCAAGAAGTGAAGGCTTCGGAGATGCAGCATTGGGATGACTTATGGAATCCTAAGTGGAAGGACCAGATCATGCTGGTTGATTCTGCTCGTGATATTATGGGACTCTCGTTGATCTCGCAAGGGCATTCTGTCAACTCGACGAATCTGAAAGAAATGGTTGCTGCACAGGAAAAGTTGAATCAACTTTCTGGCAATGTTAAAGCAGTTCTTGCGGATGAAATCAAGCTTTATATGATTCAAAATGAGGCGCCAATTGCCGTCACCTGGTCCGGTGAAGCTAGCGAGATGCTGGATGCCAACTCACACCTACATTACGTGGTGCCAAGTGAGGGCAGTAATCTTTGGTTTGATAACATTGTGATTCCTAAGACCGCTAAAAATATCAAGGCAGCCTATGCCTTTCTTAATTTTATGCTTGATCCGAAAAATGCCGCACAAAACGCAGAATATGTTGGTTATGCGACGCCTAATGAGGCCGGGATGAAGATTTTACCGGCCGCAATTCGTCAGGATAAGCAATTTTATCCGCCTGCAAGCACCATTGATAAATTGGAAGTTTATCAAGATCTTGGGCAAACCAAAGTCGAAGAGTACAACGATTTGTTTTTGAAGTTCAAGATGTATCGTCAATAATAATCTGTCCATCAAGATGGGTTCGAGGCCCGTTTGGAAGGTAGATTGCCACAAAAAAAGTCGCAGATTTTTTCTGCGACTTTTTCTATGCGATTCTTAAACGGTCAAACTATCTGGATCGGTTGCTTTACCCACGACACCGTCGAGTTGATCGATGATGTCTATTTCAGCTGGGGTCAATTTGAAATCAAAAATATCGGCGTTCTCTCTCATTCGCGCCTCGTGTTTTGTTTTGGGGATTGGAATGAAGTTGTGGACCAACGACCAACGTAGCGCGACTTGAGCAACAGTTTTATTGTGAGCCGCAGCAATCTTCTTGAGGGCATCGACTTTGGTGATTTTCCCAGCACCAAGTGGGCTGTAGGCTTCTGGAATAATATTGTGGTCGCGACAATAATCAACGACTTCTTCTTGTAATTCACCTGGTGCTAAGAAAAGTTGGTTGATCATTGGTGTAATTTTTTGTGTTCTCGCAAGTGCTTGTAAATGATTTACTTGGAAATTAGAAACACCAATCGCTTTCAGTCGGCCATCGCGATAGAGGTCTTCCATCGCTCGCCACGATTCGGCGTTGGCGTGTTCCCAATTATCACGAAACGCAATAGGCTTCGGCCAGTGCATCAAGAAAAGATCGAGGTAATCACATTCTAAGTTGTCGATGCTTTGATCGACGGCTTCAATCGTTGCATCGTAACCGCGGACATCATTGGATAATTTAGACGTGATGAAGACATCCTCACGCGCCAAACCTGCGCTTAATACGCCTCGACCTACACCAATTTCGTTATGGTAATCAGCAGCGGTATCAAAAAGACGATAGCCAATTCGAATCGCAGTTTCAACGGACTTGGCCGCAACTTCGTCTGACATCCCAGCTGTTCCGAGCCCCATAACCGGGATTTTCAAACCATTCTCAAGGGTATAAGTATCAAAAAGTGTTGACATAAAATGCTCCTTTCTCACTTTTCGTTCATCAAATGCTAGCTTTAGCGTAACATGTTGAGTAAGCGGATTCCTTTTTTTGGCTCAGATGAATTTTGCGTGAGGAGGAACTGCTGAGATTAAAAATTGTTTTTATTCTTGGGTTGGGGGGCGAATTATTAGCGGCAATAAGGTATGATTAAAATAAAAAAAGGATGATTTACGGATATGGTAACGAGGGGTTTTGAAGTTGTTTCAAAGTATCAGGGACAGGGCATTGTTTTGCCTCAACGACAAACAACGAATGCGGCAGGTTATGATTTTTCTGCAGCGGAGGATTTTGTGTTACCATCAATTTGGAAATTAAATTTCGTGAAATTGTTTCGCAAAATTAACAATGAACACGAATTGATGAGCCGCGATTTTATGAAGGCAGAGTCTGCACTACGTCCCTTGTTGGTACCGACGGGAATTAAGGCCAAGATGGCACCCGATGAAGTTTTGCTGTTGATGAATCGGTCTAGCAGTCCGCTGAAACGTTTTTTAGTCTTGCCGAATGGCGTGGGTGTTGTGGATGCTGATTATTATAATAATGAAAGTAATGAAGGCGAGATTTTCTTTCAATTAGTCAATCTGGGACCAAGAGATCAATTGATCAAAAAGGGTGAACGAATCGGCCAAGGTATTTTCATGAAGAATTTGGTAACCGATCAAGATCAACCGACGACTCAAGTTCGCCAAGGCGGTTTTGGGTCATCAGGAAAGTAGTGCGATTAAAGGAGCGTTTTTTACTTGGCAAAAGTTAAAACACAATATGTCTGCCAAAACTGCGGCTATACTTCGCCGACACACTTTGGACGTTGTCCGAATTGTGGGGCGTGGAATCAAATGGTCGAAGAACTTGTTGAACCGACACGCACCTTGAGTTATAAGGCGACACCAAGTCGTCGGCAGGATAGTCAGCAGCATCAACCAGAGCTATTGAGTCAAGTCGATATGAAACCGGAACCCCGAGTCAAAACGGATCTCGAAGAACTGAATCGTGTTTTGGGCGGTGGTATTGTACCGGGCTCGCTGATCTTAATTGGTGGTGATCCGGGAATTGGAAAGTCGACTTTATTATTGCAGGTTTCTGGGCAGTTACAAGCAACACATGAGAAGGTTTTGTACATTTCCGGGGAAGAAAGCGCCTCACAAATTAAGCTTAGAGCGTCGCGTTTAGGGGTGAAAGGTGCTAAGCTATACTTATATCCGGAAACCAACATGGCGGTCATCAGACAAACGATTACTGACCTTGATCCCAAATATATTATTGTCGATTCGGTCCAAACGATGAATGAACCTGAACTAAATTCAGTCGTTGGCAGTGTTTCACAGATCCGTGAAGTCACTGCAGAATTGATGAAAATCGCGAAGAACGAACAGCGGACCATTTTTTTGGTTGGCCATGTGACTAAAGATGGTGCAATTGCGGGTCCTAAAATGCTCGAGCATATGGTAGATACCGTCCTATATTTTGAAGGTGATACTCATCATAGTTATCGCATTCTGCGCTCGGTCAAAAATCGGTTTGGGTCGACCAATGAAATTGGTATTTTTGAAATGCGAACGGATGGGTTACACGAGGTCGCCAATCCTTCTGAAATCTTTTTGGAGGAACGTCTGGCTGGTTCAACTGGCTCTGCAGTGGTGGTTTCGATGGAAGGCACACGGCCAATTTTAGTTGAGATTCAGGCGTTGCTGGCGCCAACAATGTTCGGAAATGCCAAGCGAACTTCAACAGGGATTGATCACAATAAAGTTGCGCTATTGATGGCGGTTTTGGAAAAGCGTGCGAATCTGATGTTGCAGAATCAAGATGCTTACCTAAAAGCAACGGGCGGCGTTAAGTTAAATGAACCCGCTATCGACTTGGCAACTGCGTTGGCGATCGCTTCGAGTTATCGGGATTGGGAAATCGCACCGGATGATTGCTTCATCGGTGAAATTGGCTTAACGGGTGAAATTCGGCGAGTCAATCGAATCGAGCAGCGATTAGCAGAGGCAACTAAGCTCGGTTTCAAGCGCGCATTTATTCCCAAGAATAATCTTGCTGGATTAAAGATTCCCAAGGGATTGACAGTTGTTGGCTTAACGACGATCAGCGAAGCGATTAAGCGTGTTTTTAAAACGGATAAGTAACACCGTACGGATGGTGTGCTGACTGGTCATGAGGGCTATTGAAGCTTAGCTTTTAAACAAAAGAACTTTGAAGGGGGGTGAAAAAATGAAAAGAGGACGTCGGTTAGTTGGACGAGCTTTATTCGTGGTCATTGGGTTAGCTATTGGTTATTCGGTGCTACCTTTCTTATGGGAGCTTTTTCGCATTAGTCAGGTTGGTTGGCTAAATAACGGGGTGACCAATGCCATTATTGGCGCATTGATTTTTTATTTGCTGTCATTCATCTTCATCGATCCGATTCTTGCCTTTATTCGAAAAACTGAGAAGCAGCTGCTCACAATCAATCCTTCCAAGATCTTATTTGGATCGTTATTCTTGTTAGTGGGTCTCATCTTAGCCAATGTGATTGCTATTCCATTGTACCGAATTAATTTCTTCTTAGTCAGTACGGTACTACCCGTCTTTTTAATGATCTTTCTAGGTTACCTTGGGTTCCGCATCGGAGTCACACAGACTGATGATTGGCGAAAGCTGTTCAAGAGTCGTCGGGGAAACGATATTGAGAACCTGATTTATGATCAGAAAACGGATGATAATTTTCGCAAGTATAAGATTTTAGACACGAGCGTGATTATCGACGGACGGATTCATGAGATCGTGAAGACTGGATTTGTTGAGGGTGTCTTGTTAGTGCCAGACTTTGTTGTTCATGAACTACAATTGATCTCCGATTCCGCCGATAGCTTGAAACGGGCACGTGGTCGTCGAGGTTTAGATATCTTGAATGATATGAAGAGTGATCCAGAAGTCAAGATTGAAAATTATGATGGTGACTTCGAAGATATGACGGAAGTTGATTCGAAGTTGATCAAGCTTGCAAAGTTGATTGATGGCGTTGTTGTCACGAATGATTACAATCTGAATAAGGTTTCGGAATTCCAGAATGTGCCAGTTTTAAATATTAATCAATTGGCAAATTCGATGAAACCTGCAGTATTACCTGGCGAGGCCATGGAAGTTACGGTCGTCAAAACAGGCACAGAGCGTCAACAGGGGGTTGCGTATCTCGAAGATGGGACAATGGTGGTTGTTGAGGATGGTCAGTACTATCTCAACAAGACACTCAAAGTCATTGTGACGAGTGCACTTCAAACCGCGGCAGGCCGAATGATTTTTGCCAAGCCACAACATGCTACTCATGGGATTACTGGAAGTAGTAGTTCGAAGAATAAGAAGTAAACTCAGGGGAGACTCAATTTGAGGTATCGCAAGTGGCGATGAAACACACGAGTGAAACCTTTTGAGGGGTCCCTCTTGTTTTATGAATGTAAAATCGTTACACTAGTATTTGATATTTTTGATAAATAAGGGAGTTTTTGTAACATGGCAAATGAAGAGATTCGGGTTCGTTACGCACCAAGTCCCACAGGTCATCTCCACATTGGTAACGCTCGGACAGCGCTATTCAATTATCTGTTCGCACGTCACAATAAGGGTAAATTTATTATTCGTATTGAGGATACTGATACGAAACGTAACATCGAAGGTGGCGAACAAAGCCAGCTCGAGAATCTGAAATGGCTCGGCATGGATTGGGATGAAGGCCCTGATCTTGGCGGTGATTATGGTCCATACCGTCAATCTGAACGGATGGCAATTTATCGTCCTTTGATTCAACAATTGCTCGATGAGGGTAAGGCTTACGAATCTTATAAGACGGAAGAGGAGCTCGAAGCAGAACGCGAGCAACAACGCGCTAACAGTGAGATGCCTCATTACGTTTATGAATACGCAGGCATGAATGCTGAAGAGAAAGCTGCTAAGATTGCTGAAGCCAAGGCTAAAGGACTCGAACCTGTGATTCGTTTCCATGTTCCAGAAAATCATACTTACAAATTCAAAGATTTAGTCAAAGGTCAGATTAGTTTTGATTCCGAGAGTGTTGGTGGGGACTTCGTGATTCAGAAACGCGATGGCATGCCAACGTATAACTTTGCGGTTGTCGTGGATGATCATATGATGAAAATCAGCCATGTTTTGCGTGGTGATGATCACATTGCCAACACGCCAAAACAATTGATGATCTACGAGGCATTTGGTTGGACGCCACCAGTATTCGGTCACATGACGCTGATCATCAACACTGAAACGGGTAAGAAATTAAGCAAACGTGATGAAAGTGTGCTTCAATTCATCGAACAATATCGTGAATTGGGTTACTTGCCAGACGCGATGTTTAATTTCATCGCATTATTGGGTTGGTCACCAGTTGGAACAAACGAGATCTTTACACGTAAAGAATTAATCAAGGAGTTTGATGAGAAGCGTCTCAGCCGCTCGCCAGCTTCTTTCGATGGCAAGAAGTTAGAATGGGTTAATAATCAGTACGTGAAGAAGTCTGACAGCGAATTGATCACCGACTTGAGTTTGTATGAGTTAATCAAGGCAGGCCGTATTCCGGCAAACCCAGAACCCAACCAAATTGAGTGGGCACGTCAATTGATTGCCTTATACAAAGATCAGATGAGTTATGCGGCTCAAATCGTTGAGCTTTCTGATATCTTCTTTGAAGAGCCTGATCAACTCGACGAATCCGCAATGAAAGAGTTAGCAGATGATGATGCCTTGACCGTTCTGAATGCTTTCCGCGCGGGCATTGTGTCATTATCACAATTCACCTCCGTTCAAATCATGAAGGTGGTCAAGCAAGTTCAACACGATACGGGTGTCAAGGGTCGCAAACTCTACATGCCAATCCGGATTGCAACCACGCGTTCAATGCACGGACCACAACTCGGAGAGTCTGTTGAATTATTAGGACTCACGAAAACGTTACACCATATCGATGAAACATTAGCACAAATGAAAGCATAATTTATGATACAATAGGCTCAAGAACGGCGAGAAGCTCGGTTCTTGAGCTTTTTTATCGCAAGTCATGGAGGGGAAACAATTGTTACGCGTTTATAACACAATGACCCGGCAAAAAGAGACCTTTAAAACATTGCAGCCTAATGTCGTCAAAATGTATGTCTGTGGGCCAACTGTTTATAATTACATCCATATAGGTAATGCTCGCAGTGCCGTTGCCTTTGATACCATCCGACGTTATTTGGAATTTCGCGGTTATCGCGTGGATTATATTTCGAATTTTACCGATATTGGTGAAAAATTAGCTCGTACTGCAGAAGCGGAACAGATCAGTGTTGCCGCAGTTGCTGCAAAGTATATTGCAATTTTTAACGAAGATACTGGCGCCTTAAATATTGAACCTGCAACCTACCATCCTCGCGCTACCGAGAGTATTCCAGAAATCATTGCATTTGTCAGCGACTTGATCGATAAGGGCTATGCCTACGAGGTCGAGGGCGACGTTTATTTCCGTGCGCGACGTTACACGAATTACGGGGAGCTCTCTCATCAGCCCTTGGACCGACTTGAAGTTGGCGCGAGTCAACGGACAGCCGACGAAGAGACGGCTAGAAAAGAAGATCCCGTTGATTTTGCCTTGTGGAAAGCTCAGAAGCCAGGCGAAGTTGCTTGGGATTCACCATGGGGCCCCGGCTCTCCAGGTTGGCATATTGAGTGTTCAGTAATGGCTGGCAAATATTTGGGCGAAACCATTGATATTCATGGTGGTGGTGAGGATTTGGCCTTTCCACATCATGAGAATGAAATTGCTCAAAGTGAGAGTCATACTGGAAAAAAATTTGTCAACTATTGGCTGCATAATGGTTTCGTGACGATTGGTCATGATGACGAGAAGATGAGTAAGTCATTGGGAAACTTTGTGACGGCACACGAGGTGTTAGCTAAGTATGATCACCAAGCAGTTCGTTTCTTCATGTCTGCCACACATTACCGTCGCCCAATCCGATACACCGAAGACGGTATTGAAGAGGCACTGAATGAAGTGCAACGGTTCAAAATTGCCCGGGCAAACTTACTTTATCGTCGTCGAGATGCGATAGCCGGCGTAGATCAACAGATCACTGCTGCTATTGCGACGGCGCGTGAGCAGTTCATCGAAGCGATGGATGATGATTTCAATGTTCAAAATGGTCTGGTCGTTTTGCATGATTTCTTAAGGTTAATGAACAATTATGCGGCCGAAGAAATCGTTCATCTTGACAGCATTATCGACTTGGTCAAACAGCTCGAAACGTTCCTGTCAATTTTTGGGGTCAATCTTGCCCAAGAGGATCATTTGAACAGCGATGTTGCTGATTTAATCGTGCAACGAAACGTTGCTAGAGCCGCAAAGGATTATGCGACCAGTGATCGTATTCGAGACGAGCTTGCAGCTCAAGGTGTGATTCTTGAAGATACGCCACAAGGAACGAGGTGGCGTCAACAATGAGTGAAAACCTGGCAAACGCACTTAATGGCATTGCACTCGCTTATTTAGGTGATGGGGTCTATGAAGTTTTTGTTCGGATGCACTTGTTGGAGAAGGGCGTTACGCGCCCCAATCAACTTCAGAAGCAAGCCGTTCAGTTTGTTTCTGCAAAAGCTCAAGCAGATATGATTGATACCTTAGCTCAGCAAGAATTACTGACCAGTAAAGAACTCGATGTTTATCACCGTGGCCGAAACGCGAAAAGCTATACCAAAGCTAAACATACGGATGTGATTACCTATCGGATGTCGACGGGTTTTGAAGCCTTATTCGGTTATCTAAAGCTCACCGATCAGAACGAACGCATCGAAGAATTAGCCAAATGGTGTATTGACCACGTCGAAAGGAAGTTAGCAGCCCATGAATGATTGTCGTTTTTCATCATCAAAGGGTCCAAAACCAATGACTAAAAAGAAATCGGCACGTCGGACTGGAAGCTTTAAGCCACAAGAAGAGACCCATCAATCTAAACGTGATCGCCATTCTGACGAGCGTTTACCTCAGAATACCACGCATTCAGACCGTCATATTGAGCCTGCGCAAGAGCAAGAAGAAGCCGATTTTATTTATGGCAAGCATGCCGCACTGGAATTTATCCATTCTGGTGACCCACGTACGGTCAATAAAATATTCTTACAAAAGGGATTGCGTGGTGAAATTGCCACTGAGGCGCATCACTTCGCAGAGACACAAAAGTTGGTCCTGCAAGAGGTGCCGAAAGCTAAGCTTGATCAACTCACCGCGGACGCTAATCATCAAGGAATTCTACTAACCTTGTCGCCTTATCAGTACCACACGATTCAGGAACTGTTGGATAAAGCCGCGGAAGCCAATGAGGAACCGTTGCTGCTGATCCTAGATAATTTGAACGATCCGCATAATTTGGGCTCAATCTTAAGAACCGCGGATGCAATTGGTGCACACGGGGTGATTATTCCTAAACGGCGAGCAGTTGGGATTACCGGTGTTGTTGCGAAGACCGCTGCAGGTGCTCTTGAACATGTTCTAGTGAGTCGAGTCACTAACTTGGCTGCGACAATCGATGAGTTGAAAGAAAAAGGTGTCTGGATTTTTGGGACAGCCATGTCTGGCGAGGATTATCGTCAGTGGAATAGTCGTGGCCCGATTGCCTTAGTGATTGGTAACGAAGGGAAAGGAATCTCAACGCTGGTTGCCAAAAAAGTTGACGGCATGGTCACAATTCCGATGATCGGACATGTTCAGAGTCTGAATGCGAGTGTTGCAACTTCTATTTTGCTTTATCATATTTTTGATCAACGACATCCGCTGGAACCTTGAGTTCGTGAGGTTTGAGAAATATATTGCAAAATAACTTAAGATAAACACTAGTTCTCTTTTAAACAAACTGAGAATCAGTTAGAATGAAATTGTCAAAAACCGCCCATAAAAGGAGTGACTTTTATGGGTTCAAATACTGAAGAGTTAACATTAGTGAGAGCTGTTCAGACACGTAGTGATTCCGCTGCCCTGGAAGCACTACTCAATAAATATCGGCCAATGATTAATTTGGCAATGTCCAAGTTTTATTTGCGTAACTTCGATCGAGAGGATTGGCTGCAAGAAGCGAGAATCGTTTGTTACCAGACTTGCTTGCTTTATGAAACGAACCATAATTGTCAGTTTGGCTCGTTTTTTAAACTGAGGCTCTACAATCACTTGCGTAATATTCTACGCTATGAGCTGGCAACCAAACGTATATCGAATCAGAATTGTCGCTCGTTAGACGAGATGCTGATCCAAGAGAGTGAAGCCACTCTCCAGCGCCCGTTTATTGCTGAACCGGGAATTGTGCAGCAGTTGAATCTTGAACGCTATTTGACGAGCTTGTCTTACCTTGAATTGCAGGCATTTCAAGTTGTGGTCAAACAGAAGGAGGCTGGCGAAGTTTGTCGCTTGTTAGGCTGTACTGAAAAACAATTATTTCGTGCGGCCGAACGCTGTCACCAAAAGTTAAAACGTCATCTGGACCAGTCATCTGCTGATCAGCTTGATCAAGATGGCGATGTGCTATGAATGAAGATTCTTGTATCCGGTCAGTGCATTTGATTTGGTTGTTCAATCAGGACCAACATTTTTTACGGCGTCTATTTGAATGCGTTGATTTCTTAACGCAATTATGCTAACTTAAGTAGTAATCATTAAGGTGGTAGAATATGGCTGGAAAAAAAGTAGCATTAGCTTGTACGGTTTGTGGTTCGCGTAATTATACGATTACCGAAAATGCCCAACGAGCTGAACGATTAGAAGTTCGTAAATTCTGCAAACACTGTGGGAAACACACTTTGCATAAAGAAACTCGTTAATCTTGATTCAGTCAGGAGTAACACCTGGGTTTCATAGCTTGTATTGATAAGGAGTTTTAAGATGAAACGTCTTTTTAGATTCTTTGGTAGTGTTGGACATGAGATGAAATTGGTAACTTGGCCAACAATGAAGCAAACGCGTCATGATAACTGGACGGTTCTTTCAACGTCGATTTTATTTGCTTTATTCTTTGCGCTGTGCGATTTTGTGATCAATAAGGGTCTGGCAACATTTATTTTGAAGTAAAACGTGACTTTAGGTTTGATTATTCCTTAGAGTCTGTTAGAATATAGCTATTGAGAAAAAACTTCGTATGCGCGGAGTTTTTTTATTTTGCAAAAAAAGGATGAGATTAAATGGTCGAATCGATCAAGAAACAATGGTATGTCTTACATACTTATTCAGGCTATGAAAACAAAGTCAAAGCGAATCTTGAATCGCGTGCGCAATCAATGGGGATGGAGAACAACATTTTCCGTGTGATCGTCCCAGAACAAGAAGAGCAAGAAGTTAAAAACGGTAAAGAAAAAACTGAGTTACACAAAACATTTCCTGGCTATGTACTGGTCGAAATGGTCATGACCGATCAGGCATGGTTTATCGTTCGTAACACGCCGGGTGTGACAGGCTTCGTTGGTAGTCATGGTTCTGGTAGCAAGCCTGCGCCATTGCTTGATAGCGAGATCGAACACATCCTTCATGAGTTGGGAATCAGCAAGCGTCATAGTGATATCTCGTTTGATGAGGGCGAAACAATCAAAATTGTTGAGGGTGCGTTTGCGAACCTGACCGGTAAGATTACCGAAGTCGATCCTGAAAAACTCAAGTTAAAGGTCAACATCGATATGTTCGGCCGTGAGACCAGCACCGAATTAGATTTCGACCAAGTTGACAAGTTGGTTTAAACCTATTGCTATTTAGGTTGTAAGTATGCTATATTGTTCAAGTATGTTTTGATACATGTGGGAGGAGAAATTACTATCTCCATCATAACCACAACACGGACTAAGGAGGTTTTGTCTCGTGGCAAAAAAAGTAGCAAACATTGTTAAGTTACAAATTCCTGCAGGGAAAGCAACACCAGCTCCTCCAGTAGGACCAGCATTGGGTCAAGCCGGGATTAACATCATGGGCTTCACAAAGGATTTCAATGCTCGTACTGCTGATCAAGCAGGTATGATTATTCCTGTTGTTATTACGGTATACGAGGATCGTTCATTTGACTTCGTTACTAAGACACCACCAGCTGCTGTCTTACTCAAAAAAGCTGCAGGTGTAGAGCATGGTTCAGGTGAGCCTAACACGAAGAAGGTTGCTAAGGTCACTAAGGATCAAGTTCGTCAGATCGCTGAAACCAAAATGCAAGACCTAAACGCCGCTGATGTTGAAGCAGCAATGCGCATGGTTGAAGGTACTGCAAGAAGCATGGGCTTTGAAGTCACTGACTAATTGACAGTCGGATAAACAGTGAAAGTTGTTTAATCAAGTGGGAGGACCAAACGTCCATTTGACCACATTTGCAAGGAGGAAAAATAATGCCAAAACATGGCAAGAAGTATACTGAAGCATTAAAGCAAGTTGATAAAAACAAACAATATAATGCTGCCGAGGCAGTTGAATTATTAAAGAAAGTTGATTTTGCAAAGTTTGACGCAACAGTTGAGGTTGCTTACAACCTTTCTGTTGATCCTAAACAAGCAGATCAACAAATCCGTGGTGCCGTTGTTTTACCAAACGGTACAGGTAAGTCACAAACCGTTGTTGTCTTCGCTGAAGGCGACCAAGCTAAGGCTGCTGAAGCAGCTGGCGCAGATGTTGTCGGCTCTGATGACTTGGTTCAACGCATCCAAGACGGTTGGTTGGACTTTGATGTTGCCGTTGCAACACCACCAATGATGGCTAAAGTTGGTCGTTTAGGCCGTGTCTTAGGACCTAAAGGCTTGATGCCTAACCCTAAGACGGGTACAGTTACGATGGATGTAACTAAGGCAATCAACGATGTTAAAGCTGGACAAGTCACATATCGTGTTGACAAGGCTGGTTTGATCCACGCCCCAATCGGCAAAATCAGTTTTGATGCTGATAAGTTGATTGAAAACTTCAAGGCTTTCAACGAAGTTATTCTTCGTGCACGTCCTGCTGCAGCTAAAGGTAATTACATCAAGAGCGTTACTTTGACTTCAACATTTGGTCCTGGTCTTGCTGTTGACTCAAATTCACTTTAAGCAATCAATGGCGTTGTTTTAGATGACGCTGGAGAAATGATTGATCAGACTCGAATGAGTTTGACAAATGCTTATTTAGATGCTATTCTGATTTAAGTATCTTTTTCTACCGAAGACTCAGGTGACTTATGTCTTAATATCCTGGCGAGGCCAGATGATAACGTCAGTTAACCTCTGTGTCTTTGGGCACAGAGGTTTTATTTGGTTAAAAGGTAAGAAGAAATAATCATAAGTGGAGGTGAAATAAATGAGCGAAGCAATTATCGCAAAGAAAGCTGTTGTCGTTGATGATATCTATGATAAATTCAACCGTGCCAAAGCTGTTGTCGTTGTCGATTATTTAGGTTTAACGGTTGCTGAAGCAACAGAATTACGTAAACAATTACGTGAAGCTGGTGTGGAACTAAAAGTCGTTAAGAATACTTATTTACGTCGTGCTGCCGACAAAGCTGGTTATGAAGGCTTAGATGATACGTTTACTGGCCCAACTGCTGTTGCCTTTTCATATGACGACGTTGTTGCACCTGCCCGCGTACTTTCGAAGTTTGCTAAGAGTGTTGACGCCCTTGAAATCAAAGGTGGCATCATTGAAGGCAAGGTTTCTGATCTTGCAACAATCAACGAATTGGCTTCATTACCAAGTCGCGAAGGTTTGTTATCAATGTTACTTTCTGTATTACAAGCACCTGTTCGCAACGTTGCCTATGCAGTTAAGGCTGTTGCAGATTCAAAAGATGAACCAGCTGCATAATTTCAATTACAAATAATTTTCTATTGGAGGAAAATAACATGGCTTTAGATACACAAGCAATTGTTGATCAATTAAAAGATGCAACAATCCTAGAATTAAACGATTTAGTTAAAGCAATCGAAGAAGAATTTGGCGTTTCAGCTGCTGCTCCTGTAGCTGCTGCTGGTGCTGCTGGCCCTGCTGCTGATGCAGAACCTACAGAAGTTAACGTTGAATTAACTGAAGTTGGCCAAGAAAAAGTTAAAGTTATCAAGGCTGTTCGTGAAATCACTGACCTTGGCTTGAAAGATGCTAAAGGCTTAGTTGACAAAGCACCTTCAAACGTTAAAGAAGGCGTAACACCTGAAGAAGCTGAAGAAATCAAAGCTAAACTTGAGGCCGTTGGTGCTACAGTTACAGTTAAATAATTAGATTGAATCTCAATCTTCTTGTATCCCTTTGAGTCGCCGTTAACCGGTGATTTGAAGGGATTTTTTTGTGCCACAAATGAGATAGAAACCGATATAAATTGATTAGAATATTGAACTGAACCCCAAACATTGGACTAAAATTTAAGCTACTTTCTGGGTGGTGAGAATTCGATAATTTATCGGACTCTTGCCACCCAGTTTTGTTTTGGTCCTTGTATGATTATAATATTCTATCCACCTTGTTATTGTATCAGCTACTTCTTCTAAGCTATCAAACTTTCTCTGGTAATATACTTCAGATTTCATAATGTGAAAAAAGCTTTCCATTGGCGCATTATCCAGGTAGGTCGCTTTCCGTGACATACTCTGAAACATTCGATTATCTTTTAAAACCTTTACCCATTGTTTGTTTTGGTAGTGAAAGCCTTGATCCGAGTGCACAGTAGTTCGATAACCTAAACATTTTGGGATTTGTTTGATGGCATCTTTTAAAACATTAACTGCGAATTCTACAGTTGGATGTGATGACATCGCATAACTAATTACTTCACCTGAAAACAAATCATAAATACACGTGAAATACGCACACTCATTAGTCGTTTGTTTACCCCAACGAATTTCAGTTATATCTGTCGTTAATTTCTGATATGGGCGATCTGTCATAAAACGTCGATTATATCGGTTAACTGCGACTGTACCAACTTTCCCTTTATACGAATTATATTTGTTCTTTTTCTTATTGAAAGCAGAGGAAAGCAGATTTAACTCGCGCATAATTCTTAAAACTCGCTTATGGTTAATTGACAATCCCATCTCCTTAAGCTGATTAGTTACCTGTCGATACCCAGCAGCCGGGACGTTGTTTTTAATATCAGTGATCAACTGTTTGACGCTTGCGTCTTTATCTTCAGTAGGCAAAGAAACCTTAATCGCGTACATAAAAGTACTTTTGGCCATACCAACTACTTTGAGAATATTTGTGAGCTTGTACTTAGACCTTAATTCTTCGATGATTTGCGCTCTTTGTCTCGTTGTGATTGAACCAAGGCCCTCAATTTTTTTAAATAATCATTCTCAATTTGAAGTAGCTCATTTTCTTCGCGTAACCGCTCAAGCTCGGTTTGCTTTTTCTTGTTTTTACCCTGTTTATCTGCAGACATAATTTTAGGCCGACCTCTCACTGAATACAGCGCGTCTATTCCGTCTGCTTCAAGTTTACGTTTCCAAGCCCAAATGGTTGATGGCTCAGATATATTGAAATGTAAAGCAGTCTCGGATAAAGAGGCGTTATTCGTTTTCAACCATTTTAAAACATTTACCTTGAATGAACCATCATAAATAAATGTTGGTCTTCTAACTTCAAGTCCTTCTTCGCCGAATACTTGATATTGATTAACCCATTTAAGAATGGACGCATCTGACTTGATACCGTATTTGCGTGCAAGTTGACCGATCCCAACAGAAGAATTGAGATATTCTTGAACAACTCTAAACTTAAACTCTTTCGCGAATTTTATAATCAAGTTAGCCACCCATGTTGATTGATCAAAAAATGGTCAA
>NZ_AZFX01000032.1 GCF_001435835.1 Lapidilactobacillus concavus DSM 17758
TTAATTATGGCACAACTGTTCAGAAATTTATGTACCAAATACTAGGATAGGAGCATCTGACTTGATACCGTATTTGCGTGCAAGTTGACCGATCCCAACAGAATAATTGAGATATTCTTGAACAACTCTAAACTTAAACTCTTTTGAGAACTTAGACATATGAAAACCCCCGGTATTGGATTTGGTCCAACATCGGGGGTTCAGTTCAACATTTACTTCTGTGAATGTGCTTTTTTGGTTCATCGTCAACTAAAGTTCATCAAAAAGTGGGAGCTGTCATGCCATGCTTGTAGACAGGCATAGATTTAATCTACTTTCTCACCATCGTGCTGCCATGAGACTTAAATCTATCCATTTTAAGAAACCCAACAACGTTAAACTTTCATCATCAAGTCGCGCAAAGACTTGTTCAAAATTATTAAATCTTCTCATTTTTGTTACTAGTTAATTTGGAATTTGTTATACTAGGTTTAAGCCTAGATAAGGAAGAATCATAAGATGTTGGATATCAATAAACTTGTTACAGACTTTCCAGAAGTTGGTCAGCTGATTGCGGAGAAACCATTGTTTTGGCACAATCCGAATTATCAGGAATCGGCGGAGTTACCGATTGATCTTGCAGATATTTTTGATGCTGAAGCAAGGTTTCAACGTTTTGCCAAGTATTTTGAAGTCGCGTTCCCTGAGACGCTGCCAACCAAGGGGATTTTGGAGTCACCGTTGATTCCTATTCCTGAAATGCAGACTTCTATTAATGAAAAGTTGTCTTCGCCACTTGCGGGGAAGCTCTTTTTGAAAGCAGACAATCTTTTACCTATTTCCGGTTCAATCAAGTCACGGGGCGGTATTTATGAAGTTTTGAAATTCGCAGAAAAAATTGCCGTTAAAGCGGGTATGTTAGTTTATGAAGACAATTACGCGATTTTGGCAAGTCCTGAATTCAAAAAGTTGTTTAGTAAATATGGTATTGCTGTAGGTTCGACTGGTAATTTGGGCTTATCGATCGGGATTGTCGCTCAAAAACTAGGGTTCCAGACGACTGTCCACATGTCGGCAGATGCTGCCCAATGGAAAAAAGATTTATTACGCGAGAAGGGTGCAATCGTCGTCGAGTACAACGATAATTTTTCTAATGCAATTACGGCAGGTCGTGAGCAAGCAGCCAAGGATCCAAATGTCTACTTCATTGATGATGAAGGCTCTGTTGATCTCTTTTTGGGCTACTCAGTGGCTGCATTACGTTTGCAGGCGCAACTTAAGGCGGCTTCAATCCAAGTTAATGAAGATCATCCATTATTTGTTTATCTGCCGGCGGGTGTTGGTGGGAGTCCTGGTGGCGTTGCGTTTGGCTTGAAGCAAGTCTTTGGTGAGCACGTTCACCCAATTTTTGCCGAGCCCACGCATATTCCCTCAGTGACGCTGGGGATGATGACCGGGATGAACAATCAAATTTCGGTTTATGATGTGGGGATCGATGGAATCACCAAGGCCGACGGATTAGCCGTAGGACGTCCGTCACGCATTGCTGGCAAGTTTATGCGGACATTATTGCTAGGAACCGCAACTTTCCAGGATGATCGAATGATGGCGGAATTAGCACGCTTATACGAGACTGAAAAGATAAAGGTTGAGCCTTCTGCTACAAGTGGGTTTGCCATTTTACCGCGTTGCCAGACGGAATTGGCTAAGCAGTACTCGCTGACAGATTCGACCCATATTGTCTGGGCAACTGGTGGTGCAATGGTTCCGGCGGATGATTTCTCGCGATATTTATCAGAGGGTCAGTCACTTTTAGAAAAATAAATATATTTTACCGACTTAAAGTTAGCTTAATGATGGGTACGTGCTTCAAACATATAGTTACTATGGCCTAAGCCTTTAAAAATTATCATTGGTATAGTTTGTCTTTATGATTGACATATCTTAACTATTTTGATAAGTTGAATAAGGAATGTTCGGACAATAAAAAACCATCGTTCTTGTGTTTGTTTCAATTCGCGAGACATCAACCGTCTCAGAACCGTGAGTGTCGGTATAAGACGCTCATCACACTTCTATCTGGTTTCAATGATCTAAAAAGATTAGCAATCAAACTTTGAGGAGGGCTTTACAGAAATGAAAAAAGCAAAAGTTTTAGCTGCTGGTGTATTGAGTGCAATCATTGCATTGACCTTAGCAGGTTGTGCAGGTAAGAAGACAGGAACGAGTAATGATACAAGCAACTCAAGTTCGACAAAACATACAGTTGCGTTAATTACAGATACAGGTGGCGTTGATGACCGATCCTTTAATCAATCTGCGTGGGAAGGTTTGCAGAAGTGGGGCAAAGAACACGATTTGAGTCGTGGTAATTCTGGCTTCCAGTATTTCCAATCTTCGAACGAATCCGATTACATTCCGAATATTGATCAGGCAACACAAGCTGGATTTAAAACAATTTTCGGAATTGGTTACAAACTTCAACCTGCAATTAAGAAATCTGCAGAAAAATCTCCAAAGACCAATTTTGTCATCATTGATGACTCAATCGAAGGCGTTAAAAATGTTGTCTCCGCAACGTTTAAGGATAATGAAGCTTCATACCTTGCCGGAATTGCTGCAGCATATACGACCAAAACAAATACAGTTGGTTTTATCGGTGGTGTAAAGGGTGACGTCATCGATCGTTTTGATGCTGGTTACACTGCTGGTGTCAAAGCTGGTGCTAAAGAATTAGGTAAGACGGTTAAGATCATCAATCAATATGCTGGTGATTTCAATGCGCCTGATAAAGGTAAATCAATTGCACAAGGTATGTATCAACAGGGCGCCGACATTGTGTTCCATGCCTCTGGTGCAACTGGCAATGGGGTCTTTCAAGAAGCTAAAGCAATTAATCAGGATGGTGCTAAGAAGGTCTGGGTCATTGGTGTCGATCGTGACCAGTCCGCAGAAGGCAAATATACAACCAAGAGTGGGAAATCCGCTAACTTCACTTTAACTTCAACGTTAAAGGGTGTTGGCAGCGTCACTGAAGACTTATCCAATCTTTCGATGAAGGGTAAATTCCCTGGTGGCAAGCATTTGACCTATGGTTTGAAAGAGGATGGTGTTGGCTTAACAGATGGTCAATTATCTGCTAAAGCCAAGAGTGCCGTCGAGAAAGCCAAAAAAGCAATTATTGATGGTACAATTAAAGTGCCTGAACATCCTGCTAAATAAAAGCGTATAGATTATCTTTACTCCTTCGCTCAAGCAGTTGAGCAAGGAGTATTTTTATCAGAAGATTTGTACAGGTCGACTAAATCATTATCGAATAGAAAGGGAGGTAGCAATGACAAAATCAGATTATGTCATTGAAATGCGTAAAATTACCAAGGACTTCTCTGGATTTAAAGCAAATGATCAGATTGATCTAAAAGTTAAACCTGGTGAAATTCATGCACTTTTAGGCGAAAATGGCGCCGGTAAATCCACGTTGATGAATATTTTGTCTGGTTTGCTGGCGCCAACTTCAGGCGAGATCTTAATGAACGGTGAACCTGTCAGCATTGATAATCCAACGATCGCTAATCAACTTGGCATCGGAATGGTGCATCAGCACTTCATGCTTGTTGACGCGTTCACGGTGACCGAGAATATTATTTTAGGGACAGAGCCGAGTACCGGTGGTGTGATCAATCGCAAGCAGGCACAAAAAGAGATTCAAGAATTGTCTGATCGATACGGCTTGGCAGTAGATCCGACGGCTAAGGTTAGCGAGATTTCAGTCGGAATGCAGCAACGTGCCGAAATTTTAAAAATATTATATCGTGGCGCAAAAGTACTGATTTTTGATGAGCCAACTGCCGTTTTGACACCTCAGGAGATCGATGAACTGATTGAAATCATGAAGGGATTAGTTGCTGAGGGTAAATCAATCATCTTGATTACGCATAAGCTGGCGGAAATTAAACTGGCCGCTGATCGTTGTACGGTGATTCGTCGTGGAAAAAGTATTGGAACGGTCGAAGTTGCTGATGCTTCAAGTGAAGAGCTGGCAACAATGATGGTTGGCCATAGTGTGACGTTCAAGATTCCCAAAGCGCCTGCACAGATTGGCGCACCAGTCTTGAATGTCAAACAACTTGAGGTCAAAGAAAGTCGCGGAATTCCTGCCGTTAAGGGCATTGATTTCACGGTTCACGCGGGTGAGATTCTCGGCGTTGCAGGTATCGATGGGAATGGGCAAACCGAATTGATCGAAGCGTTAACTGGGCTTCGCAAGGTTTCTAGTGGTTCAATCGAGATTGAAGGACACGATTTGACGAACGCGCCAGTTCGTAAGATCACCGAAATGGGCGTCTCACATGTCCCAGAAGATCGGCATAAATACGGGCTTGTTCTACAGATGTCGCTTGCAGAGAATCTCTCGTTGCAGACTTACTATCACCAACCGCTCAGTCATCACGGTATTTTGGACTATAAACAGATTCGTAAACACGCGCTTCGGTTGATCAAGACTTACGATATTCGAACGACCAACGAACAGTTAAAGGCGGGTGAGTTATCGGGCGGCAATCAGCAAAAGGCGATTATTGCGCGTGAATTGGACCGCGATGCGAAGTTGATCATTGTCAGTCAACCTACACGTGGACTTGATGTTGGCGCAATCGAATACATCCACCGCCAATTGATCGATCAACGTGATAAAGGGAAAGCAGTGTTATTGGTCAGTTTTGAATTGGATGAGATCATGAATTTATCTGATCGTATTATTGTCTTGCACGATGGCAAAATTGCCGGTGAAGTACGTCCTGAAACAACCACCGAACAGGAATTAGGTCTGTTGATGGCTGGTTCCAGCAAGCAAGCGGCTGCCCAGGAGGTGAAATAATGCTAAGAGTCAGTCAACCAGTTAAAAAGATTTTGGTCCCATTGATTTCGATTATTTTAGGTTTTTTAGTGGGTGCCATTGTGATGTTGATTTTTAGTTATTCGCCGATGCAAGCATATAGTTCAATGTTGCGAGGCGCGCTAGGTACTAGTTCCGCAATTGGGGAGACTTTGCGACAAGCGACGCCGTTGATTTTTACAGCGTTGGGATTCTCGGTTGCTAGTTCTGCTGGCTTTTTCAACATTGGTTTATCTGGTCAGGCACTTGCTGGCTGGATTGGTAGCATTTGGATAGCACTCGCATTTCCTAATTTACCAACTTACATTCTTCTACCGCTTGCTATTTTAGTGGGTGCACTTGCGGGTGCCATTACCGCTGCTGTTCCTGGTGTGCTACGCGCCTTTTTTGGAACCAGTGAAGTTATTGTGACGATTATGTTGAATTACGTTGTGCTCTACTTGAGTACTTACTTGATGCAGAATATCATGCCAAAGAGTTTTCGAACCAGTCAAGATGCAACGCAGTCAATCAGTGCTCATGCCAGTTTGCGGATGTCTTGGCTTAGCGACCTTTTTGGTGGGTCAAGAATTAACGGTGGTTTGTTTTTAGCGCTGATTGCGTTAGTTGCCGTCTGGTTTATTATGAAAAAAACGACCCTAGGTTTTGAAATTCGTTCCGTGGGGATGAATCCATTCGCTTCTGAGTATGCTGGGATGAGTAGTAAACGAACGATTATTATGTCGATGGTTCTGTCAGGCATTCTGGCTGGACTTGGTGGTGTGGTCGAAGGGTTGGGTACTTACCAGAACTTCTTCACTCAAACTGCGTCTCTTTCCATCGGTTTCGATGGGATGGCAGTTTCCCTGTTAGGAAGTGGAAGTTCTGTTGGTATTCTCCTGTCTGGGATCTTATTCAGTGTGCTAAAGATTGGTGGACTGGGCATGCAGACGGGTGCAGGTGTGCCGTTTGAAATCGTCAACATTGTCGTTGCCAGCATTATTTTCTTCGTTGCCATTGATTATGTGATCGGACTTTTGTTCAAACAGCGTCAAACCCGTGAAACTGAGCAAATTGCCACACAAAAAACTCAGACAAGCACGACAACTTCTTCGGATATACCGGATAATCAAGAGAAGAAAGGGGGACGCATATCATGAATATGGTGAGTATGATTGCGTTAATTGTTTCCTCAATGCTTGTCTTTTCAACGCCGTTGATTTTTACCGCAGTGGGTGGCACGTTCTCTGAACACAGTGGCGTGGTCAATGTCGGTTTGGAAGGTATCATGGTGATGGGTGCGTTTAGTGCCGTGGTGTTTAACCTCACTTTTGCAGATACCTTTGGTAAAGCGACCCCTTGGCTAGCTCTAATCGTTGCGGGTGTCGTTGGAATTGCGATTTCTGCACTGCATGCGGTCGCAACAATCAATTTTCGTGCGGATCATATCGTGAGTGGTACCGTTATTAACTTATTGGCACCTGCATTAAGCGTCTTTCTCGTGAAAGCTATTTATGCAAAAGGCCAAACCGATAATATCGCACAGAGTTTTGGCTATTTTAGTTTCCCAGGACTGTCGAAGATTCCTGTGATTGGTCAGATCTTTTTCAAAAACACCTCGGTGATGGCTTACATTGCAATCGTCATCGCGATTATTGCTTGGTGGATCCAATTTAGAACCAAGTTTGGTTTGCGTCTACGTTCTGTGGGTGAGAATCCGCAAGCCGCTGACACGCTTGGGATTAATGTTTATGGTTATAAATATGCAGGTGTGTTGCTTTCTGGTCTTCTTGGTGGTATTGGTGGTGCGGTATTTGCACAATCGATTTCAGGTAATTTTTCCGCTGGGACGATTGTCGGTCAAGGTTTCATTTCGATGGCGGCGATGATCTTCGGTAAGTGGAATCCAATTGGTGCGATGGGTGCTGCACTATTCTTCGGATTTGCGCAAAGCTTAAGTATTATTGGGGGTCAGCTGCCAGGCATCTCGAAGATTCCTTCTGTCTACTTGCAATGTGCACCGTATGTCTTAACCATTTTGGTTCTCGTTCTCTTCTTGGGCAAAGCTGTTGGGCCAAAGGCGAACGGAACAAATTATATTAAATCGAAATAATTGCTTCAGTAACCATTATTGTCAAAAATAACCTTCTTAAGTCTGACCAATCGATCTAATCATTGTTGGTGGACTCGAGAAGGTTATTTCAATTATTTTGGAAAATAGGTAGGTAATGGGGCTTGTACGCGTTGAATGGTATGGAAACCAAAGGGTTGTTCGTAGCTTAATTGATAGCCATGAAGCAACATTTTGTCATTCGGATGTGTGTTGTCGTTATAAAGTGGATCGCCGATGATTGGGTGACCAAAATGGCTCAAATGGACTCGAAGTTGGTGTGTTCGTCCGGTTTCCAGTGTTAATTTAACCAGTGCGGCATGATCAGTTCGCTTCAAAACTTGAAAATGAGTCGTTGCAGGAAGACCGTTCTCAGGATCTACTCGAAATTTACGAATATCATTGGGATCAGACGCAATCGGTCCGGTTAACGTGCCACTATCTGGTAGCTGTGGATGTTCAATCCATGCGAGATAGTCCCGTTTCATCATTTTCGAACTTAATTGTCGATTGTAAATAGGGACAACTACGGTACTTTTTGCAATCAGCAGGGCGCCGCTGGTCTGTTGATCCAGACGATGAACAATCAAGACGTTAGGGGAGTTGGCTTGGAGATAATTCAGCATAGTACCAGTTTCGTCTGGTCGATTAGGATGGGTCTTAATACCTGCAGGTTTATTGAGCACTAGCGTGGTTTCATCTTCAAACAGAATCGTGGGGCGCTGGGAATCATCTGGTAAATATGATTGTGTGTTGGTGGGTAGAAAATCAAAATCAAGTGTAATCAGATCGTTTCCATGGACTAATTCATCGAAATGGTGATAGCGTTGATTAACTAGAATTTTTTCTTGAATGCGCAATAAATGTTGCCACTTGCGGGGAACTAACCAATATTTGAGGAGTTGTCGAATGGTGAGTGGTTCAAAATAATCCGGGAGTTGAATCGAAAAATAGGTCTTCATGACGTCTTCCTTCGCTGATTTCTAAAAAAGTTGTAAATGAGGCGTTGGTCCGATGGAAATTGAAGCGGTCGTGTTAAAATTAAACTCATTGGTGGTTGATAAAGATGAAACGTAAGCACGATCAAAAACAACGCCCACGAGAAGAGCAGCATCTCTATCTTAACGGCTTTTGGCAAAAATTAAAAGTCGCATGGCGACACGCAGAATTAACACGCTGGTTGATCCTGGTGTTTTTAATTCTGTTTTTGGGTATTTCGACCTTTTATACGATTAAGGCAAAAACCGCAAATGTGGGCGACCTCAAAGCATCTTTAAAGACGGTGACCACGGTTATTGATCGCAATGGTAAGAAAGCGGGTAGTCTCTATTCACAAAAAGGAACTTTCGTCGAACTACCAGAAATTTCGAAAAATGTTCAGCATGCAGTGATTGCAACCGAAGATCGAACTTTTTATTCAAATCACGGTTTCAGTATTAAGGGTATTGCCAGAGCAGGTGTGAACTATATTATACACCATGGCCAAATTAACGGCGGCGGAAGTACAATCACGCAGCAATTGGCTAAGAATATGCTACTGACACAGAAGCAAACTTTCACGCGTAAAATCGCAGAATTATTTTTGGCGATTGAAATCAATCGTGTCTACAGCAAGCAAGACGTTTTAACCATGTATTTAAATAATGCCTACTTTGGAAACGGTATTTGGGGCGTTCAAGATGCGTCCAAGCGGTATTTCGGACGTAATGCGAGTCAGCTCACGGCTGCACAAGGGGCGACACTAGCAGCGATGCTCCGGAATCCAACTTTCTATGATCCTGTTAAGCACCCCGAGAATGCGACTAGTCGTCGTAATTTGATTCTGGATCTTGAGCAACAAACGAATTTTCTATCTTCGTCTGAGGTTTCGACAGCTAAGCAAGAGGCTTTGACAATCACAAACACCTATTCAGCGACGAATAATTACCGCTATCCGTACTATTTTGACGCGGTAATTAGTGAGACGATAAATGATTATGGTATTTCTGAATCAGACATCCTGAACAAGGGCTATAAGATATATACGAGCTTAGATCCTAATGCCCAAACACAGATGCAGAATGCCTACAATAATAATTGGTTGTTCCCGAGCAATTCAGCAGATGGGACGATGCCACAATCCGGATCAATTGCGCTTGATCCACAAACTGGCGGTGTTTTAGCGGTTGTAGGTCGGCGCGGCGAGCATAGTTTCAGAAGTTATAATTATGCCACGATGATCAAACGTCAGCCAGGATCGACGATCAAACCGTTAGCCGTCTACGCTCCGGCGTTGGAAAATGGATATCATTATGATTCAGAATTGACAGATAAAGATATGACCTTTGGTAAAAATCAATATCACCCAACAAATGTGGATGGCAGTTATCTTGGTCAAGTCCCAATGTACCAGGCGCTTGCGCAGAGCCGTAACGTGCCCGCCGTCTGGTTACTTGATCAAATTGGGATCAGCAAAGGTGTGGCCTCGTTAGAAAAATTTGGTATCCCAGTGCCCAAAGTCGATCAAAATTTAGCGCTTGCCCTAGGTGGCTTACAGACGGGTGTTTCACCGTTACAGATGGCGCAGGCATACACGGCATTTGCTAATAATGGCAAGATGACGACCGCACATTTTATTACCAAAATCGTTGATGCAACTGGCGCCGTGATTGTTGATCATACCAAAATCTCAAGCAAAACAGTTCTCAGCAAAAAAGTGGCGGAAACGATGACGAGTATGATGTTAGGTGTCTTCAATGAAGGTACCGGTAAGAACGCCAAACCCATTGGTTATAATGTTGCGGGTAAAACAGGGAGCACTGAATTGCCAGACAGTTATCCCGGCAGTGGCACGAAGGATCAATGGATCGTTGGTTATACCCCTGATATTGTGGTGGCAACTTGGCTCGGTTATGACAAGACGGATGAGCAACATTATCTCACAGCAAGTTATATCGGCGGTATTTTCAAACAAGAAATGACTAATATTTTACCTTATACGGCACGTACCAGCTTTTCAACAGAGGATGCAGCGGCAATTGCTTCTCAAAATGGACAAAGCACCGGAAGTGGTCATAGTGGGGACTGGTTTGCCGATTTTGAAAATAGCGTTGGAGATACACTGAATCATGCCAAAGAAAAGGTTAATGAATGGTATAATGGAGTTAAAGGCTTATTTGGCCATTAAAACGTGCTTGTCCCTGAAATCACAGCAAGTTTGAACGATTCAAAATCACTCATTGCAAGATACTCTACGACGGCACAAATAAAGGAGCAAGATGATGACAATCAATATTTATGATAATGCAAACGAGATGGCGACTGCTTTAAGACAGACACCGGAATACACGGCATTGAAGACTGCTTTTGCAAAGATGAAGGCCGATCCAGTTGCCTATGGTTTATTCCAGCAAATGGAGAAATTACAGGCGGAGTTCCAGCAGAAGCAGGCGTCCGGACAAGAAATTTCTGACGATGATATCCAAAAAATGCGTGATTTCAGTGGTAAATTGATGCAAATCGACTTGATGAAAGATTTGATGTCATGTGAACAAGAAATGAATCGCGTGATGGATGAATTGAATCAGATTGTCACCAAGCCAATCACAGAGCTGTATCAAGACTAGTAAAAGAGGTGGCTATCTTGGCAGGACAACTTGCTAATTTAAAAAATGGGGCACCTTTCCAGATTGTTGTGATGATTAAACAGGCGGAAGTTCGCGTTGCTAAAAACGGTAAACGATTCATCTCGCTTATTTTTCAAGATCGAAGCGGTGAAATCTCTGGAATGTATTGGGATGCTAAAGACGAAGACATCCAGCATTTTGCAAGTGGGGCAATCGTTCATCTTGAGGGTCAGCGTGATCTTTACAACGGGCAGCCACAAGTCAAAATCACTAAACTATTTTTAGCGGATTCAAATGAAGGTTTTCAAACGAGTCAATTCGTTGCACAGGCACCGATGTCTTCTGCACAGATGCAAGATGAAATCCAGAAGGCCATGTTTGATATCCAGAATGCAAAATGGAATCGAATTGTTCGTTTCTTGTTACAGAAATATCAGAATGCTTTTTATGAGCACCCTGCGGCTAAGTCGAATCATCATGACTTTACCGGTGGGTTAGCATTTCATACACTGAGCATGATGCGGCTAGCAAAGGCAATCAGCCAACAATATTCGCAAATAAATTACTCACTGTTGCTCGCAGGCACAATTTTGCATGATTTGGGTAAGACAATTGAACTGAGTGGAGCGGTTGGCACTGAATATACGGTTCCTGGCAATCTGATTGGACACATCGTCTTGATCGATGAACAAATCGTTTTAGCTTGTCAGGCACTGAAGATTTCTGAAGCGGATGAAGATGTGTTGCTGCTTAGACACATGGTTCTTGCGCATCATGGCTTGCTTGAATATGGGTCACCTGAACGGCCGAAGTTACTAGAGGCGGAAGTGTTGCATTATATCGATGAGATCGATGCATCAATCAATATGATTTCAAAGGCATTGAATAAGACAGAGCCAGGAAGTTTTAGCGAACGTGTCTTTGGCCTGGACAATCGCCAATTCTATCGGCCTAAAGATTAGAAAAGTTTCATCCACGATTTTAGAGATGATGATCAACGTGAAAAAAGCGTAGCTGTGGTTTTGAAGTGCAACATAAAAGTTAGACAAAAATAAATAGTTTTACGCAGCTAAGGTAT
>NZ_AZFX01000033.1 GCF_001435835.1 Lapidilactobacillus concavus DSM 17758
ATCGGGAAGACAGGATTCGAACCTGCGACCCCCTGGTCCCAAACCAGGTGCTCTACCAAGCTGAGCTACTTCCCGAACTATGCACCCAGTAGGAGTCGAACCTACAACCTTCTGATTCGTAGTCAGACACTCTATCCAATTGCGCTATGGGTGCATTTTTCATTATATGCCGAGGACCGGAATCGAACCGGTACGGTGATCACTCACCGCAGGATTTTAAGTCCTGTGCGTCTGCCAGTTCCGCCACCCCGGCGATATAATGAAAGCGGAAGACGGGATTCGAACCCGCGACCCCCACCATGGCAAGGTGATGTTCTACCACTGAACTACTTCCGCATATGCCGACTAGACGATTTGAACGCCCGACCCTCTGATTACAAATCAGATGCTCTACCAACTGAGCTAAGTCGGCATCTCTTTTTTCGTTGACGCCTCTCGGCGTTAATACGGGTGAAGGGACTTGAACCCATACGTCCTTCGGACACTAGAACCTAAATCTAGCGCGTCTGCCAATTCCGCCACACCCGTATAATGGTCAACTATGAGTCGTGACAGGCTCGAACTGTCGACCCTCTGATTAAAAGTCAGATGCTCTACCAACTGAGCTAACGACTCAATGGAGGTTACAGGGCTCGAACCTGTGACCCTCTGCTTGTAAGGCAGACGCTCTCCCAGCTGAGCTAAACCTCCATTTAGCGTGGCAGCGCCCTACCCTCGCAGGCAGTCTCCCACCAACTACTCTCGGC
>NZ_AZFX01000034.1 GCF_001435835.1 Lapidilactobacillus concavus DSM 17758
AATTGGTATAGTTAGTCGTCTAAATCAATGTACAACTCAGCTGCACAACGATAGTCCAAGCTTCGACGCGGGCGTTGATTGAGTGCATCTTGAATTGCTTGTAGATCAATGATTGAGACGTCATGCATCGAGCGACCTTTAGGAATATATTCGCGGATCAAACCGTTTTGATTCTCGTTGGAACCACGCTCCCAAGGTGAATAAGGATGCGCAAAATAAATATCGGTGCCATTGACCTGACTAAGCAACGAGAACTCACTGCCGTTGTCAAAGGTAATACTCTTAAAATAATCATGACCATAGTCATCAAGAACCGCTTGTAAGCCTTGAAGACAAGTTTCGGCATGATAGTCCGAGAGCTTAATGATGATCTCATAACGGCTCACACGCTCAGTTAAGGTCAATAGTGCGGGTTCACTCTCAGTCCGCTTACCTTTAACTAAATCGCCTTCCCAGTGGCCTAAAACTTGACGGTCTTCGACCTCTGCTGGTCGCTCTTCGATCGACTGACCTAACACACGTTTATTTAAACGATCATGTTGTTTGCCAGCGTGTTTTAAACGTCGACTGAGTTTCTTAGGCAGGTCGGTATTATTGAGTCCCGTACAGCCATGATCGATATAGCGATAGACAGTCGATGTCGAGGGACAAGATAATTCTGGATGAATTTCTTTGAAGCTATGAACAAAACTATCTACACTGTGTATTCGTGGGCGTGCTCGAAGAGCCGGAATTAATTCGGCGAAGAACTCAGGGCTTTTAGCCAACATACCAATTGCATGGCTAAGTTCTCTTCGGTTTTGACTGACAGCTTGACCAGTTTCGGCAAAGTAGATTTGACTTTCCTTGTGGTTAATGCCGATTTGCGTTGTCATACCACGATGTAATTCACGACTGATCGTGCTCGGGCTTCTTTGGAGCGTTTTCGCGATCATTCGGCAAGATAAACCTTGATTGTGCAAAACTTCAATTTGGCCACGTTCATGAAGTTTTAGTTGTCGATAATGGATAGACGTGGTAATCTGGGATTGGGTCATGAAGAAACCTACTCTCTTATTATTGTGGTGATTATAAGAATAGGTCTTCATGGCCTTTTTGTCTACTCTGGTCTAGGTCACAGGGTGTTGCACTTGAATTGTAAACTCGGG
>NZ_AZFX01000035.1 GCF_001435835.1 Lapidilactobacillus concavus DSM 17758
TACAATTCATTGTATTTGATTAGGTGATATATGGTTCTAATCAAGCGGCTCATAGCTGCTATGGCAATCTTCTTGGTGCGTATGGCACTAGAAGATTGCTTTTTTTGTTCGTAAGCCACACTGACGTTTGAAGGATGATATTTAGAAGTACTGATCATATTTAGAATTGTTTTGAAGAGAATCTTACGTGCATAAGCATTCCCGCGTTTACGGATATGTTGAGCCATTTCAAAATCACCAGATTGATATTGAATCAGATCAATTCCAATATATGCATTGATCGCGTTAGCACTATGGAATCTGCGGATATCACCTAATTCAGCGATAACGCAAACAGTGGTTTTAACGCCAAATCCAGGAATTGATTGAAGAATTTCAAACTCCGGCAAGCTCTTTGCTAGAGTTTCCATCTGTTGAATGATTTCTGCTTTGTGCTCACTGATACGCTCAACCTCTTGTGCTAACTGCTTCACTGCAGTAACCGCATAAGCATCTTTCCTTACGGCTGGAGCTGAATTCAGGGCCAAGTTTCTTAAGCGCTCTGCGAGTGCTGTGGCTCTTAATACACTCATATTCTTAGGCGTCGCATTTAAGAGGCTAGCTGATAGATCGGCGATAGTAAGTTCTAAGACCAAATCTGGATGTGAAAACTGCTGTACGACGTGCCAATAAAGTGCACTATCAGTAGTACTCATGAACTTTTCAATCTCCGGAAAAGTAATCTGTAGTTTTTGATGTAGCCTGTTTTTAGCTCTAACAATATCTTCATTGAACTCTTGATAGGATCGTTCCATATCACGTAGTTCACTATAAATCTGTTGTTCTTGGAAGGTTGGGGCATAATGATGTTGATTCATTGCCTGAGCTAAGGCAACCGCATCTAGTTGATCATTCTTATTGTGACGGAAACTATCCATATCCTTTTTAGCGGCTAATGGATTAATTTCAGTGTATGACCAATTATTTCGCTGAAGGAACGCACGTAAAGTGCGTGAATAGACTCCTGATGACTCAAAAATAACTTGTGGATTCTTGAAATGATTCAACGCATCATCCAAACGTTTAAAACCATCTCGTGTATGAGTAATCTTAAATTCATCGACTACTTTGCCATTGATTACAATGGCAATATTTGATTTGTGCTTACTAACATCTACTCCAAAAACAATTTGTGTATCCATTCCAAACACCACCTAATAGAAGTTGTCTTCATCGTTCCACTCATCCCAATTTTCAATACACGGCTTCAAAGAGCCAACAGACTTCGAGCGAGTTTATCGGTAGACCAATGAAGTTGTCATTTTTATTTACGGCGTCATCAGATAATGCGTCAAAA